>JAXDHQ010000307.1:0-2859 GCA_034664395.1 Solirubrobacteraceae bacterium | reverse complement strand
CAGGTTGGCCGCCAGCAGCGGCGTGATGAGGTGCGAGCCGCAGCGGTCGTGCTCCTTGGTCGCCTCGCGCGCGTCGCCGTCCTGCTCGTAGGCGCCGATCGCCTTGTGCTCGACGCCGTGGTAGGCGGCCAGGTCGCCGCCGCGCAGCGCGACGATCGACGGCGCCATCGAGATCGCGGCCAGGGCCGCCTCGCCGAGGTTGCCGGGCGCCCGGCGGCGCAGCGCCGCGCCCGCGAGCGCGGTGGCGGCCATGGTGGCGACGACGGTCGCGTCCTGGAACGGCAGGCGCGCCTCGGGCAGCGCGCGCTTGACCAGCGGGATGACGGCGACGGCCTCGCCCAGCCGCAGGACGCCGCGCGCGCCGGGCAGGCCCGACAGGCGCCCGCGCACCCGCGGCTTGGGACCCGAGGCCACGCCGACCGAGCCGTCGGCCCGGCGCACGGCGGCGGCCCAGTGCGTCGGGCCGTGGACGAGCAGCCCGTTGCGCAGCGCCATCCCGCCGAGGCGGAGCTTGGGCTTGGAGTCGGTCATCCGAGCAGCTCCCGGGCGACGTCGCGATAGCAGCGGGCGGCGAAGCCGAGGTCGGCGGTGGCGATGCGCTCGTCGCGGGAGTGGATGAGCGGGGAGGTCTCGTAGAGGTTCATCTCGCGCTGGGGGAAGAAGCCGTAGGCCACGCACTCCGGGAACGCGTCGCGGAACGTGCGGGAGTCGGTGAACGCGGGCAGCATCGTCGGCACGACCTGGGCGTCGGGGTCCTCGCGGGTCACCCAGCCGCGCAGGGCGTCCATGAGCGGGGTGTCCGCCGGGGAGCTGTTGCCCACGACCTCCTCGGTGAAGTCGACGCGATAGCCATCGCCGCCGAGCACCTCGTGGATGCGGCGCAGGACCTGCTCGCGCCCCATCCCGGGCGGCGTGCGGCAGTCGACCTGCAGGCGCGCGCGCGAGGGGATCACGTTGATCTTGTCCGAGGCGCTGATGCGCGTCGGCGCGAGCGTGACGCCGAGCATCGGCTCGACCAGGACGGCGAGGACGGGGTCGCGCTCGTGGAGGGCGCGCAGGGCGGCGACCGGATCGCCGTCGAGCGGGACGCCGAGCGCCGCCAGCAGCGAGCGCGGCGTGTCGGTGACGTCGTAGGCGGGCTGGCGCTCGGCGATCGCCTGCAGCACCGGCACCATCTTCAGCAGCGCGTTCTCGCCCATCTTCGGCATCGAGGCGTGGCCGGCGACGCCGTCGGTGGTGACCGTGAAGCGGAAGACGCCCTTCTCGGCGACGCACACGCCGTAGACGCTGCCGCCCTCGAACGGGATCACGGTGCCGGCGCCCTCGTTGAGGAGCATGTCGCAGCGGGCCTTGTCGGGGTGCTCCTCGGTCAGCCAGACCGCGCCCTCGGAGCCGCCGGTCTCCTCGTCGACGACGACCGCCACCAGGAGGTCGCCGCGCGGCGGGCGCCAGCCCTCGCGGGCGAGCGCGATGGCGCCGGTGACCTCGGCCGCCGTCTGGGACTTCATGTCCTGGGCGCCGCGGCCCCACAGGACGCCGTCGACGACCTCGCCCGACCACGGGTCGCGCTCCCACTCCGCCGGGTCGGCCAGGACGGTGTCGACGTGCGAGAGCAGGCACAGCGTCGGGCCGTCGGCGCGGCCGCGCAGGCGGGCCAGGAGGTTGGGGCGGTCCGCGGTGCGCCCGAGGAGCTCGACCTCGAAGCCGGCGTCGCCGAGCAGCCGCGCCAGCAGCTCCTGGGCGGGGCGCTCGTTGCCGGGCGGGTTGACGGTGTTGGTCGCGACCAGGCGCGCCAGCAGGTCGGTCGTCTCGCGCTCGAGCTCGTCGGGCATGACGGATCAGGCTACGCCACGGCCTCGACCGCCGTGGCGATGCCGGCCACGAGCAGCACGCCCGCGATCGCCCGCACGAGCTGGACCTCGGACAGCCGGCCGGTGAGCCGGGCGCCCAGCAGCGCCCCGGGGATCGACGCCGCCGCCCCGAGCCCGGCCACCTTCCAGTCGGGCGGCGCGGAGGGCAGGTGGCCGAGGGCCCCGAAGATCCCGACCCAGAAGCCGACGGCCAGGTTCGTCCCCGCCGCGCGCGAGGGCACCTCGCCGACGACCTTGAGCAGCGCCGGCATGCGAAGCGAGCCGAGGATGAGGCCGACGACCCCGCCGAGGAAGCCGATGACCGCGCCGGCCCCGACCGCGGCGGCGATGTCGAGCTCGGGCTCGCCGTCGACCTCGGGCCGGCGCTCGGGCGGCGTCCAGCGCGCGAGGTCGTACGAGCTGTAGAGCAGCACCGCGGCGATGACCGCCAGCAGCGCGTTGCGAGGCAGCACGCCGGACAGGTAGCCGCCGGCGACCGCGCCCGCGATCGACGGCGGCGCCATCCACGCGAACAGGCGCCAGTTGATCCGACCTGCGCGCAGGTGGGCGATCGCCGCGGTGCCGGCCGCCGCGGCGGAGATGATGAGGTTGGCGCCGGTGCCCGCCGCGGCGCTGGAGGCGATCAGCAGCGTGGCGGGCAGACGGATGTTGCCGAGCACGAGCCCCACCAGGCCGCCCGCGAGGGCGACGGTGAAGCACCAGACCATGAAGAGCGCGTAGTCCACGGGCGGCGCGCGGGAGGATATGCGGATGGACCAGCTCTTCGACGCCGGCGACGCCGAGCCCAGCCGGCCGGAGCGGGCCGCCGGCGCCGGGCGCCGTCCGCTGGCCACGCGCCTGCGCCCGCGCCGCCTGGAGGACGTCGTCGGCCAGGAGCACCTCCTCGCCGCGGGCTCGGCGCTGCGCACCGCGATCGAGCAGGGCCGTCCCCACTCGATGGTCCTCTACGGGCCGCCCGGATCGGGCAAGACCACGCTCGCCCGCCTGG
>JAXDHQ010000306.1:0-6756 GCA_034664395.1 Solirubrobacteraceae bacterium | reverse complement strand
TCGTGCACGTGTTGGTCTCGGACTCGAGGACCGCCGGCCCGGCGATGACGGCGTCGGGCTGCAGGTCGTGCCACGAGTACAGGCTCGCCTCGGCGCCCCGCACCTGCCGCCGGCCGGTGGCGGCGGCCGCCCCGCCCGTGCCGACCACGGTGGCCGGGTCGAAGCGCGGCGTGGGCACGACGCCGCGCACGGCGACGTGCTCCAGTCGCGCGCCCGCCGGGGCCTCGGCCAGGGCGGCCGCGAGGGCCGCGGGCTCGGGCGCCGTCGTGACCGTCGCGCCGCCGCCGAACCCGAGCTCGGCCCGCACGGTCGCGTCGTCGGTCCGCAGGCCCTCGCCCTCGAGATCGCGCAGGACGGTCGCCCGCATCTCCTCGACCAGCGCCGGGACGGCGTCGGCGGCGCCGTTGTCCAGCGCCAGGAAGGGCCACGCCTCCATGACGTGGCAGACGTCGGCGACCGACGAGCCGAACGCGCTCAGGACCGGCCCGAGCTGGAAGACGACCGCACGCCGGACCCCCAGGCGCTCGGCGGTCGGCGCGGCGAAGTTGCCGCCGTTGCCGCCGAAGCAGAACAGGGTGAAGTCGCTGGGATCCAGCCCGGCGACGCCGAGGGTCTCCTCGGCCGTGCGCACGACGATCTCCACGCCGCGTTCGGCCACGAGCCGGGCGGCCTCCTCGACGTCGACGCCCAGGGGCTCGGCGACGTCGCGGCGCAGCGCCTCGGTGGCCCGCTCGACGCTGAGCCGGCGCCTGCCGCCCAGGAACCCGTCGGGGTCGAGCATCCCGCTGACCAGGAAGGCGTCGGTGAGCGTCGCCCGGGCGGAGCCGAGGTCGTAGCACGCCGGTCCCGGGAACGCGCCCATGCTCTCGGGGCCGAGCGCCACCGCACCGTCCTGCACCCGCGCGACGCTGCCGCCGCCGACGGCCGCCGACCGCAGCAGCGGCCACGGCGTCTTGAGCGGGATCCCGAACAGCTCCCCCTCGGGCGCCGTCAGCAGCTCGCCGTCGACGACGGCGCCGAGCTTGGCCGTGGTCCCGCCGACGTCGAGGGCGAGGACGCGGTCGAGGCCGTAGCGCCGCGCGAAGTACGCGCACGCCGAGAGGCCGAAGTAGGGGCTCGACTCGGTCGTGTCGATGCCCTTCGTCTTGGCCACGCGGGCGACGCCCCCGTTGATGTGGGCGATGTACACCGGGCGCCGGTAGCCGTACTCGCCGAGGAGCTCGTCCTCGGCCTTGAACAGCGCGACCGCGAGCGGCGTGTGGACGTAGGCGTTGATCAGCGCCATGTGCGTGCGCGTCTGGTCGTCGGGGTGGCGGCACACCTCGCTGCCGAGCAGCACCGGCACCGCGCCCAGGAAGTGGTCGGGGAAGGAGTCGTTGACCAGGCGCTTGACGGCGAGCTCGCGTCCGCCGTCCTCGAACGCGCCGCGCAGGGAGACGCACACGCGGCGCACGCCCTGCTCGAGCAGCGACCGGATCGCGGTGAGCAGCTCCTCGTCGCTCGCGTCGTCGGAGACCTCGACGATGTTCTCGGGCGCCACGACGCCGCCGACGGCGGCGCTGGGGGCGTCGCCGTAGAGGCGCCCGCCCTCGCCGCCGCTCACGAGCAGCCCGATGCGCGGGCCCTTGCCCTCGGCGAGCACGTTGGTCGCGATCGTCGTCGACCAGCGCACGACGGCGACGCCGGCGAGGAAGCTCGTCAGGTCGTCGTGGCCCATCGCCTTCGCGCCCTCGTGCAGGCAGTCGAAGAAGCAGCGCGTGAAGTCGTGCGGCGTGGTGTCGACCTTGACGGCGTGGACCTTCTCGCCGTCGCCGAAGAGGCCGTCGGTGAGCGTGCCGCCGATGTCGATGTCGACCGTGTAGCGACGTTCGCGGGTAGTCGTCATGCGGCTCCTCCTGCCACGGACGGGGTGGGGCTCAGGGTGCGGACGAGCTGGGCCTTCATCTCCCAGCGCTCGAGCGTCGACGGCGGGACCAGCTCGACGTCGGCGCGGACGACCAGCCGGTCGCGGATCAGCGTCTCGATCTGGCGCCGCAGCGAGGCGAGGTCGGTCGCCTCGTCGCCGTACTCGACCTGCAGGCGCAGCGGCGGGGCGACCCTCGGCCCCCGCTCGGCGAGCAGGATCTGGAAGGCGCCGGTGGTGCGGGGGCGCAGCCCGCAGACGAGGTCGGAGATCGCCGAGGGCCAGACGTTCACGCCGGCGACGATCAGCATGTCGTCGGTGCGTCCGACACAGGCGATGCGCGGGCCGCCGCGCCCGCAGACGCACGGCTTCGTGTTCACCACGATGCGGTCGCGGGTCCGGAAGCGCACGAGCGGCACGCACTCGCGCCCCAGGTGCGTGGCGACCAGCTCGCCCTCGGCCCCGTCGGTCCACTCCAGCGGCCCGAGGGTCTCCTGGTCGACGAGCTCGAGCAGGAGCTGGTCGGGGGCCACGACGTGCATCCCGTCGCCGGCGTCGCACGACGCGAGGTAGACCGGGATGAGATCGGCGTTGCCCATGCCCTCGGTCACCTCGGCGCCGAAGTCGCCGGCGATCCGGTCGCGCACGGCGGGGACGCCCCCGCCCGGCTCGGCGCCGACCATGACGCGCCGCAGCCCGAGGTCGGCGGGGTCCATCTCGAAGACCGTGCGCACGTGCTCGGCGAGGTACTGCGCGTAGGACGGCGTGCAGGTCAGGACCGTCCCGCCGAGGTTCCGGATGCTCGTCACGACGCGGTCCGACGCCCCGGTGCCGATGGGGACGAACGTCGCGCCGATGTCCTCGATGGCGTCCTTCAGCGGCAGGCCGCCGACGAAGAAGCCCAGCCCGAACGCGTGGATGACGACGTCGTCCCGACGCACCCCCTCGCACCAGTACGCCCGGGCGACGGTGTCGATCCAGCCCTCGTTGTCGGCCCGCGTGATCCCGATGTAGCTGGGCCGGCCGGTCGTGCCGCTGGAGGAGTGGATGCGGATGACGTCGCGCAGCGGCGCGGCCTGGTGCCAGCCCAGCGGCGGGCACTCGGTCTGGCTGTCGCGCAGCTCCTCCTTGGTCGTGAACGGCGCGTGCGCGACGTCGGCCACCGTCCGCACCCGCTCGGGCCGGAAGCCCGCTTCCGCCCACTTGCGCTCGTAGAAGGGCGAGCGCGCGGCGACGTAGGCGAGCTGGTCGCGCAGTCGCGGCTCCTGGAGGCGCGGCACCTCGTCCCACGGGACGGCCTCGATCTCGGAGCGCCACGGCGCGGCCATATCACGCTCCCCGCTCGACCGCGCCGAGCGTCGGCAGGGCGCTCAGGACCGGGCCGCCGTCGGCGTCGGCCCCGCGGTGCTCGAGCTCCTCGCGGCGTCGATCCCACTCGGCGAGGATGTGCGAGCGCATGAGCGTCTCGGCCAGCTCGGCGTTGCGGCGGGCGATCTCGAAGGCGATCCGCTCGTGGTCCTCGCGGGCGCGCTCGCGCCAGTCGGGGAGCTGAGCGACCTCGTTCAGGGCGCGGTAGGTGACGGGCCGCAGGCCGCGCAGCGTCGTCGCGAACACCGGGTTGCCCGTGGCGGTCGCCACGGCGACGTGGAAGTCGACGTCGGCGGCGAGCACGTGCGCCGGGCGCGAGTCGAGCATCTCGATGTCGTTGACGGCCTCGCGTAGGGCGCGGGCCTCGGGCGTGCCGAGCACGGCGGCGACGCGGGCGGCCGCCGGCTCGAGCGCGAGCCGGACGTCGAGGAGCTGCGCCGACGACAGGGCGAGCGTGGCGACGCCCTGCCCGGGGACCGGCGCGTGCTCGTGCGCGACGGGCGGCTCGGCCACGAACGTGCCGCCCCCGTAGCCGCGGCGGACGGTCAGGTCGCCCGACAGCTCGAGGACCTTCAGCGCCTCGCGCAGCACCGAGCGCGACACGCCGAACTCCTCGGCGAGCGCGGGCTCGGCCGGGAGCTGCTCGCCCGGCTGGATCTGCCCGGAGGCGATGGCCTTGCGCAGCGCCTCCATGACGAGCTCGAAGTTCCGGCGTGTCCCCACGGGGGCGAACGGGCGTCGCTCTCTTGCCACCAGAGCACCTTTTGCCTGTCGTCTGTTGTCCGACATCACCACGGCGTGCGAGGCACGTTCCGGCCGGCGACGTGGACCCTCTCCTCTGGCGCGCACTCTACGCACGTGTGTCGGCCGTCGTCAAGATGTCTCTTGACATTTTTCGGACGGACGTCCCAGGAGTGTCTTCTGAGTCAGACGCCCGCGGCGCCCCCCGCTCAGGCGCGTTGCCACCGGCGAGCGGAGCCGCCTGCGGCGCTACGATCGGCGCCGCATGGCGGCGCTCCTCCTCGCCGATGCAGGCATGACGGCGCTCACGATCGTGCTCGCCGCGGCGATCGTCATCGGCTGGATCGTCGTGGTCGTGATCTACCTGATGTTCTTCCGCGGCCGCGACTCGTAGGCGCCGCCGCGACGCCGTCAGCCCTCGGGCTCGCCGTCCTCGTCCGCGTCGCGGCGACCGAGGAACCAGAGGCCGGCGACGACCACGACGATCGGCGCCAGGTACAGCAGCGACTGGTACCAGTCGGCGAAGTGGGCGATGGGCAGGCTCACGGGTTCACCTCGAGGCTCGCGATCTGCTGCCCGGCGTGCTCGAGCTCGACCTCGAACCTCCCGTCGATGCTCGCCGGGAACGAGAAGCTCGCGGTCCCGCCGGCGGCGACGTCCTTCTTGAGGTCGTAGCCGTGCACGTGGATCTCGTCGGCGACGTCGGAGACCACCCGCAGGCGGATCCGCTCGCCCTTCTGAACGGCGATCTTCTTCACCCCGCCGGCGGGCTTTCCATCGACGATGCGGACGGTCGGGATCGACGGCGCCTTGGGCTTCGCGTTCGGCGTCGCGGCGTCGGTCGTGGTCGTCGCGCCGGCGGCGGGGGCCGTCGCGGCGGGCGCGGTGGTCGAAGCGGAGCGGTCGTCGGAGCCGGGCCGCAGCACGACGAACGCCGCGACGACGACCACCAGGGCGGCGGCGAGGAGCAGCAGGCGTTGCGTGCGGGACTGGCTCATGGGATCTCCTTCTGACCGCTCAGACAGCTCGTAGGCGAACTCCACGATGACATACCCCCGTCCATCGGCGGTGCGGCCGGCCGCTTGAGGCGGCGCCGTGCCGCGGGGGCCGGAGTACGCTCGCGAGCACCACCCGCTCTCAAGGACGTCCTTCCATGCTCTCCGGCCTCGAAAGCCCGATGCACCTGCTCGTCATCCTGGCGATCGCGTTGATCGTCCTGGGTCCGAAGCGGCTTCCGGAGGCCGGTCGCGGCCTGGGCGCCGCGATCCGCAACTTCCGCGAGTCGATCGCCTCGTCGCACCACGACGAGGAGCCCCCGCCGCCCGCGGTCGAGAGCTCCGAGCGGCCCGACCTCTGATCGCCGGAGGTCCGCGCGCCTGACGGCGCGCCGCATCGACAATGCCCCTGGTGGGTTCGTACCGACGCCACGCCAGTACACAACCCACCAGGGAGGATCATCATGACAGTCAGGGGTGGCTCCCTCGCCGCCACCGCGGCCATCGCGGCGGCGCTCCTCGCAGGCGCGCCCGGCGCGTCCGCCGCGGTCCACCAGCGGGCCGCCGCGAGCGGCGCGCTCACCATCAACGCCGCGCCGAATCCGAACACGGCCGGCGATCCCGTCGTCATCTTCGGCGACGCGCCGGCAGGGGCGCGCGTCGTCCTCTGGCATCGGGTCAACCCGGCCCCGCGGTTCACGCCCGTGTCGCGGACGACGGCGAGCGCCACCGGCCATTACGAGTTCACGCGCGCCGACGGCGTCGTGACGACGAACCGCAACTGGTTCGTCGTGGTGAACGGCCGTCGCAGCCGGATCGTGCACGAGAAGGTCTTCGCGCTGCTGACGCTGAACGGGCCCGCCGACACGAACGTCGTGACCGGCGCGCCGACCACGTTCAGCGGGACGGTGTCGCCCAACCACGCGGGCCAGCGCGTGCTCCTGCAGCGCCAGAGCTCGGCGACGGCCGGCGACGACTGGCGCACGATCGATCGCGGCCGCATCGCACCCGGCGGCTCGTACTCGATCGTGCATCGCTTCCGGGTGCCGGGCGACGCCAACGTGCGCGTCCTGTTCCGGGGCGACCGCCGCAACATCAAGAGCCCGTCGAACGTGCTCTCGCTGCAGATCGAGCAGCGCCAGAACCCGAAGCTGACGATCGTCGCGTCGGCGAACCCGATCGACGAGGGCCAGTCGGTCACCCTGACCGGCGTCGTCGCCGGGGTGACCTCCCCCACGCCGGTCACGCTCCTGGCCCGCACGGCGAGGAGCGGGTTCTCCCCCGTCGCGGTGACGATGACCGACGCCGCCGGCAACTACTCGTTCTCGCAGACGCCGGTGCTCAGCAGCTTCTACCGCACGCAGGCCCTCGGGCTCCGCAGCGCGGTGCTGTTCGAGGGCGTCAAGGACGTCGTGACCGCCAGCGTCGACCAGACGACGGTGCAGGCCGGGCAGACGCTGACCTTCACCGGCAGCGTGTCGCCGGACAAGACCGGCCACGTCATCTTCCTGCAGCGCCAGAACGCCTCCGGGAGCGACTGGCACAACGTGGAGATGGCGCGCGTCGGGGCCGGCTCGACGTTCACGATCCAGCGCCGGGTGACGGTGCCGGGCACCAAGGTGTTCCGGATCCTCATCCCTGGCGGCCCCGAGAACCAGCGCGGCGTCTCGGCGCCGATCACGGTGACGGTGACGCCGAACGCCACGCCGCTGACCTAGCGGTCGGGCAGGGAAGCCCCGTCGGGGGGGG
>JAXDHQ010000305.1:0-16340 GCA_034664395.1 Solirubrobacteraceae bacterium | reverse complement strand
CATCGGCGCGGCCGTTGCCGTCGCGCTCGTCGCGGTCGCCCTGCTCACCGCCGGCGTGCCGCTGCGGTTCCTGGAGCCGCGCCACTGGGACGAGCTCCTGGCCGGCCTGGTGGAGGGCATCGGCTCGACGCCCGGGGTGACGGTGCCCTACCGCGGCGTCGACGACTGGACGCGCATCGCCATCGTCGTCGGCGGCACCGGCCTGATCTGCCTGGCGGCGCTACTGGCGTTCTGGCCGCGCCGCGGCCCCGCCGGCGGCGCGCGGCCGGCCGTCGTGTCGGTCGCGGCGCTCGCGCCCGCCCGGCACGGCCGCCAGCTCGCCGCGGCCGTCGCGCTGGGGACGCTGTACGGCGTGCCGATCGTCGAGCACGCGCCCGCGCGCCCGTATCTCGGCGGGGCGGTCTTCTGCATCTTCATGGCCGCGTTCCTGTGGCTCGAGCGCCTGCGCGCCGACCAGGCGGGCGCGGCCGGCGCCTCGATCGTGCTGGCGGCGGCCGTCGGCGCGGCCGTCGCGCCGCAGCTCGACGGGCCGCGCCCGTGGTTCGACTACCAGGCCTTCGCGGCGAAGTTCGAGCCCACGCACGCGGAGGTCTTCAACTGGGACCACCGCTACGGGCCGCTGACGTGGCCGCGCGACGGGCGCGAGCTGCTGCGGATCAAGGCGAGGACCCAGGTCTACTGGAAGGCGGCGAACCTCGACGCGTTCGACGGCCGGCGCTGGATGCAGGCGCCGGCGTCGCGCAACGAGCCCGCCCCGCCGATCCAGCGCCAGTGGCTGCAGCGCATCAAGGTCGTCGACCGCGGCCTGCGCTCGCTGCAGTTCGTCGGCGCCGGGCAGACCCGCCAGATCTTGCCGGGCGCCTCGCAGCCGGCGCTGCCGGTTTCCGGCGGCACGTTCGTCACCGCCGGCAAGCCGCTCAAGCCCGGCGACTCCTACGAGGCGCTCGTCTACACGCCGCGCCCGACCGACGCCCAGCTCCGGCGCTCCGGCAGCGACTACCCCGCCTACGTCGACGACTACCTGCAGACCGACCTCCCCGTCCGCGGCGCGGCGACCCAGATCCTCCAGCCGGACGGGACGACGCCGATCGGCGCGAGCGCGACGCTGCAGTTCCCGCGGTTCGGCGGCACGGCCGCGGACGGCGGCCCGTCGATCGTCTACAGGACGGGCGCGGTCGACGGCGCCGGCAACGGCGGGCGCGTCATCTCGGATTCGCCCTACGCGCGGCTGTACGCGCTGGCGCGCACCATGGCCCAGCGGGCGCGCACGCCCTACCAGTTCGCCCTCGCCGTCCGCAACCGCGTCGAGCAGGGCGCCAGCTACGACGAGTCACCGCCGCCGGCCGCCTATCCGCTGGCGACGTTCCTGTTCAAGGAGCGCCGCGGCTACTGCCAGCAGTTCTCGGGCGTGATGGCGCTGATGCTGCGCATGGGCGGCGTGCCGGCCCGGGTGGCGTCGGGCTTCAGCCCCGGCGGCATCGACCGCGACCGCAAGGAGTTCGTCGTCCGCGACACCGACGCGCACTCGTGGGTCGAGGCCTACTTCCCGCCCTACGGCTGGATCACCATGGATCCGACGCCGGCGACCGCGCCCGCGCTGTCGCAGCTCGACGACACGCCGTCGTTCCCGGGGTCCGGGAGCGCCGCGAACCAGGGCCGGCTCGGTCAGGCCGGCGACCGCCCGTTCGCCGGCGCCGGCTCGGCCGCCCCGCTGGCGCCGCTGGATCGAGGCACCGACTGGACGCTGCCGGTCGTCGCGGCGCTCCTGGCCCTGCTGGCGGCCTTCGGCGGCTGGCGGCTCTGGCGGCGCGGGCGCCTGCCGTTCGCGCCCGCCGCGCCCGAGCTGGCCGAGCTGCAGCGCGCGCTGTACCGGTCCGGGCGCCATCCCGGGCCGCAGGTCACGCTCGCGCGCCTGGAGAGCCTGCTCGCCGGCTCCGACGCCGCCGCCGGCTACCTGCGGGCGCTGCGAGACCTGCGGTTCGGTGGGCGGGGGACGGGCCCGACGGCCGCCCAGCGCCGGGCGCTGCGCCGCCAGCTCGCGGCCGGCCTCGGGGTCGCCGGGCGGCTGCGCGCCCTGTGGGCGCTGCCTCCCGCGCTGCCCCGGCGCAACCGTCCACGGCGGTCGTACACTTGAACCTCGGCATGGAGGGCGCGTACGAACTGTTCCGCAACGGAAGCGAGCTGCTCGAACACGGCGACTTCCACGCCGCGGTCGTGCCGCTCGCCCGGGCCCGCGACCTCGAGCCCGACAAGGCATCGATCCGCGAGGCGCTCGGGCGCGCGCTGTTCGGCGCGCGCCGCTACCGCGAGGCGGCGGACGAGTTCGCGGCTGTCGTCGAGCGCGCGCCGACCAACGACTTCGCCCTCTTCTGCCTGGGCCGCTCGCTGCAGCTCCTGGGCCGCCACGCGGAGGCGCGCAAGCCGCTCGCGCTGGCCTCGTGCCTGCGGCCCGAGCGCGAGGACTACCGGGTCTACCGAGACAAGGCCCGGCGCCGGGCCGCTTGAGGGCGTCTCGCCCTCCCCGCCGGCACCCGCCGAGCGCGGTCCGTGCGGAGCACTGTCCCGCGCCGGCGTGCGCCGGCAGGGACGACGATCCGCACTCGCTCGGCCCGGCGCCCCACGGGGGATCGCCTGGCTCTTCGGCGGCCTTGCGCCGGGCCCCGCTCGCACCCAGAGTGCTATCTTCTGGCTACAGCTTTCGTGTGGTCGGTTCGCCGGCCGAAGTCGATGGAAGCGGGCGCACGCCCGCTTTTTTGTTGTCGGGAAGGAGTTGAGAATGAGCAGCCTGCAGGCCGACATCGAGGCGCGCCTCGCAGAGGCGGCGCCCGACGTCGAAGTGCTGCTCGCCGAAGTGGTCGGGGGGCAGACGCTTCGCCTCTTCATCGACCATCCCGACGGCGTCTCGCTCGCCCTGTGCGAGCGCGTCACCCGCCTGCTGCCCGAGGTCCGCGAGCACTACGCGCTCGAGGTGTCCTCGCCCGGGCGCACCCGCCCGCTGACCAAGCCGGCGCACTTCCGCCACTTCCTCGGCCGCCGCGCCCGCGTGCGCATGCGCGACGCGCGCGACGGCCACACGACCTTCACCGGGGAGCTCGTCGGCGCCACCGACGCCGAGGTCACCATCGCCGCGGACACCGGGGTCATCGCCATCCCGTACGCCGAGATCCACCGTTCCAACCTCGTCGAGGAGTAGTACCGACCATGTCGCGAGAGATCCTGGAGGCCATGAAGGCGCTGGCCGTCGAGAAGGGGATCGCCCCCGACCGGCTCATCCACGCGCTCGAGGACGCCCTCCTCTCCGCCTACAAGAAGCAGCCCGGCGCCGCCAAGTACGCGCGCGTCGAGATGGACCCCGACACCGGCGACTACCGGGTCATCGAGCTGATCGTGCCCGAGCGCCTGGAGGCCCACCTCATCGTCGAGACGATCGACGAGGGCACCTACATCGACCCGGAGACGGGCGACCCCGTCGAGCCGCAGGATCCCGAGATCGATCCGGCCAAGTTCGAGGAGTACCGCGACCAGATCGACGAGCGCGACGTCACCCCCGACGACTTCGGGCGCATCGCGGCGCAGACGGCCAAGCAGGTCATCCTGCAGCGCATCCGCGAGGCCGAGCGCGACATGATGTTCGAGGAGTACCGCGACCGCGTGGGCGAGCTGATCACCGGCATCGTCCAGCAGTCCGACTCGCGCTACACGCTGGTCCAGCTCCGCGAGCGCGTCGAGGCGCTCCTGCCGAAGTCCGAGCAGGTCGACGGCGAGCGCTACGACCACTCCCAGCGCATCAAGGCGGTCATCAAGGAGGTCTCGCCCTCCACCAAGGGCCCGTCGATCATCGTCAGCCGGCGCGACCCCGAGCTCATCAAGAAGCTCTTCGAGCTCGAGGTCCCCGAGATCGCCGACGGCCTGGTCGAGATCGCCAACGTCGCCCGCGAGCCCGGCTACCGCTCGAAGATCGCGGTGGTCTCGTACGCCGACGGCGTCGACCCGGTCGGCGCCTGCGTCGGCCCGCGCGGCTCGCGCGTGCGCATGGTCGTCTCCGAGTTGCGCGGCGAGAAGATCGACATCATCCCCTACAACGACGAGCCCGCCCGCTTCGTCGCCAAGGCGCTCTCGCCGGCGCGCGTGCGCGAGGTGCTCGTCGACGACGACGCCCGCCAGGCCACCGTCGTGGTCCCCGACGACCAGCTCTCGCTCGCCATCGGCCGCGAGGGCCAGAACGCGCGGTTGGCCGCGCGCCTGACCGGCTGGCGCATCGACATCAAGTCCGAGACCGAGTTCGCCACCGAGGAGCCCGACTCCGGCTACGCCGAGGAGGAGACCGGCGGGCGCTGCGCGGCGATCCTGGGCAACGGCCGCCGCTGCCCCAACGCGGCGCTGCCCGGCTCGCGCTTCTGCGGCGTCGACTCCCACCAGGCGCTCGAGGGCACCGGCACCGTCTACGTCGCCGGCGAGCCGCCGCAGGACGGGGGCGAGCCGCTGGAGGACGGCGAGGTCGACGAGGCCGTCGCGCAGGAGGCGCTCGCCGAGGGCGCCCCGGGGCCCGACGGCAACGACGGGCTGGTCGAGGAGGCCATGGCCGAGGAGGTCGCGGTCGAGGAGCTCGCGGTCGAGGAGCTCGTGGCCGAGGAGGCCGACGGCCTGGAGCCCGCGCCCGAGGCCGCCGAGCCCGAGGCGCTGGCCGCCGACGGGCTCGAGCCGGCGGCCGAGGCGCCCGAGCCCGCCGCCGAGGAGCCCGCCTCATAGGCCCCCGGACGCCGGAGCGCCGCTGCGTGGCCTGCGGGCGCCGTGCGCCCCAGGCCGAGCTGCGACGCGTGGCGCTGAGTGGCGACCGCGTGGTCGCCGATCCCGGCGCCACCCTGCAGGGTCGGGGCGCCTACGTGTGCGGGTCCGCCTGCGTGCGGGTCGCGATCGACCGGCGCGCCTTCGCTCGCGCCTTCCGCCGTACCGTGTCCGTTGCCGACGACCTCGTAGAATCGATTTAGCCAATGGGAAAAAAGCGCGTTCACGAGATCGCCAAGGAGCAGGGCATGTCCAGTGCGGACGTGCTCACCAAGCTGCGCGACGCCGGCTTCGACGTCACGGCCGCCGCGTCGACCGTCGACGAGGCCGATGCGCTGCGTGCGCTGACGGGCAACGGCGCCGCCCCGGCCAAGCCGGCGGCCGCCGCCGCGCCGCCGCGCCCCGCCGCCGCGGGCCAGGCGCCCGCCGCCGGCCGCGCGCCGGCGCGCCCCGCCACGCCCGCGCCGGGCGCCGCTCCGCCACAGCCGGCGCAGCGGACGCGCCGCATCTTCGAGCCCGACGGGCCGCCGCTGAAGGTGCCCTCGCGCCGCCAGGAGGACGACTACCCGCGTCCCCCGATGCCGCCGCGCCCGTCCGCCCAGCCGGCCGCGCGGCCGTCCGCGCCGCCGCCGCCACGCCCTTCGGCCCAGCCGGCGCCGCGCCCGCAGGCTCAGCCGGCCGCGCGCCAGGCGCCGCCCGCCCAGCCCGCGGCGCAGCCCACGGCGCCCGCGCCGCAGGCCGCGCCCGCCCAGCCCGTCGCGCCGGCCCAGCCGCCCAAGCCCGCGGCGGATGGGGCCTCCTCGCAGCGCCCGGCCGCGTCGACGCCGGCGCCGCCGCGCGAGCAGCCCAAGCGTCCCGCCGCACCCGCGTCCAAGCCACCGGCCCGTGAGAAGGCGCCGGCGCGCGGGCGGGCGCCCAAGCCGGGCCTCAGCCCGCACGCGCCCGCGCCGAGCCCGACCCCGGCCGCGCGCCGCGACGCTCTGCCGCCGCGCCCCGAGGCCGCCGAGCCTGCCGCTGCCGCCGCGCCCACGGCCGAGGCCGCCGCCGAGCAGCCCGAGGCCAAGCAGGCGGGCAAGCCCGCCGGCCCCCCGGCCCCGGGCAGGGGCCCCAAGATCATCGCCAAGCCCGAGGAGCCCAAGCGCCCCACTCGGGACGAGACCCAGTCGCAGCCCAAGCGCCCGTCGCGCGGCGGCCTGCGCGACGAGGGCGGTCCCGGCGGCGGACGCCGGCGCGTCGTCATCGACTCCCAGGCCTCGCGCCGCCAGGGCCCCGGCGGTCCCGGTGGCCCCGGCGGTCCCGGCGGCCCCGGCGGTCCCGGCCCCGGCGGGCCTCCCGGCCGGCGCCCCGGGCGCCGCAGCCGCGGCCGTCGCCGCCGCGAGGTGCTGGAGGAGGTCGCCGCGCCGCTGCAGGCCGACGTCATGAGCCGCACCGACGTCGTCCGGATCAACTCCGGCTCGACGGTCCGCGACGTGGCCGAGTACCTCGGCATCGCGGTGGCCGACATCATCAAGAGGCTCATGAGCATGGGGGAGATGGTCACCCTCACCCAGACCCTCTCCGACGAGGCGATCGCGCTCCTCGGCGAGGAGTTCGGCAAGGAGGTCGTGGTCGTCCACGCCGACGACGAGGCCGACGAGGAGCCCACGTTCGAGGACACCGACGACGAGCTCGTCGAGCGCCCGCCGGTCGTGGCGATCATGGGTCACGTCGACCACGGCAAGACGTCGCTGCTGGACGCCATCCGCGAGACCGAGGTCGCCTCGGGCGAGGCGGGCGGCATCACCCAGCACATCGGCGCCTACCAGGTCCACCACAACGACAAGACGATCACCTTCCTGGACACCCCGGGCCACGAGGCGTTCACCGCCATGCGCGCCCGCGGCGGGCAGGTGGCCGACATCTCGGTCGTCGTGGTCGCCGCCGACGACGGCGTCATGCCGCAGACGCGCGAGGCCGTCGACCACTCCCGGGCCGCCGACGTCCCGATCCTCGTCGCCGTCAACAAGGTCGACAAGGAGGGCGCCGACCCGACGCGCGTGCGCACGGAGATGACGCAGCTCGACCTGCAGCCCTCGGAGTGGGGCGGCGAGACCGAGTTCGTCGACGTGTCGGCCAAGACCCATCAGGGCCTGGACGACCTGCTCGACACGATCCTCGTGGTCGCCGAGCTCGAGGAGCTCGCCGCCAACCCCAACACCCAGGCCAGCGGTGTGGTCATCGAGTCCAAGCTCGACCCGGGCCGCGGTCCGGTCGCGACCCTGCTGATCCAGCGCGGCACGCTGCGCGTCGGCGACGCGGTGGTGGCCGGCTCGCACTGGGGCCGCGTCCGCGCGATGGCCGCCTACAACGGCGAGCGCGTCGACGTGGCGGTTCCGGGCGACCCGGTGGAGGTGCTCGGGCTCGACAGCGTCCCCGACGCCGGCGAGTACGTCCGCGTCGTCGACAACGACCGCGCGGCCCGCCAGCAGGCCAACGACCGCGGCGTGCGGCTGCGCAACGAGGCCCAGGCCCGGCGCGCCGGTCGCAAGATCTCCTTCGAGGACATCTTCAAGGGCATCGAGCAGGGCGAGGTCCAGGAGCTCGACCTCGTGCTCAAGGCCGACGTCTCCGGCTCGCTGGAGGCCTTCGAGGACGAGATCGCCAAGCTCCCGCAGGACGAGATCCACGTCAACATCCTCAGCGCCGGCGTGGGCGGCATCACCGAGTCCGACGTGATGCTCGCCGCGGCGTCGGAGGCCGTGATCCTCGGCTTCAACGTCCGCCCGGTCGGCGACGCCCGGGTGGTGGCCGAGCGCGAGGGCGTGGAGATCCGGACGTACTCGGTCATCTACAAGGCCCTGGACGACCTGCGCGACGCCATGACCGGCATGCTCGCCCCCGAGGAGGTCGAGGAGACCGTCGGCACCGTCGAGGTGCGCCAGACGTTCCGCGCCTCGCGCGTGGGCACCATCGCCGGCTGCTACGTCACCGACGGCACGGTCCGCCGTGGCGCCAAGGTGCGGCTCGTCCGCGACGGCACGGTCATCTACGACACGACGATCGGCTCGCTCAAGCGCTTCAACGACGACGTGCGCGAGGTGGCCACCGGCTTCGAGTGCGGCATCGTCCTGGCCAGCTACCAGGACGTCAAGGAGGGCGACGTGCTCGAGGTCTACGAGACGCGGCAGGTCGAGCGGGCGCTCTCCTAGCGCCCGCCCGGCGTGGTCGACCGTCGGGAGCACGCGACGGCGCGCTACCGTCGAGTGTCGTGGCTCATGCCTACGTCGCACTTCTGCTCATCCACCTGCACTTCCCCGAGGCCGGGAGCCTGAAGGCCAAGCGCAAGGATCTCTCCTCGGTGAAGGCCCAGCTCCGCACGCGCCTGGGCGTCGCCGTCTCCGAGGTCGACGGTCAGGACACGTGGCAGCGCGCGACGCTCGCCGGCGCGCTGACGAGCGGCTCGCTCAAGGAGCTCGCGCGCGCGGCCGACCACGTGGAGACGTGGCTGCTGGACCGCTTCCCCCAGGGCGTGCGCGTCGAGCGCACTCTCACCTCGTTCGAGGATGCCGGAGGGATAGGATGAGCCCAACGGAGAGGATGCGACGTGTCGACGAGGCGGTACGAGAGGTCCTCACCGACGCGCTCGCCCGCGATCTCAAGGACCCGCGCGTGGGATTCGTGACCGTCACGGACGTCAAGACCAGCCCCGATCTGAGCCAGGCCCGCGTGTATGTCAGCGTGCTCGGCGACGACGCCGCGATCGCGGCGTCGCTCGACGGGCTGCGGTCGGCGCACGGGTTCCTACAGGGTCGCCTCGGCAGCGAGCTGCACATGAAGCGCACGCCGACGCTGGAGTTCGTCCACGACGACACCGCGATGCGGGCCCAGCACGTGGAGGCGCTCATCCGGGCCAACGTGCCCGAGGACGAGCCGCAGGAGCGCTCATGACCACGGTCGGCGCCGACACGCGCCAGGCGATCCTCGACGAGGTCAACGAGGCCTCGCAGTTCATCCTCGTCACGCACGAGAACCCCGACGGCGATGCGCTCGGCTCGCTGGTGGCCATGCAGGGCGTCCTCAGCGCGCTGGGCAAGGACTCGGTCATGTTCATCGCCGCCGACGAGTTCCCGCTGCCCTACGAGTACCGCTTCTTCGACCTCGGCGGCCTGCTGCGCACCCCGCCCGACGACCTCGCCGGGCGCACGATCGTCTTCCTGGACTGCGGCAACATCGACCGCAACCCCGTGGGCGCCTTCAAGCGCGAGGAGGCCCACATCCTCAACATCGACCACCACCACGACAACACGCGCTTCGGCACGGTCAACCACGTGGTCGAGGAGGCGTCGTGCACGGCCGAGATCGTGTGGGACCTCATGGGCGCCCTCGGCGTCGAGCCCACGCAGGAGATCGCCGACGCGCTCTACGTCGGCCTGGTCACCGACACCGGCAAGTTCATGTACGAGAACACCGGCGCGCGCGCCCACGTGATGGCGGCCGAGCTGGTGGAGGCGGGCGTCGACGTCCACGACATCTACCGGCGCCTCTACGAGGGCATGCCCTACGGCAAGCTCGAGCTGCTGGCGCGGGCGCTGGCCCACGTCGAGCGCTACGACGAGGGACGCCTGACCTTCACTCGGCTCACGCGCGACGACTTCCGCCTGGCCGGCGCCGAGGACAGCTACTCCGAGGGGATCATCGACCACCTGCGCTCGGTCGAGGGCACCAAGGTCGCGGCCCTCACGCGCGAGCTGCCGGGCGACGGCGCCCGCGGCCGGCGCAAGGTCTCGCTGCGCGCCACCGACGGCGAGGTCGACGTGTCGCTCATCGCGCGCGCCGGCGGCGGCGGCGGGCACCGGCAGGCCGCGGGCTTCTCCACCGACATGTCCGAGCAGGAGCTGGTGACGTTCCTGCGCGAGCAGGTCGCCGCCCAGCTCTAGCGCGCGCCGCGGCCCCCGCCGTGGATCGGCATGATGGCGCCGGCATGGACGGCCTCGTCCTCGTCGACAAGCCCGCGGGCAAGACCTCGCACGACCTGACCGTCGTCACCCGGCGCGGGCTCGGCCTGCGCAAGGCCGGCCACGCGGGGACGCTCGACCCCTTCGCCACCGGGCTCCTGCTCGTCCTCGTCGGCCGCGCGCGGCGCGCCCAGCGCTTCCTCATGGCGCTGCCCAAGGAGTACGAGACGGTGGCTCGCCTGGGGGCGCTGTCGACCACCGGCGACCCCGAGGGCGAGATCACCCACACCGGGAAGATCCCGCCGCCGGACGCGACCCTGCCGACCGGCCGCATCCTCCAGCGGCCGCCGATCTGGTCGGCCGTGCGCGTGCAGGGCCGCAAGGCCTACGAGCGCGCCCGGGCGGGCGAGGAGTTCGAGATCCCCGAGCGCGAGGTCACCGTCTACCGCTTCGAGGAGCGCTGGCGCGAGGGCGACCGCGCCGAGTACCTCATCGAGTGCTCGTCGGGGACGTACGTGCGCTCGCTGATCGCCGAGCTCGGCGACGGCTACTGCGAGGAGCTGCGCCGCACGCGCGTCGGCCCGTTCTCAGTCGACGACGCCGACCCCGCGCGCGTCCTCCCGCTCGAGCGGGCGCTGAGCTTCCTGCCCCGCGTCGAGCTCGACCCCGACACCGCCTGGCGCGCGGCCCACGGCCAGCGGGTGCCCGGCGAGGCCGAGGGCGAGCACGCGCTGCTCGTCGACGCCGACGGGCCGATCGCCATCGCCCAACCGCTCGAGGGCGGGGTCCTGAAGCCCGTCGTAGGCTTCCGCGGGTGAAGGTCACGCGCCTGTCATCGTCCGCCCCCGGCGGCGCCGAGCCGCGCCCGCGCCGGGTCGCGGTCGGCACGTTCGACGGCGTGCACCTCGGCCACCGCGAGGTCATCCGCGGCGCCGACACGGTCCTGACCTTCGATCCGCATCCGTCAGCCGTGGTCGCGCCCGGCGGCGCGCCGCGCCTGCTGACGACGTTCGAGCGCAAGGCCGAGCTCATCGCGGGCCTCGGGGTGCAGGAGCTCGTCGTCGTCCCGTTCGACCGCGAGTTCGCGGCGCGCAGCGCGGAGAGCTTCGTCGACGACGTGCTGGTGGGGGCGCTGCAGGCGACGCACGTGAGCGTGGGCGAGAACTTCCGCTTCGGCCACAAGGCCTCGGGCGGCCCGGACCTGCTGCGCGCCGACGCGCGCTTCGAGACGAACGTCGTCACGCTGCTGGAGGTCGACGGCGAGGTCGTGTCGTCCAGCCACATCCGCGGCCTGGTCATGGGCGGCGCGGTCGAGTACGCCGACCGCCTGCTCGCCTCGCCGTTCACCGTCACCGGCGACGTCGCGCACGGCGACAAGCGCGGGCGCACGCTCGGCTACCCCACGGCGAACCTCGTCCCGCGGGAGGGCTACGTCGTGCCCGGCCACGGCGTGTACGCGTGCCGCGCGCACACGGCCGACGGCGCCGCGCACGTGGCGGCCACCAACGTGGGGGTGAGGCCGATGTTCGTCACCGGCCGCGGCGAGCTGATCGAGGCCTTCCTCGTCGACTTCGATGCCGACATCTACGGGCAGCCGCTGCGGGTGGAGTTCCTCAAGCGCCTGCGCGGCGAGAAGCGCTTCGCGTCCGTCGACGCGCTCGTCGAGCAGATGGCGCGCGACGTCGACGCGGCGCGCGCGATCGCCTCGTAGGCGCCGTCAGGCGCGGCTGCGGCGCAGGCGCAGCCGCACGTCGCGCACGGCCACCGGCGTCGCCGGCTTCTGCCAACCGCGGGCGGTGAGGATCCAGTCGCCGTCGTCCTCGCGCAGGACGAGCCGCGGCACGTCCTCGGCCGTCGTGGCCAGCCTCGCCTCGCTCAGCGGCCACGGCCGGTAGGGGCGCAGGCGGTCGAGCAGACGGTGCAGATCGGCGTGGCGGACGCCGCGCTCGAGCAGGCTGCGGACGACCACCGCCTCGGCCACGTCCTCGACGCTGTAGACCCGTGGATCGGCGTCGGCGATCGACGATCGGATGAGCCCGCGACGCGCCCACTGGCCGATCGTGGTGCCCGAGACTCCGGCCAGCTCGCCCGCCTCCGCGGCCGAGAAGCTCCCGTGCGGGCGAGCGTTGGTCACGGCTGGCACTCTGCTACCTTCCCACGGCGCCGATGACGCTGACGCAGGAAAGAAAGGCCGAGCTCACCAAGCAGTTCGGCAAGGACGAGCGGGACACGGGCAACAGCCGCGTGCAGATCGCGCTCCTCACGGAGCGCATCAACGAGCTCACCGAGCACCTGCGCTCGCACAAGAAGGACCACCACTCGCGTCGCGGGCTGCTCATGCTCGTCGGCCGGCGCCGACGGCTGCTGAACTACATGCAGCGCAACGACCTCGAGGGGTACCGCGAGCTCATCCGTGAGCTCGGCCTGCGTCGATGAGGCCGGGCTGCCGGTGATCGTCCGAGCGGGCGATCCGGCGCCGGAGTTCACCCTCCGCCGCGCCGACGGCAGCGAGTTCACCCGCGAGGACCTGCTGGGGCACACCACCGTCCTGGTCTTCTACCCGTTCGCCTTCAGCCGGGTCTGCACCGGCCAGTTCCAGGTGTACGAGGAGGCGCTCGAGGACTTCCGCGCCGAGGGCGCCACGCTCTACGGCGTCTCGACCGACGCCCGCCACTCCCAGACCGCGTTCAGGGAGCACCTCGGGATCTCGATCGAGCAGCTCTCGGACTTCGAGCCCAAGGGCGCGGCGTCGCGCGCCTTCGGCGCGTACTTCGAGCCCGGCGGCATGACCAACCGCGCGCTGGTCATCGTCGGCCCCGACGGCATCGTCCGCTGGAGCCACCTGGCCGACGCGATCGCCGACGTCCCCGGGGTCGGCCTCATCTTCGACGGCCTCGCGGCCGTGAAGACCGCGCAGTAGCACGCGCCTTTCGTCACGGTTGCGCGGTAGCGCCGTGACGGGGCGGGCCCGAGACTCGGGCGATGGCGCACTTAAGCGAAACCCAGCTTCGCCAATGTGCGGAAGCGGCCGTCGACGGGCGCCTCGCGGAGCTCGCGGCGGCCCAGCACGGCGTGGTGTCGCTCACCCAGCTTCGCGGGCTTGGCCTCGGTGCCCGGGCCGCGCAGTACCGCGGCGCCCGCGGCAGGCTGCACCGCGTGCACCGCGGCGTCTACGCGGTGGGGCATCGACTCCTGTCGCCGGACGGCAACCGCGTGGCCGCCGTCCTCGCCTGCGGCCCGGGGGCGGTGCTGAGCCACCGCAGCGCCGCGGCGGCGTGGGGCATCCGCGCGAGCCACCGGGCTCGCATCGAGGTCACGCGCACGGGCCGTGGGCGAGTCAGCCCGCGCATCGAGATCCACGGCGTCGTCTCCCTCGCCCCCGACGACACGACCCACCTCCGCGCGATCCCTATCACCTCCCTGGCCCGCACCCTGGTCGACCTCGCCGCCGTCATCCCCGAGCCCGCGCTCGAGCGCGCCGTCCACGAGGCCGAGGTCCTACGCCTCCTCGACGTCGCTGCCGTGCACGCCGCCATCGCCCGCGCCCCGAACCGCCGTGGCATCGCCGCGCTGCGCGTGATCCTCGGCACGCCGTCGCCCGGCCCGACCCGCAGTGCGCTGGAGCGGCGCTTCCTCTCCCTGTGCCGCGGCGGCGACCTGCCGATGCCGCGCCTCAACGCGTGGGTCGCGCTCGACGAGCGCCGCGTCGAGGTCGACGCCCTCTGGGAGCCCGAGCGGCTGATCGTCGAGCTCGACGGCGCCGCGACCCACCACACGACTCGGAGGTTCCACGAGGACCGGCGGCGCGACGCCGCCCTCGCCGCCCGCGGCTACGTCGTCGTGCGCCTGACCTGGCCGCGCGTCGCCGGCGAGCCGGACGCGGTGGTCGACGAGCTGGCGCGCGTCCTGGCGCTGCGCCGCGCCTCCGCGGCCCATCATCATGCGGCCTACGGATGAGCGACCTGCGCAGCGCACCGGTGCCGCCCCTGCGGGCGGACGACCACGTCCGCGGCCCCGACGACGGGCGGCTCGTGCTGTTCTACGGCGACTTCGCGTGCCCGCGCTGCGCGGTCGCGGCCATCCGCCTGCGCGCGGACGGCGCCCGCGTCGCCTTCCGCCACTTCGCCCTGAAGGCCAAGCATCCGCGCGCGCTCGCGCTCGCCCACGCCGCCGAGGCCGTCGCGCGGCAGGGCGCGTTCTGGGCGTTCCACGACGCGCTGTACGCCGACCAGGGCCACCTCGACGACCCGCACCTGTGGGCGCGCTGCGAGGCGCTCGGCCTCGACGTCGACCGCTTCCAGGCGGATCGGCGCGACGACGCGGTCGCCGAGCGGGTGCGCCGCGACGTCCGCGACGCCCTCAGGGCGGGGGCGACGACCACCCCGGCGCTGTTCGTCGGCGGCGCGGCGGATCCCGTGCTCCTGGGCGAGATCTCGGGCGGCGCGGAGCCCTGACACGGGGCCGGCGGAACGGGGGTCCGCGGCGCTCCGGACGCTAGACTGACGGGGTTCGGAATTAAGAGACGACTTTGGGCTGGCGACCGACGGCCGGCCAGGAAAGGCAGCACATATGAGTAGTGACGCCGTGACGACGGTCTCGGTGGAGATCGCCGGCAAGGAGATCTCCTTCGAAACCGGCAAGATGGCCAAGCAGGCCTCCGGCGCCGTCGTCGTCCGCCAGGGCGACACGATGGTCCTCAACACTGCGACCATCGGCAACCTCCGCGACGTCGACTTCCTCCCGCTGACGGTGGACGTCGAGGAGCGCATGTACGCCGCGGGCAAGATCCCCGGCTCCTTCTTCAAGCGCGAGGGTCGCGCCGGCGAGAAGGGCACGCTGACCGCGAGGATGATCGATCGTCCGATTCGCCCGCTCTTCCCGAAGGGCTGGCACTACGAGACGCAGATCGTGGCGATCCCGCTGAGCATCGACCACGTCAACCCCTACGACATCCTTGCGATGAACGGCGCCTCCGCGGCGCTGATGCTCTCGCCGATCCCGCTGCCCACGCCGATCGGCGCGGTGCGCATCGGCAAGGTCGACGGCAACTTCGTGGTCAACCCCGACGAGGCCGATCTCGTCGGCAACACCGACCTCGACCTCATCGTCGCCGGCACCGACGACGCCATCCTCATGGTCGAGGCCGGCGCCAACGAGATCCCCGAGGCCGAGATCCTCGACGCGCTCGACATCGCGCACTCCGAGATCCGCAAGATCTGCGCCGCCCAGCGCGAGCTCGCCGAGAAGGCCGGCAAGGAGAAGCTCGTCATCGAGGCGCCCGTGATCGACGAGGGCCTGCTGGCCCAGATCTCCACCAGCCACGGCGCCCAGCTCGACGCGGCCACCCAGGTCGAGGACAAGCTCGCGCGCCAGGACGCGACCAAGGCGGTCGAGGAGGCCGTCCTGGAGCAGTACTCCGGCGACCCCGAGGCCGAGACCCACGGCGAGTACCGCCAGCGGGCCCAGCTCGCGTTCGACCGGCTGGAGAAGTCGATCATCCGCGAGCGCATCGCGGTCCACAAGAAGCGCCCCGACGGTCGCGGCGAGAAGGAGATCCGCGACATCTCGATCGAGGTCGGGATCTCACCGCGCGCGCACGGCTCGGCGCTGTTCACCCGCGGCCAGACCCAGGCCCTGAGCGTCGCCGCACTGGGCACGCTCAAGGAGGAGATGCGCCTCGACACCCTGGGCCTCGAGACCCAGAAGTTCTACTGGCACCACTACAACTTCCCGCCCTTCAGCGTGGGCGAGGCCGGATTCATGCGCGGGCCCAAGCGCCGCGACATCGGCCACGGCGCGCTGGCCGAGCGGGCGCTGGTGCCGGTCGTGCCGTCGACCGAGGACTTCCCGTACACGATCCGCCTGGTGTCGGACATCCTCGAGTCCAACGGCTCGTCCTCGATGGCGAGCGTGTGCGGCTCGTCGCTGGCCCTGATGGACGCCGGCGTGCCGATCCGCAAGCCGGTCGCCGGCATCGCCATGGGCCTCATCAAGGAGGGCGACGACTACGTCGTGCTGACCGACATCGCCGGCGTGGAGGACCACCTCGGCGACATGGACTTCAAGGTCGCCGGCACGGGGGACGGGATCACCGCCCTGCAGATGGACATCAAGATCACGGGCGTCACCTTCGACATCCTGCGCGACGCGCTCGCCCAGGCCAAGGAGGCGCGCCTGGCGATCCTCGACAAGATGCGCGAGGCCATCGCCGGCCCGCGTGAGTCGCTCTCGCCGCACGCGCCGCGCATCCTCACCGTCGAGATCGACCCGGCCAAGATCGGCCTGCTCATCGGCAAGGGCGGCGAGACCATCCGCGCGCTGCAGGCCGAGTACGAGGCCCAGATCGACGTCAACGACGACGGTCAGGTGCTCGTCTACTCGTCCAACGGCGAGCTGGGCGAGGCGCTCGCCGAGCGCATCCGCAGCATGACCAAGGAGGTCGAGGTCGGCGACTCGTTCACCGGCAAGGTGGTCAAGACGACGACCTTCGGCGCCTTCGTCGAGCTCGCCAAGGGCACCGATGGCCTGCTGCACATCTCCAACGTGTCGCCCGGCCAGCGGGTCGACGCCGTGGAGGACGTGCTCAACAAGGGCGACGAGGTGTCCGTGCGCGTGGTCGAG
>JAXDHQ010000304.1:0-17473 GCA_034664395.1 Solirubrobacteraceae bacterium | reverse complement strand
GGTCTCCAGCGCCTGCTCGTCGACGCCGAGCGTGCGCAGCTCCTGGGCGCCCGCCGCGGCGGCGAGCCGCCGCGCGAGGGTCTCCATCTCGATCCCGGCGGCCGCGTCGAGGCCGCCGAGCACCGCGGGCGCGCGCCGGCGCCCGACGAGGCCGAGCTGCGCGCGCTGTACGAGGCCGCCTGGTAGCCGTGCTCGAGCTGCTGACCGAGCTCATGGCCGCCGCCGAGGGCCGCTGCGCCTACGCCGAGGCCCGCCACGTGGCCCGGCGCAGCGAGTCGATCTCGGTGCTGCGCGGCCAGATCGACGACTTCGACAGCACCGACGCCGAGGGCATCGGCGTCCGCGTCCGCCACGGCGAGCGCGGCGGCTGGGGCTTCGCGGCCACACGCGACATGACCCGCCGGGGCGCCGAGGCGGCGCTCGCCCGCGCCATGGCGATCGCCGCGGCCCAGCCGGCGGTGCCGGCCCGGCCGCTGGCGCCGGTCGAGGCCGCGCGCGGCCACTGGGCCTCGACGTGGGACGTCGACCCGTTCGACGTCTCGCTGGAGGACAAGCTCGCCCTGCTCTTCGCCGCCGAGGAGGCGCTGCGCGGCGACGAGCGCGTCGTACGGACGATGGCCACGGCGCGCGCGTGGCGCCAACGCAAGGCGTTCGCATCGACCGACGGGGCCGCGTGCACGCAGGAGTCGATCGCGTGCGGCGCCGGGATCGCGGCCTACGCCACCGACGGCACCGAGCTGCAGGTGCGCTCCTACCCCACCGCCCACGGGGGCGGCCACTCCGCGGGCTGGGAGCACATCGTCGGGCTCGAACTGGCCGCGCACGCGCCGCGGGTCGCCGCCGAGGCCGTCGAGCTGCTCACCGCGCCGCCGTGCCCGTCCAGCGTGCGCACGATCGTCCTGCACGGCGAGCAGGTCGCGCTGCAGGTCCACGAGTCGATCGGGCACGCGCTCGAGCTCGACCGGATCCTGCTCGGCGAGGCGTCCTACGCCGGCACGAGCTGGGTCGGTCCCGAGGACCTCGACCCCAGCCACCCCCTGCGCTACGGCTCGCCGGCGCTGCACGTCACGGCCGACGCGACGATCCCGGGCGGGCTGGGCTCGTTCGGGTGGGACGACGAGGGCGTCGCCGCGCGGCGGACCGACCTGATCGAGGGTGGCGTGCTGCGCGACGCGCTGTCGGATCGCGAGAGCGCAGCGGCCATCGGCCTCGAGCGCTCCGGCGGATGCGCGCGGGCCGACGGCTTCGCCCGCCAGCCGATCGTGCGGATGACCAACGTGTCGCTCGAGCCCGGGACCGTCCCGACGCTGCGCGAGCTGCTCGCCGACACCGACGCGGGCCTGTACCTGGAGACCAACCGCTCGTGGTCGATCGACGACCGCCGCCTGCAGTTCCAGTTCGCCACCGAGGTCACGCGCGAGATCCGCGCCGGCGAGCTCGGCCGGCTGTATCGCAACGGCTCCTACGCCGGCGTGACCCCGCGGTTCTGGGGGTCGCTCGACGCCGTGTGCGGGCCGCAGGAGTGGCGGCTGTGGGGGCTGACCAACTGCGGCAAGGGCGAGCCCGGCCAGGCGGCCGAGGTGTCGCACGGCGCCGCGCCCGCGCGCTTCCGCGACGTCCAGGTCGGCGTCGCGTGACGGGCGACGGCGAGAGCGCGCTCGAGCTCGCCGAGCGGGCCCTGCGCTTCGCCACCGGCGAGGCCCAGGCGACCGTGGTGCACGAGCGCTCGCTGCTCTCGCGCTTCGCGGTGTCGCGGCCCACGCAGGCGACGTTCGTCGACGACACCGGCGTGTCGATCCTGCGCGTGCACGACGGCCACACCGGCTCGGCCGAGACCAACGACCTGACCGACGCGGGCCTCCGAGACGCCGCCGCGCGCGCCGACGCGGCCGCGCGGGCCGCGGCGCGGGCGGCCGACGCCCCCGGCGACTACCCGGGGCTGCCGGAGCCGGCCCCGACCCGCCCGCACCACGGCTTCGACGCCGCGACCGCGGCGCTGGACCCGACCGTCGCCGGGGCGGCGCTGGGCGCCGCCTTCGACGGCTGCGCGCGGCACGGGCTGGACGCCTTCGGGGCGTGGACGGCGGGCGCCGTCGAGACCGCCATCGCCTCCAGCGCCGGGGTGCGCGTCAGCGACGCGGTCACCGACGCGTATATGAAGGTCATCGCGCGCGACCCCGACGGGCGCAGCGGTTGGGCCGCCGGCGCCGGGACGAGCCAGGCCGCCATCGACCCCGACGCGCTCGCGGCGCGCGCCGCTTCCAAGGTGACGCGCGAGCCGCCGGTCGAGATCGAGCCGGGCGAGTACACCGTGGTCCTCGAGCACGACGCCGTCGGCACGCTGCTCGAGTTCCTGGGCTTCCTCGCCTTCAACGGGCTCGCCCACGCCGAGGGCCGCGGCGCGCTCGCCGGGCGCCTGGGCCAGCGCGTGGCGGCGTCGGCGATCAACCTGGCCGACTCGCCGCGCTTGCACCGCACGCTCCCGCGCGCCTTCGACTTCGAGGGCGTGCCCAAGGCGCCGCTGCCGCTCATCCAGGACGGCGTCGCGCACGCCGTCGTGCACGACATGCGGTCGGCGGCGCGGGCGGGCACGCGGTCGACCGGCCACGCCCTGGCGCCGGGCGGCGCCCCGTTCGGGCCGGTGCCGACCAACCTCGTGCTCATCGGCGGCGGCGCGGCGGACGAAGCCGAGCTCATGGCGCCGGTCGAGCGCGGCATCTACGTGACGCGCCTGTGGTACGTCAACGTCGTCCACGAGAAGTCGGCGCTGCTGACCGGCACGACGCGCGACGGGACGTTCCTCATCGAGGACGGGCGCCTCGGCCGCCCGATCAAGGACGTGCGCTTCACCGACTCGGCGCTGCGCCTGCTCGAGGCCACCGAGGCCCTCACCGCCGAGCAGCGCCTCGTCGCCGAGGCCGAGTTCTACGGCCGGCGCTTCGCCACCGGCGTGGTCACTCCGGCGCTGCGCGCGCGGGGGTTCCGGATCACCGGCCAGACGGTGTGATCCGCGGGGCGCTCTCCGCGGCCCCGGCGGCGCTGCGCGGCCAGGGCACCGAGGGGAAGCGAGGTGGGCGGTGCGGCGCCGCGTGAGCGGTCGTCCTCCATCGCAGTGGCGCCCGGCGCGCCGGGGGTGTGGTCAGAAAAGTCGCCATGGCACCCTCCAGTGACCACACCCCCCGGACCCCGCCGGGAGATGTGCCGGCGCTCGCGCGATCTGCCACGCACCTGCGCCGGTGCCGGCGGCTCGACGCGCGCGGCGCTCGGCCCGCACCCGCTCGTGCACTTAAGCGACACCCAGCTTCGCCAAAGTGCAGGAGCGCCGCGCCGCGACCCGCCATCCGCGACGGCGGACACCGGAACGTCACGAGACTGCGCAGGCTCTCTTCCATCGGTGCCCTGGCCGCGCAGCGCCGCCGGCGCAGGCGGGGCCGGATGTGCGCCGGCCGTGGATGCCGGGCGCCGCACGGCGAAGCGGCACAGTGCTCTGCACGGGCCGCTTCCGCCGGGTGGCGATCCGGCGCCGCGGACGGCGTGCAGCCGGGCCCGCCTAGCCCCAGGGCTTCTTGATCAGCAGGACCGTGTTGACCGCGAACGCGATCGCGAAGGCGATCGTCCAGCGGTTGAGGTTGCGCTCGACGAGCGAGCCGCCTCCGAGCGGGCCCTGCCCGGTGCCGACGCCGAAGGCGCCCGACAGCCCCGCGTCCTTCCCCGAGTGCATCAGGATGAGGAAGATCAGGACGACGCAGATGATGACCTGCAGGACCGAGAAGACGAGATCCATCGTGGAGCGGAATGGTAGCGGGCGTCAGCCCAGGCGGTCGAGGCGCCGCAGCAGCTCCATCGCCTCGGCGCGCAGCTCGCGGTCCAGCGAGCGCCAGTCGGATTCGGACAGCTTGCCGGTGCGGTGGTCGAGCTCGGCGTCGCGGATCTCGCGGTACTTGGCCTCCTTGGCCGTCTCGAGATCCTCGCGCTGAGCGGCGTCACGATCCTCGGTCGTGGCGGCGGCGCCCCGGCGCAGCGGCACGCTGACCATCCACACGACGAAGCCGAGCAGCACGATGACGAGGATCGGGGCGAGGACGTCCACCGGCGGGCGCCTCGCGCCTAGGCGCGGCCGAGCTCGCGGGCGACGCGCGCCGCGTAGCCGGCGGTCACGCGCCGGCGGGCCGCGTCGGGCGCGGGCCACAGCGCGATCAGCCCACCGATGAACACGATGATGCCGCCCACCCAGATCCAGGTCACGAGCGGCGAGACGAGCAGGCGGAACTGGGCCGGGAAGATCCCGCGCTGGTAGACGCCGAGCAGGCCGGAGACCGCCGTCTGCTGCTGGGCAATGGGCTTGCCCGCCGTCCGCGCCGCGACGCCGTCGATGACCTTGTTGAGGTACTCGGGGTCGGGCTGGATCACGGTCCAGATGTCGTGCAGCGCGCCGGCCTTCAGGCCGACCTCGGACGTCGCCTCGCCCTCGAACAGGCCCTGGACCAGGCTGCCGGAGGCAAAGGGCGCCGCCGCCGGGTAGTAGGCGCGCTCGGTGTGCAGCCGCGCCACGCGCCGGCCGTCCTTGCGCACCTCGAGCCGGGCGCCGAGCGCGATGCGCTCGAGGTTGCCGTCGCGGTAGTCCACGCGGGCGGTGGGCTTGACGTACTTGACGTCGTAGCCGCCGACCTTCGCCGACTGCCCCGGCGTGAGGCGCACGTCGCGCGCGTGCTGGAAGGCCGAGGACGCCGCGACCCCGACGAACAGCACCGCCATGCCGAGGTGGACCGTGTAGCCGCCGTAGCGCCGGCGGTTGCGGCGCACCAGGCTGACCAGCGCGCGCGCCGGGCCCTCGGACGCCATCGCCCGCCGCGCGGACACGCCGCGCCACAGCTCCTGCGCGAGCACGCCGACGGTGAACGCGGCGACGACGAACATCGTGACCGCGAGGGGCCGCCCGGCGGCGCCGACGGCCACGACCAGCGCCAGCGTCGCCAGCGCCGCGACGCACGGCCACACGAAGTTGCGTCGCACGTTGGCGAGCGTGGCCCGACGCCAGGCGATGACCGGCCCGATGCCCGAGAGCAGCACGAGCACGAGCGCCAGCGGCACCGTGTAGCGGTTGAACCACGGCGGTCCGACCGCGGCCTTGGTGCCGGTGATCGCCTCGGAGATCAGCGGGAAGAAGGTGCCCCAGAAGACGACGAAGGCGAGGCCCACGAGGACGATGTTGTTGCCGAGGAACGCCGCCTCGCGCGACAGCAGCGAGTCGAGCCGGTGCTCGGAGCGAAGGATCCCGCGCCGCGAGACGACCAGGTAGGTCGCCACCACGATCATCAGCCCGATGAGCGTGACGAACGGGATGCCCAGCGTCGAGGCGCCGAACGCGTGGATCGAGTCGAGGATGCCCGAGCGCACGAGGAACGTGCCCAGGATCGCCAGCACGCCGGTCGTGAGGATCAGCGAGACGTTCCAGATCTTGAGCATCCCGCGCTTCTCCTGCACCATCACCGAGTGCAGGAAGGCGGTCCCGGTCAGCCACGGCAGCAGCGACGCGTTCTCGACCGGGTCCCAGGCCCAGTAGCCGCCCCAGCCCAGCTCCGAGTACGACCAGCGCGCGCCGAGCAGGATCCCGATCCCCAGGAAGAACCACGCCGCCAGCGCGAACCGGCGCGTGGCCCGGATCCAGTCGGCGTCGACGCGCCGCACCACGAGCGCCCCGATCGCGAAGGCGAACGGAACCGCCCACAGCGTGTAGCCCGAGTAGAGCATCGGGGGGTGGATCATCATGCTCGGGTGGCGCAGGAGCGCGTTGAGGCCCATGCCCTCGGCGGGCGCCGAGGCCACGGTCTCGAACGGCGAGGCGGCGAACGCGAGCAGGCTGGTGAAGAACGCGCCGAGGACGAGCAGCACCGCGGTGGCGTACGGCGCCACGTCGCGCAGCCGCCGGCGGACCATGAAGAGCACCAGGCTCGACCACACCGACAGCAACCACACCCACAGCAGCAGCGAGCCCTCCTGCGAGGACCACATCGCCGCCGCCTTGTAGAACGTCGGCGTGGTGGTCGACGAGTGCGAGGCGACCACCGTGTAGTGGAAGTCCGAGCGCAGGAACGCCACCTCGAGGATCACGAACGCGGTCGTGGCGAGGAACGCCAGCCCGTAGACCGCGCGGCGCCCGGAGTCGACCCACTCGCGCTGGCCGGCCGTGGCGCCGTACAGCGACGCGACGATGCCGTAGACGCACATCGCGAGGGCGAGGATCAGGCAGGCCTGGCCGACGGTGGCCACTAGGTAGGGGTGCTCGGCTTGTCCGTGAACTTCGACGGGCACTTCGTGACCAGCGAGTCCTTCTCGCCCACGAAGACGCCGCCCTGCTTGCGCACGGTCACGATGACCTCGCGCCCGTCGCGGAACGGGTCGGGCACGGCGCCGACGTAGCGCACCGGCACCGAGGCGCCGCCGTCGCGGTCGCGCACGCGGAAGTCCATGGTCGCGCCGCTGCGCCGAATCGAGCCGTCGACCACCTTGCCGGTGAGCTCGTAGGAGCGCCCGACCGCCGAGGCCGTGAGCAGGCGCGACGGCGTGACCGCCTCGCTGGAGGCGGCGAAGCTCGTGTAGACGAGCGCGCCCGCGAGCGCGAGGGCGACCGTCAGGGCGGCGACGAGGCGAATGCGGCGCTTGCGAGAGGGGGCCATGCGCTGGCCCAAGTGTACGGGCGAGGGCGTCGGGACGAGCCGCTCGTGGCGACGCGCCAACCTGGCGTTCCGTCCGCAACACGCGCAAAAAATGGTGGAAGCGGAGAAACCTTCGGCCCGCCCGTGCGTCCTTAAGGGGCAGAGGAGCACATGCAAGTTCGCACCAACCGCAAGAGCGAGACCCATCGGCGCAGTGGCATGCTGCGACGGTCCCGGCGCGACCAGCGCGCCGAGTCCGTCACGACGCCCGAGCCGCCCGTCGCCCGGACCGGCGACGAGGATCTGTCCGACGAGCGGCGGCTGCGCGAATCCGGGGGGCCCGACGACCGCGCGATGTACTCGTGCACGTGCGGCTACGTCTTCCAGGCTGACGTCTCGACCTCCGTGTCGTGCCCGCACTGCGGCGCCGGGCAGGCCTGGTAGCCGGCTAGCCGCTTCGGGCCCGGCGCTCGTGGCGCCGGCGGTCGCCGCTGAGTCGCTGCGAGGCCGTGGCGGCCGCCTGCTCTTCGGCCGCGGTGGCCGGTGCGCGCCGGTCGACGTGGCCGCCCTCCAGCCGGCGCAGGCCGTGCTGGGACAGGTCGGCGAGCGTGAAGTCCGGCCGCTCGCCGAAGGCGCGCTCGAGCCGGAGCTGGAAGGCCTGGTACTGGCGCAGCGCGCGCCCGCGCCGGCCGCCCATGAGCGACAGCGCCATGAGCAGGCGGTGGATGTCGGTGTCGTAGGGCTCCAGGGCGGAGAGGCGCTCGACGTAGCCGGCGGCGGCGACGACGTCGCGCGTGTCGAGGGCGAGGTCGCTCAGGCAGCGCAGGAGGCGCTCGGCGATCTCGCGCAGCCGCTCGCGCTCGGGGAGCGCCCAGGCGCTGTAGGGCTCGTCGGAGAGGAAGTCGCCGTGGTAGAGCATGAGCGCTCCCTGCAGCCGGCGCCGGGCGTCGGGCTCGCCGGCCGCGAAGGCGGCGAGCGCCGCCGTAGCCACGTCGACGAAGCGGTCGGCGTCGACCTCCACCGCGCCGGCGTCCAGCGCGTAGCCCCCACGGCGCGAGACGACGAACCGCGAGCGCATGCCGCTTCCGGGCTCGAGCCGATCGCGGAGCACGTGCACCAGGTGGCGGACGGTGTTGACCGTCGCATACTCGCCGCCCGGCCAGATCGCCTCGGCGATGTCGTCGACGGGCACGACGCGGCGGCGCTCGGCCACCAGGTACTTCAGGAGCTGGCCCGGGCGCTGCCACAGCCACGGGTCGTCGATCCGCCCCGTCTCGCCGTGGATGCGCGTGCGCCCGAGCGTCTCGATCCGCAGCGACGGCCGGGGCGTCGGGCCGAGCGTCGGCGCCCCGCCGTGCGCGCGGACCTCGACCAGCACGTGCGACAGGCGGTCGTCGAGCACCGAACCGCTGACCACCGCCTCCGCGCCGTGACGGGGCAGGACGACGGCCAGGTCGCGGACCGACGCGCCGTCGTCGATCGTGCGTTCGGTCAGGCAGCCCCAGGGCAGCGAGCCCTCCGTCCGGCACCCGAAGAGCGCGCAGCACGTGAGCCCCTCGGGACCGGCGTCGATCCCGAGCAGCGCGGACGCGGCCGCGTTGGCGCGCAGCACCCGACCCGAACGGTCGAGCAGCAGCAGGGCGTGCGGGAACCGTTCGAAGACGGGCCTCAGGTACTGCTCCGTCGCATCGTCGACGGGATGCGGATGCTCCGGCATCCGGCGGGCTGGCTGGGCGGCAGCCATGTCTTGGGTCCTCCTGAACGCTTCGCGATCCCGCCCGCGACGTGCCGCCCACCGGCCGTGCTGCGCCGATTAGTGAGGCCCCTCTCTTGGTCTGCAACGACTCGGGATCGATGTCGAACTGGCTGACCCCACCTTAGCCCCGTCCGGCGCGTCCGTCCACCCGGGGGTTAGACGGAGGCCGTACCACGAAACCCAGACGTCACCCCTCCTGTCAATGGCACGTGAACGAGATGTTGCAGAGTCACCTCCGAGGCTCGCGGCCTTGGGGGCCGCGGCACTGAGCCTCACGACACGAAGTCAAGGATTCAAAGACCTGGGGGGGTCTCTCATGGGGACAGTCTTGGGAGCGACGGTCGTGCGCGACCGATCGCTCGTTGCACCGCTCTTCTCCGAGTCGCGGTGCCGAGGCGACGACGAGCGCGAGCGGCGGCTGACGCGGCGCGCGGTCAGGCGCGCCACCGGCGGCGACGGCGACGCGATGGGCGAGCTCTACCTGCGCTACTCCGGGCGGGTCTACGGCCACGTCCGGCGCGTGCTGCGCGACCGTCACGACGCGGAGGACGTCACGCAGCTCGTCTTCCTGAAGCTGATCTGGTCGCTCGATCGCTACGACGAGCGCTCCGGCGACTTCTGCGCGTGGCTGCTGCGCGTGGCGCGGAACATGGCCATCGACGAGGTGCGCCGGCGGCGGCCGATGCTCACCGGCGACCTCTACGGCGCGGACGTCCGTCGCGACGACGAGGCGCTGGCGGCCCGCGGGGAGGCGCTGCGCGCCGCGCTCGCGGACCTCTCCGACGACCAGCGCGAGGTGCTCATCCTGCGCCAGGTCATCGGGCTCAGCCCGGGCGAGATCGCCACCCGGCTGGACCGGTCGGAGGGCTCCGTCCACGCCCTGTACCACCGTGCGCGGGTCGCGATGCAGGCGAGCCTCTCGCGCGCCGACGCCGCGCCGGCCACCCGCGCCCGCGGCGCGATCGCCGCGTAAGCCGCCATGCCCGCCGCCCGTATAGCTGGCATGTCGACCTCCGTCATCCCCATCAGTGAGGTGCTCGGTCCAGTGAACGACACCATCGCGGTGGCCGTCGTCGCCGACGACGAGCGCCTGGTCGCCCGCGTGGCCGCGACGCTCGGTCGCGACGGCGTGCCCGCGCACGTCGAGCTGGGCGGCCACTCGCACCTGGCCCTCGATCGCCTGCGCCGTCTGCCCGACGTGATCCTGCTCGTCGACGGCGGGTCGGGCGCGGCCAACGTCGGAGAGGTCCACCGCATCCGCCGCCGCCTGCCCGACGCCCACGTCGTGCTCGTGGTCCGCGAGGGCGCGCTGAGCGACCTGCGCCACGTGCTCGACGCCGGCGTCGACGGCGTGGTGCTCGAGCCCGCCCTCGGCCGGACCCTGGCGCTGGTGGTGCGCTCGGTCTGCGCCGGCCATGTCTCCGTGCCCCGCGGCATGCGCCACGGCGTCGACCTGCCGGCGCTGTCCTTCCGCGAGCGCCAGATCCTCGGCCTCGTGGTCGCCGGCCTGACCAACGACGAGATCGCGGGCCGCCTGTACCTCGCCGAGACGACGGTGAAGGGCCACCTGACCTCGGCGTTCCGGCGGCTCGGCGTGCGCTCGCGGCGCGAGGCCGTGGCGCTGATCCTGAGCGCCGACGAGTCCCTGCGTCGCAGCGTCCTCACCGCACGCCCGGGTGCCTTCGAGCACGAACCCGCAGACGGGAGATAGGCCATGAACGGTCCAAACGGCAACGGCTTCCACGCCAACGGGAACGGCAGCGCGAACGGCAACGGCAGCGCGAACGGGAACGGGAACGGCAACGGGCTGCACGGGCGCGATCGCGTCACCGTCGTCATCCCGGCCAAGGACGAGGCGCGCAACGTGGCCTGGGTCCTGCGGCGGCTCCCGCCCGGCATCGACGAGGTCATCCTCGTGGACGGCCGCTCCACCGACGACACCGTCGCGGTGGCCCGCGCGGTGCGCCCGGACATCGTGGTCGCCACCGAGCGCGCTCCCGGCAAGGGCGCCGCCATGCGCACCGGCATGGAGCTGGCCAGCGGCGAGATCATCGTGACGATCGACGCCGACGGCAGCATGGACCCGAGCGAGATCGACCGCTACGTGCGGGCCGCGCACGAGGTCGACCTCGTCAAGGGCTCGCGCTTCGCCGGCGCCGGCGGCACCGACGACATGGGCCCGCTGCGGCGCTGGGGCAACCGCGCGCTGCTGGAGCTGGTCAACGTGCTCTACGGCTCCCGGCTGACCGACCTCTGCTACGGCTACTGCGCCGTGCGCCGCTCGGCGCTGCCGGCGCTGGCGCTGCGCTCCGACGGCTTCGAGATCGAGACCGAGATGACCGTCCGCGCGCTGCGTGCGGGCCTGCGGATCGGCGAGGTCCCGAGCTTCGAGGCGCCCCGCCGCTACGGCAGCTCGCACCTGCGCACGATCCGCGACGGCTGGCGCGTGCTGTGCACGCTGATCGTCATCCGCAGCCGCCCGCGGCTGCCCGCGGACATGCGGCTCGTGGTCGAGTCGCCGCTGGCGTCCGCGCCGGAGCTCGTGCCCGCCGACGTCGGCCTCGCGGCGCCCGAGCCGGTGGCCAGCGCGGGCGGGACGGCGGCGTGACCGCGCAGGTCTCGGTCGTCGTCTGCGCCTACACGCAGGAGCGCTGGCCGGACGTCCTGGCGGCGGTGGCGTCGATCCGGGCGCAGACCGAGCCGGCGGACGAGGTCGTGCTCGCGGTCGACCACAACCCGGCGCTGCTGGAGCGGGCGCGCGCCGCGCTGCCGGACGTGCGCTGCGTGCCCAACGCCGGGCAGCGCGGCCTGTCGGGCGCGCGCAACAGCGGCGTCGCCGCCGCGGGCGGCGACGTCATCGCCTTCCTGGACGACGACGCCCAGGCCGAGGCGGACTGGCTGGCGTGGCTGCTGCGCGGCTACGACGACCCGCGCGTGCTGGCCGTCGGCGGAGCGGTCCTGCCGCGCTGGGCCGCCGGTCGCCCGCCCGCGTTCCCGCCCGAGTTCGACTGGGTGGTGGGATGCACCTACCGCGGCATGCCCGAGGCGCCCGGTCCGGTGCGCAACGTCATCGGGGCGAACATGTCCTTCCGCCGCGACGTGCTCGAGGCCGTCGGCGGCTTCCGCGACGGCATCGGACGCGTCGGGACGGTGCCGGTCGGCTGCGAGGAGACCGAGCTGTGCCTGCGCGCCCGGCGGCGCTACCCCGACGGGATCGTCCTCTACGAGCCACGGGCGGCCGTGCGTCACCGCGTGCCGGCCGAGCGCGCCTCGTGGCGCTACTTCGCCGCGCGCTGCTACGCCGAGGGACGGTCGAAGGCGCTCGTCTCACACCTCGCCGGCCCGCGCGACGGGCTGGCCTCAGAGCGTGCGCACGTAGCAGGGCCGCTACGGCGCGCGATCGCCCGCGACGTCGCCTCCGCGGCGCGCACCGGCGACCCGATCGGCATGGCGCGTGCCGGCGCCGTGGCCGTCGGCGTGGCGCTGGCGAGCGCCGGCTTCGCCGCGGGCGCCGCGGGCACGGCCCTCCCCCGACGGGCGCGCCCCCGCCCGTCGGGGGGCTGGGACCGCTTCGCGATCCACGACCGCGTCGGCGTGCGGCTGGCCGCCGACGCGCCCGGCGCACCGCAGCTCCGGGAGATGCTCGAGCCGTTCCGCGTCGACCGCTGCGACCGCGAGGACCTGACGATCGCCGGCCGGCTCGAGCCCGTCGACGCCATGGCCGAGAGCGACGGCTGCCGCTACGGCGAGCACGCGCTCGAGCTGCCCGCGCGCCGCCTGCAGGTGGTGCTCGACGGCGGGGCGATGCGCCTCAACGGCGACGGCGAGCTGCTCGTCCCGACGCTGGCGCTGCTGGACCGCGCGATGGCGCTCCGCGACGCGGCGATGGTCCACGCGGCCGCAATCGCGCGCGACGGGCGCGGCGTGTGCATCGCCGGCGCCGGCGGAGCCGGGAAGACGAGCGCCGCGCTCGAGCTCGCGCGCCGCCATGGCGACGGCTTCATGGCCGACGACTGGTGCTTCCTGGCCGCCGACGGTCGGCTGCTCGGCTACGCCAAGCCGCTGTTCCTGCGCCCCCACCACCGCGCGCTGCTGCCCGGCGCCGCGGGCGCGCGGCGCGCCCCGCTGGCGCCCGCCGCCTTCGCGCGCCCGCTCGGCGCCGTGGCCGACGCCGTGCACCCGATGGCCAGCCGCAGCCCACGGGCGGCGCGCGTCGCGCGCCGGTGGTGGCCCGAGCACGCGATCGTGCCGGTGCGCGAGGTGCTGGGCGACGCGACGATCGTCGCCGCCGCGCCGCTGCACGCGGTCGTGTTCGTCGAGCGGGCGGCGTGCGCCGAGCCGGTGCTCGAGCCCCGCGACGCCGACTGGATGGCGGCGCGGCTGGTGGGCAGCTTCCACGCCGAGCTGCCCCGCGGCGCGCGCGACCTCCTCACCGCGCTGGCCGGCAGCGGCCTGCTCTCGCTGGAGAGCGCGTTCGCCGACAAGGCGGCGGTCCTGCGGCGCGCGCTCGCCGGCCGCCCCACGCTGCTGCTGCGCGTGCCGCGCGCCCTGCGCGCCCGCGAGGCGGCCCAGGCGATCGCGAACGCCATCGACCTCGCCCTGGAGACCCCGGGAAGGAGCTGACGTGCTCGACGTTTCCGTCATCGTGCCCACGCGCAACGCGGCGTCGCTGCTGGACGCCTGCCTGAGCTCGATCCTGCGCTCGGGGCCCGCCGAGATCATCGTCGTCGACGGGCGCTCGACCGACGACACGGTCGCGATCGCCCTGCGCCATGGGGCGCGCGTGCTCAGCGACGGCGGGCGCGGCCTGTCGGTCGCCCGGGCGCTGGGCGTGGAGGCGGCCACGCGCGATCGCGTCGCGCTCATCGACGCCGACGTCGTGCTCGGCGACGGCTCGCTCGCCGCGCTGCTGGACGAGTTCGAGCAGGGCGGGTACGCCGGCCTGCAGGCGGGCCTGCACAGCGTCGGCGGTCCCGGCTACTGGGGTCGCGCGCTGGCCCAGCACCACCGCACCGGGCGCAGCGGAAGCTGGTTCGGGCTCTCGGCCACGATCTTCCGCCGCCAGACGCTGCTCGAGCACCGCTTCGACGAGCGCTTCCTCTCCGGCGAGGACATCGAGCTGCGCCGGCGCCTGCGGCGCGCGGGCGCGCGGATCGCCGTGTCGCGGCGCACGATCGTCACCCACCGCTTCGAGGACGGCTTCCAGTTCGCGCTCGGCCAGTGGCTCGCCGACGGCGGCGGGCTGGCGCGGACGCTGCGCAAGGAGGGCTGGCGCGCCGCCGGTCTCGTCGCGCTCCCGGCGCTGGCGGCCGTCAGGGGCATCGTCCTCAGCCTGCTGCGCGGTGAGCTGCGCTGGGTCGCCTACTACGGCTGCTACGCGGTCTTCAACTACGCCGGCATGGTCCGACAGCTCCCGTGAGCGCCACGGACACCAGCACGCCGGTCACGCCGCACGTCGCCGTCGGCCCCCCGGGCCGCCGCGCGCCCCCGCAGGTCGCCGACGGCCGGCGGTCGCTGGCCATGGTGCCCAACTCGCTGGCGCTCATCGCGACGAAGGTCGCCACGCTCGGGCTCGGCTTCCTGTTCTGGCTCGTGGCCGCGCGGCTGTTCCCCCCGGCGCAGGTCGGGCTCGCCGCCGGGATCGTCGCCGCCGTCCTGCTCTGCGTGCAGCTCGCGCTGCTCGGCGTGGGCTCGGCGGTGATCGCGCTGTTCCCGGGCCACCGCGCCGACCCGTCGCGCCTGCTCGACACGGCCCTGACGACCGCGACGCTGGCCGGCGCCGGCATCGGCCTGGCGTTCGCGGCGCTGCTCGCCGTGACGTCGGAGCGCATCGGCGTCGTCGGCACCCGGCCGGTGTACCTGGCGCTGTTCGTGGCGATGAGCGCGCTGGGGACGGTCGGCGTCGTCCTCGACCAGATCTCGACGACGCTGCGCCGTGGCGACCAGGCGCTCGGGCGCGGACTGCTCAACGGCGTGCTCTCGCTGGTGGCCGTCGGCGGCCTTGCGCTCGTCCCGCACGCGGGCTCGCTCGCGCTGTTCGCGTGCTGGGTGCTCGGGGCGGCCGCCGCGTGCGCGCTCGGCGGCGTCCAGCTCTGGCGCGCGCTCGAGCACTACCGTTGCCGCCCGCGCCTGCAGCGCGGCCTCGCGCGCCGGCTGATCGTCGTCGGTCTGCCCAACCACGCGCTGACGCTGGCCGACCGGGCCCCGGGGCTGCTGCTGCCGGTGCTGGTCACCGAGCTGCTCTCGCCCGCCGCCAACGCCTACTGGTACGCGGTCTGGATGATGGCGTGGGTCGTCTTCGTCATCCCCGTGCAGGTCGGGATGACGCTGTTCTCCGAGGCCGCGCACCGCCCGGCGGCGATCGACGCGCTCGTGCGCCATGCCCTGCGCTGGTCGCTGGCGATCGGGCTCGCAACGGCGGCGGCGCTCGCCGTTGTCGGCGGCGTGGCGCTCTCGCTGCTCGGCGCGCGCTACGCGGCGGCGGGGACGGCGCCCCTGCGCGTGCTCGTGTGGGGGATCGTGCCGATGGCGTTCGTGCAGGCCTACTACGCGCGCTGCCGGGCGTCCGGTCGCCTCGCCGAGGCGGTCGCGGCCGCCGTCGTCGGCGGCGCCGCGACGGTCGCGGCCGCCACGGCCGCGGGCCTCGCCTCCGGGCTCACCGCGATGGCCGTCGGCTGGGTCGCGGTCCAGGCGGTCGCGGGCGGCTGGTCGGCCTGGCGGCTGCGCGCGCTGTCGGGCCGGGCGGTGGTCGCATGACGCTGCTCGAGCCGGCGCCGGCGGTGCTGACCCACGCGCGGACGGCGTCCGCGACGGGTCGCCGCTCGCTCCGACCGCTGGCGATCGCGCTGCCGGAGGCCGCCGCGCTCGCGCTGTGGATCGTGTCGCTGCAGGACCTCGACCTGCGCTCGATGACGAGCGTGGGGCTCGTCTCGGTCCTCCCGGTTGGCGCGTTCGTGGCGCTCGCGCTCCTGGGGACCAGCTTCTGCCTGACCCTGCGGCGAGCGCGGCCGGCGTGGGGCCTGCTGGTGCTGCAGGTGCTCGTGCTCGTCTTCATGCTCTACGCGCTGCCGGCGCTGGTCGAGGGCGAGCCGCGGTTCGCGGTGACCTGGCGCCACATCGGCGTGATGCAGGCCATCCTCGACACCGGGCACCTCGATCCCGGCCGCAGCGCGTACTTCAACTGGCCCGGCTTCTTCGCGTTGGCGGGGCTCGCCGTGCGCGCCGCCGGCCTCCACGGCCTGCTCGACGTGGCGAACTGGGCGCCGCTGGCGTTCGAGCTCGCCTATCTCGGGCCGCTCATGCTCATCCTGCGCGCGCTGACCGACGATCGCCGCCTGCGCTGGCTGGCGATCTGGATCTTCTACCTGGGCAACTGGATCGGGCAGGACTACCTCTCGCCCCAGGCGTTCGCGTTCCTGCTGTACCTCGCCGTGCTCGCCGTGCTGCTCACCTGGCTGCGCCCGCGGGCGCGGGGCGACACGAGCCCGTCGGGCGCGCGCGCCGGCCTCGTGGCCATCGTGCTCGTGTTGTTCGCCGCGATGGTCCCCAGCCACCAGCTCACGCCGTTCGCCCTGCTGTCGGCGGTCACGGCGCTGGTGGTGGCGCGGCGCTGCAGCGCGCGCGGGCTGCCGGTGGCGATGTCGGTCGTCCTCGGCGCGTTCCTCTCGTACCTGGCCGTCGGTTACCTGAGCGGGCACACCCAGCAGCTCTTCGGCGAGGTCGGCCAGCTCGACTCGACGGTGTCGCAGAACGTGGCCGGGCGCCTGCGCGGCGACGCCGGTCACCTGCTGGTGACGCACCTGCGACTGGGCCTGACCGCGGGGCTGTGGACGCTCGCGGTCGCCGGCGCGCTGCTGCGCCGCCGCGCCGGGCACCGCGACGCGGCCCCGGCGCTGCTGCTGCTCGCGCCCTTCCCGCTCGCCGTGCTGCAGCCCTACGGCGGCGAGATCCTGCTGCGCGTGTTCCTCTTCTCGCTGCCCTTCACCGCGTTCTTCGCGGCGGCGGTCCTGCGACGCGTGCCGATCGGGGTGACGATCGCCGCGACGCTGACGCTCCTGGGCGGCTTCATGGTCACCCGCTACGGCAATGAGCGCATGGACTGGTTCAGCGGCGGCGAGGTGGCGGCCGTACAGCGCCTGGAGGCGGTGGCGCCCCCCGGATCGACGCTGATGGCGTGGTCGGGCAGCCTGCCGTGGGAGTCGCGCGGCTACGCGCTGCACCGGTTCCGGCTCGTGGTCTCCAGCCCCGCCTGGCCGCAGATCGTCGGGCTGCCGCCGGGCGGCCCCGCGCAGCTCAGCGTCCTGGCGCGGCTCATGCACTCCCAGCCCGGCGGCGCCTACCTGGTGCTGACGCGCAGCCAGAAGGCCGAGGTCGATCTCACCGGCCTGGGGCCGCGCGGGTCGCTGGACCGCGTCGACGCCGGGCTGCGGGGCTCGCGGTCCTTCCGCCTGCTCTACGCCAACGGCGACGGCAGCGTCTACGCGCTCGCGGGAAAGGCCCCCGGATGAGCGCGCGGCGGAGCTGGTACGCGGGGGTCGTCGCCGCGTCGGCGCTGGCCGCGGCCGCGGCCGCGGCCGCGGGCCTGCCCGCGGCGCTGCGGGCGCCGCTCGTGCTGACCTTCCTGCTCCTGGGGCCGGGCATGGCCTTCGTGCCGCTGCTCGCCCTGCGCGACCCGATCGCCGAGCTGACCCTCGCGCTCGTCCTGAGCCTGGCGCTCGACGCCCTCGTGGCGGTGACGATGCTCTACGTGGGCGCCTGGTCGCCGGTGGCCATCCTGCTCGTCCTCGCCGGACTCGCGCTCGCCGGGGCCGGGCTGCAGCGCGCGCGGGTCGGAGGGGCGCCGTGAGCTCGCTCGTGCTCGACACCGGGCGGCGGCTCGTCGATGCCCAGACCTTCGGCGCGCGGTCGGTCACGGTCGGCCTCGTGGTCGTCGTGCTGCTCGCGGTGCTGCTGATCGAGTCCGAGCTGCTGCGCGGGCTGGACGGCCGCCGCGCCCGGGCGACGATCGGCAACCTGACCATCGCGATCGCGCCGTTGCTGGTGGCGTTCGCCGTGATCCTCG
>JAXDHQ010000303.1:0-7461 GCA_034664395.1 Solirubrobacteraceae bacterium | reverse complement strand
CGGTCGACGACTTCGTCGTCGGCAACGTCGTGCTGCCCTTCCTCACCGGCCAGGCGGCCGTCGCGCACCTCATCGGCAGCGCGCTCCTGCTGGTCCTGCGCCATCCGGACGAGCACGAGCGGCTGCGGGCCGATCCCGAGCTCGTCGCGGCGCTCGTCGAGGAGACGCTGCGCCTGGACGCGCCGGTCGTGCTCGTCCCCCGCATCGCGCTCGAGCCGCTGGAGCTCGACGGCCGGGCCATCGAGCGCGGACAGACGCTGCACCTCGACGTCGCCACCGCCAACCGCGACCCGCGACGCTTCGCGGAGCCCGATCGCTGCGACCTCGCCCGCCCGCCGCAGGCCGCGCTGGCGTTCGGCCACGGCGCCCATAGCTGCCTGGGCGCGCGGCTGTCGCGACTCCAGGCCCGGATCGCGCTCACGGCGCTGCTGCGCCGCGCGCCCGGCCTCGAGCTCGACCCCGCCCGCGACGTCGTCTGGTGCCCGCTCCACGCGGTCCACGGCCCCGACGCCATCGGCGTCCGCCACGGCCCCGTCCCGGTTTGACAGGCGGTTGACGGTCGCTTGACGGGCGGCCGCGATGCTCCCTCGCGACCACCCACTCGCACGGAGGAAGCCACATGGCCACCACCAAGACCACGTTCGACGTCGAGGCGCTGCGCCGGGGCATCGAGGAGCGCGACGCCGACACCCTGATCGGCCTGTACGCAGACGGCGCCGAGCTGAGCACCGTCGACCGCGACAACCCGCCGAGCCGCCCCAACGTCCAGCGCGGGCGCGACGAGATCGCGGCGGGGCTGCGCGACGTCTACGGACGCGACATGACGCACAGGCTCGAGCGCGTCGTCGTCGACGGCGACAACGCCGCGTTCGTCCAGTCCTGCCGCTACGCCGACGGCACGCGCGTGCTGTGCCTGGCATCGCTCGACCTCGAGGACGGGCTCATCGTCCGCCAGTCGGGCATCCAGGCCTGGGACGCGTGAGCGCCTAGCAGCCCCTGCACGCCCGCGAACTCGGGCTGGGTGGAGCTCAACTCCGACGCAGCATCCCCGCGCGGGGCACTTCTCACCCCCGCACGGGTGTAGGGGCGCCGTCGCGGCGGCGCCGAGCGTCAGGGGCGCCTCAGGCGGGTTCGGGGATCAGCCCATCGCCGGTGAACTCCTCGCCGGCCTCGACGAAGCTGAGGTCGGCCGGCGGGAGGATGAAGTCCGACGCGTCGAGCTCCTCGTCGCCCACCTCGGTGCCCTCGGAGCGCACGAACGCCAGCAGCTCCTCGAAGGCGGCGTGGTAGCCGTCCTCGTCGTCCGCGTCGACGGCGGCGACGACCGCGTCGTCGAGGTCGTTCAGCCGCGCGAGGTGGCCGTCGTCCAGGCGGTACTGGCCCTCGTTGGAGATGCGGATGATCACGAGGTCTGCCCCTCGCCGAGCTGCTTGGCGTCGCCGCCCGACCCGCCGCTGAGCTCCGCCTTCATCTTGGCCAGCTCGTCGTCGACCTGCCCGGAGCTGGAGAGCTGCGAGAGCTGGCGGTCGATGTCGTCCTGGCCGGGACCGAGCGTCGTCAGGTCGTCGAAGGTGCCGGACGCCTCGAGCTCGCCGACCGCGTCGGCGCGGGCGCGCATCTGCTCGGTCTTGTCCATCGCGCGCTGCATGGCCAGCCCGACGTCCGCCATCTGCTCGCCGACGCCGGTCGCGGCCTCGGAGATCCGCACCTGCGCCTCGGCGGCGGAGTACTGCGCCTTGATGACCTCCTTCTTGGTGCGGAAGGACTCGATCTTCGTGCGCAGCTTCTGCTCGGACTCGGTCAGCTTCTCCTGCTGGGACTCGAGCTCGACGACCTGCTGGTCGAGCGACTGCAGCTCGGTCTGGGCGACGTTCTTGCGCTCCAGCGCGGTGCGCGCGAGCTCCTCGTTGCCGGCGGAGAGGGCCTGACGCGCCTGCGTGTCGAGCTTGACCACCGACTGCTCGAGCTTCTGGCTCTGCATCTGCAGCCGCTTCTTGGCCGTGACGACGTCAGCGATGCCCTTCTTGACGTTCTGCAGCGACTCGAGCTGCTTCTGGTAGCTGTAGTCGAGCGTCTCGCCCGGGTCCTCGGCCCGGTCGAGCAGCCTCGAGATCTTCGCCTTGATGACGGTGGACATGCGTCCGCCGATGCCGGGCATGGGGTCTCCTCGATCGCTGACGAGTTCAGGTTTCGACTAGCGTAGAGCAGCGTGGAAGCGATGGAGCCGCGGGAGGAGTTCGTCCGCCTGACCATCGAGATCGCCCTCAGCGGCGTGGAGAGCGGCGACGGCGGACCCTTCGGCGCGGTGGTCGTCCGGGGCGACGACGTCCTCGCCCGCGGCTGGAACCAGGTGGTCGGCACCAACGACCCGACCGCCCACGCCGAGATCCAGGCGATCCGCGCCGCCTGCGAGCGCCTGGGCGCCTTCCAGCTCGACGACTGCGACCTGTACGCGAGCTGCGAGCCGTGCCCGATGTGCCTCGGCGCGATCTACTGGGCGCGCCCGCGCGCGGTGTTCTTCGCCGCCACCCGCGACGACGCCGCCGCCGCGGGCTTCGACGACGCCTTCGTCTACGACGAGCTGCCGCTGCCGGCGCAGGAGCGCACGCTGCCGATGCGCTTCGTGGTCCATCCGGACGCGCACGAGCCGTTCGCGGCGTGGGCGGCCAAGCCCGACCGCATCGAGTACTAGACCGGCGCCGCGCGCGCCCCGATCGCGTAGCCGACCACGTTGACGACGGCATGGACCGCCGACACGGCGGCGAAGGCGATCGCCGCCAGCCAGGCCGGCATCGCCCAGACCGGCAGCAGCGCCACCCAGATGCCCAGCACGAGGTCGCCCTGGTCGAGCAGCGACAGCGCGGCGCCGGCGGGCGAGCGCCGCTGGCGGCCGGGCGCGATGCCCAACCGCCGCTTGAGGAACGAGTTCGGCAGCTCGCCGCCCACGGTCCCCAGGCCGATCAGCAGGCCGACGAGCGCCGGCGAGGACGCCCCCACGGCGTCCGGGAGCTGGTCGCGCCACCACGGCCAGCGCCACAGCACCAGGGTCGCCAGCACGACGCCGGCGATCATGCACAGGGCGCCGCGCCAGGTCTTGTTGTCGCCGAGCAGCCGGCGACCGCCCAGCGTGCGCCCGCCGTCGAGCGGGCGCCTGAGCCCGGGCAGCAGGTCGTAGCGAAGCACCGGAGCGTGGAGGATCGGCGCTCCGAGGACGGCGAGGAAGATCCACAGCGCGCTCACGCGCGCGAGAGGCTAGAGGCTCGCAGCGCCGGTCGGGCCCGCGCAGGCCGCCCCGGGCTGTCGTACCGTTGTCGACCTCATGCGCCGTCGTCCCGCCATCGCCTTCGTCCTGGCCGTCGCGCTCGCCGCGGCGGGCTGCGGCGGCTCGGGCAAGGGCGGGCTCGGGGCGGGCCCCAAGGAGCCCCAGGTCGGGGCGACCGGCGCCCAGGCGACTGCCGCGACCCAGCTCGGCTTCCCGAGCTTCGCCACCAAGAACACGACGCGCATCGGCGGCGCCGACCCGGCCGCCGACGCCGCCGGCGTCTCCCGCGCCGTGTTCCCCGCGACCAGCCCGGACACGCGGCCCGACGCGGTCGCCCTCATCGACGCGCGCGACTGGCGCGCCGGGGTCGCCGGAGCGGTGCTGGCGGCCACGCCGCTGCGCGCGGCGATCCTGCTCTCCAACGGGCGCAACCTCCCGGCCGCGAGCGCCGACGCGCTGCGCGCGCTGGCGCCCAAGGGCGCGCAGGCCGCCGGCGGCGCGCAGGTGGTGCGCGTGGGCGACGCCGCCATCCCGCCCGGCCTGCGCACGACCCAGGTCACCGGCCGCGACCCCTTCGCCCTCGCCCGTGCCCTGGACGCCTTCCAGGCCGCCGCTCGCGGCAGCTCGAGCGACCGCGTCGTCGTGGTCTCAGCGGACGACCCCGCGTACGCGATGCCCGCCGCCGCGTGGGCCGCCAAGGCCGGCGACCCCGTGCTCTTCGTGCGCCGCGACGCGATCCCGGCCGACACGCGCGCGGCGCTGCTCGCCCACAACCAGCCGCACATCTACGTGCTCGGGCCGCCGGCCGCGATCAGCGACCGGACGGTGACCGAGCTCGAGGCGCTGGGCTCGGTCAAGCGGATCGGCGGCCCGGACCCGGCCGCGAGCAGCGTCGCCTTCGCGCGCTACATCGACCCCAACTTCGGCTGGGGCGTCGTCGATCCGGGCCACGGCCTGGTCTTCGCGCGCGCCGACCGTCCGCTCGACGCGGCCGCCGCCGCGCTGCTGTCGGCCAGCGGCTCGTACGGCCCGCTGCTCGTCGTCGGCGCGCCCGACGCCCTCGACCGGTCGCTGGAGCAGTACCTGCTCGACATCCAGCCGGGCTACTCCAAGGATCCCGTGCGTGGCGTCTACAATCACGGCTGGATCGTCGGCGACGATCGGGCCATCTCCGTGGCCATGCAGTCGCGGATCGACTCCCTCCTCGAAATACGCAAGTTCGCCGCCAGCAACAGCCCATGAGCGAAGCCGAGAGCCCCATCCGAACGACCCCCGAGCACGAGGTGACCGTCGAGGACGTGCGCCAGCTCGTCGGCGCCTCCACGCCGCACTTCGCCCTGCAGATCCGCGGGCGCATCGCGCGGCTCATCCGCGGCCTGCCGGAGGACCACCCGGCGCGCATCGAGGGCGAGCGCGAGATCGCGCGCCTCGAGCGCCTCGGCTTCGCCGGCGAGGTGCGGGGCTTTCGTCACGAGGACGGCATCGAGCCGCTGCCCTCGCTGAGCGACGACGCGGCCTGACTCCGGTCTTCACCACGGTCCGATGACATCATCGACGCCCGTGTCGGCGGGCAGCAAGGACACCCAGCGCGCAGCGGAGGCGCTCGCTTCGCGCGTGCCCGCACCGCTCGCGCCGCTCGCGCATGCGGCCTACAACCTGCGCTGGTCGTGGACGCCCGGCGGCGCCGCGACCTTCCGCGCCATCGATCCGCACCGGTGGGCGCTGTGCGGCGAGAACCCCGTGCGCCTGCTCACCGAGGCGCCGGTGGAGGCGCTGGCGCGCGCGGCCTCCGACCCCGACCTCGTCCGCCGCGGCGAGGAGCTGCACGAGGCGATCCGCGCCGACCTCGAGCGTCCGCCGGCGCCCGCGGTCGCCACGCCCGAGCACCCGATCGCGTTCTTCTGCGCCGAGTACGGCATCCACGCCTCCCTGCCGATCTACTCCGGCGGCCTCGGCGCGCTCGCCGGGGACATGCTCAAGGAGGCCTCCGACCGCGCGCTGGCGATGGTCGCCGTCGGGCTCCTCTACCACCAGGGCTACTTCCGCCAGCGCATCGACGCGTCCGGCTGGCAGCACGAGTCGTGGGTCCCGACGGATCCCGAGCGCCAGCCGCTCGCGCTGGTCACCGGCGACGACGGCCGGCCGCTGACCGTCACGGTCCCGATCGCCGGCGAGGAGGTCGTCGCCCAGGTGTGGCGCGTCGAGGTCGGGCGCGTCCCGCTGTTCCTGCTCGACGCCGACCGCCCCGAGAACGGCCCGCTGGCGCGCTGGATCAGCGCCCGGCTCTATACCGGCACGCGCGACCTGCGGCTGGGCCAGTACGCGCTGCTCGGCGTCGGCGGCATGCGCGCGCTCGAGGCGATGGGGATCGACCCGTCCGTGGTTCACCTCAACGAGGGCCACGCGGCGCTGGCGTCGCTGGAGCTCGCCCGCGGCGAGCTGGCGGCGGGCGCGCCGCTCGAGGACGCGCTCGCCGCCGGGCGCGGGCGCACGATCTTCACCACCCACACGCCGGTGCCGGCGGGCAACGACACCTACGAGGCCGGCCAGGTCGCCGACGCGCTGGGCTCGCTGGCCGGCGAGCTCGGCGTCGACCTCGGCGACGTGGTCAGGCTCGGCCGCTCGCACCCCGACGACCCGAACGAGCCCTTCGGCGTGACCCAGTTCGCGCTGCGCACCAGCCGCGCCGCCAACGGCGTGAGCCGCCGCCACGGCGAGGTCGCCCGCGGGATGTGGGCCGGCCTGTGGCCGGATCGCCCGGTGGCGGAGGTCCCGATCGGCCACGTGACCAACGGCGTGCACCTCCCCACCTGGCTCGGCGACCCGATGCGCGCGCTGCTGGACCGCCACCTGGGCGAGGACTGGCTGGAGCGCGCCGAGGAGCCCGCCACCTGGGAGCCGCTGGAGGACGTCGACGACGCCGAGCTCTGGGCGGCGCGCCAGCAGCAGCGCGCGGCGCTGGTCGAGTGGGTGCGCGAGCGCGCGGTCGTCGACCGCCTGGGCCGCGAGGAGCCCCGCGACTACGTGCAGGCCGCAGCCGAGGGCTTCGACGCGTCGGTGCTGACGATCGGCTTCGCGCGGCGCCTGGCCACGTACAAGCGCCTGCACCTGCTCATGCAGAGCGCCGACCGGATCGTCAGCCTGCTCTCGGGCGAGCGCAAGGTGCAGATCCTGCTCGCCGGCAAGGCCCATCCGCGCGACGAGGAGGCCAAGCACACCCTGCAGGCGCTGTTCTCGCGCAAGGGCATCCCCGAGCTGAGCCGCCGCGTCGCGTACCTGGAGGACTACGACCTGAGCGTCGCCGCGCAGCTCGTGCGCGGGTGCGACGTCTGGGTCAACCTGCCGCGCCCGCCGCTGGAGGCCAGCGGCACGAGCGGGATGAAGTCCGCGGCCAACGGCGGCCTGCAGCTCAGCGTGCTCGACGGCTGGTGGGCCGAGGCCTACGACGGCACGAACGGCTGGGCGATCCCGGGCGACGTCGACCACGACCACGCCGCCCAGGACACGCGCGACGCCGACGAGCTCCTGCGCCTGCTCTACGACGAGCTCGTCCCGGCGTTCTACGACCGCGACGCCAACGGCGTCCCGCCGGCGTGGATGGCGCGCGTGCGCGCGTCGCTGCGCACCAACGGACCGCGCTTCTCGGCGGCGCGGATGCTGCGCGACTACCTCGGGCTGATGTACGCCCCGGCGCCGGCGCGGTAGAGGGCCGGGCGCGCCTTTCGCGCTTGCGGTCGGCCGTCCGCGATGGCGCGCGCCGCTTCGCGGCGAGGCACCGAGGGAAGCGATGTCGCGGCATTTCGTCACGTTGCGGGGGTCCGCTGTCGCATGTGGCGCCTGGCGGTGGGGGTGGGCTCTCTTGAACTCGACTATCGAGTTCAAACGAGCCCACCCCCCGGCCGGTCCCGGGAGGTGCGCCGGCGCACGCGCGGTTCGTCGCGCCCCTGCGCCATGAGTCTGCGCAGGCTCTCTCCCCCCGATGCCCTGGCCGCGCGGTGCCGCGCAGCGCGCGAGGAGCTCGCCACGGGCGGCGGGTCGCCGCGCTTCGCGGTCTGCCGCCGGCGTTGGTGGTGGACAGGCCACCGAGGGAAGCGAAGTCGGGGCCGTTTCGTTGCGAATCGGTGGTCCGCCGTCGCTGTGGCGCCCGCGCCGTGGGGGTGGGCTCTCTTTCGTTCGCGCTGCGAAAGGTGGAGAGCCCA
>JAXDHQ010000302.1:0-6340 GCA_034664395.1 Solirubrobacteraceae bacterium | reverse complement strand
AGGTGGTAGAGGTTCTTCTCCATCGGCTCGGGCAGCTCGTAGCCCTTCTCGACGCCCTCCAGCCCCGCCTGCAGCAGCGCCGCGAACGTCAGGTACGGGTTGCACGCGGGGTCGGGGCAGCGCAGCTCCATGCGCGTGGCCTGCTCCTTGCCCGGGTGGTACAGCGGCACGCGCACCAGGGCCGATCGGTTGCGCCGGCTCCAGGCGACGTAGACCGGCGCCTCGTAGCCGGGCACGAGCCGCTTGTAGGAGTTCACCCACTGGGCGAAGATCGAGGAGATCTCGCGCGCGTGCTTGAGCTGGCCGGCGATGAACGCCTTGCCGACGTCGGAGAGGAAGTACGGGTCGTCGCCGTCGAAGAACGCGTTGGAGCCGTCGCGGAACAGGCTCATGTGGGTGTGCATCCCCGAGCCGTTCTCGCCGAAGAGCGGCTTGGGCATGAACGTCGCATGCCAGCCGTACTTCATGGCGTACTCCTTGACCGTGATGCGGTACGTCATGCAGTCGTCGGCCATCTTCATCGCCGGCGCGTAGCGCATGTCGATCTCGTGCTGGCTGGGCCCGACCTCGTGGTGGGTGTACTCCACGTGGATGCCGAGCTGCTCGAGCGCGAGGACGGTCTCGCGACGGACGTCCGAGCCGGCGTCGAGCGTGGTCAGGTCGAAGTAGCCGCCCTCGTCGAGGACCTCGGTCGACCCCTTGTCGCGGAAGAGGTAGTACTCGAGCTCGGGGCCGACGTTGAACGTGTCGAAGCCCATCGCCTTCACGCGCTCCAGCGCACGGCGCAGGACGTGGCGCGGGTCGCCCTCGTACGGCGTGCGCTCCGGCGTGACGACGTCGCAGAACATGCGCGCGACGCCCTGCTCCTCCGGGCGCCACGGCAGCACGGCGAACGTGCTCGGGTCGGGCATGGCGATCATGTCCGACTCCTCGATGGCGTTGAAGCCGGTGATCGACGACCCGTCGAACCCCATCCCGTTCTCGAACGCGTCGTCGAGCTCGGCGGCGTTGATCGAGAACGACTTGAGCTGGCCGAGGATGTCGGTGAACCAGAAGCGGATGAAGCGGATGTCGCGCTCGCCGACGATCGCCTTGACGTCGTCGGGCGTTGTGGGCTGATCGGACACGCTCATGAGCGTGAAAACCTAGCGGAGCGGCGTTCGACGACCGGTTGAAGCCGGGTGGACAATTGGGCCATGACCGCGATGTCCTACAGCCACGGCGCCCACGACGTCCCGCTGATCGGCGACACGATCGGCGCCGACTTCGAGCGGGTGGCCGCGCGCTTCGCCGAACGCGACGCGCTCGTCAGCCGCCACCAGGACGAGCGGCTCACCTATGCGCAGCTCGACGCGGCGGTCGACGCGGTCGCCAGCGCGCTGCTGCGCGAGGGCGTGCAGGCCGGCGATCGGGTCGGGATCTGGTCGCCCAACTGCACCGAGTGGGTCCTCGTGCAGTACGCCACCGCCAAGGTCGGGGCGATCCTGGTCAACGTCAACCCGGCCTATCGCTCGCACGAGCTCGAGTACGTGCTGCGCCAGTCGGGCGCGCGGCTGCTGTTCAGCGCCAGCGCGTTCAAGTCCAGCGACTACCGCGCCACGATCGACGAGGTCCGCGGCGACCTCGACGGCCTGCGGCGCGTGGTGTTCGTCGACGACGACGAGTGGACGGCGGAGTTCCGCTCCGGCGAGCGCGACCGCGACGCGATCGCCGCGCGCATGGCGTCGCTGTCCTTCGACGACCCGATCAACATCCAGTACACGAGCGGGACGACGGGCTTCCCGAAGGGCGCGACGCTCTCCCACCACAACATCCTCAACAACGGCTTCTTCGTGACCGAGCTGCTGTCGCTCACCGAGGCCGACCGCACGTGCCTGCCCGTGCCCTTCTACCACTGCTTCGGCATGGTCATGGGCAACCTCGGGACGCTCTCGCACGGCGCCTGCGTGGTCATCCCGGCGCCGGCGTTCGAGCCGCGCGCGACGCTCGAGGCGGTGGCCGCCGAGCGCGTCACCTCGCTGTACGGCGTGCCGACGATGTTCATCGCCATGCTCGCGCACGAGGACTTCGACTCGTTCGACCTGACCTCGCTGCGGACCGGGATCATGGCCGGCTCGCCGTGCCCGATCGAGGTGATGAAGAAGGTCGTCGAGCGTATGCACATGGACGAGGTGTCCATCTGCTACGGCATGACCGAGACCTCGCCGGTGTCGACCCAGACGCGCGTCGACGACCCGCTCGAGCGGCGCGTCGGCAGCGTCGGGCGGACCGCGCCGCACGTCGAGGTCAAGGTGGTCGACCCCGTGACGGGGCTGGTCGTCCCCCGCGGCGAGCCGGGCGAGCTGTGCACGCGCGGCTACAGCGTGATGCTCGGCTACTGGGAGGATCCGGACCGCACCGCCGAGGCGATCGACCGCGCCCGCTGGATGCACACGGGCGACCTCGCGACCATGGACGACGAGGGCTACCTCAACATCGTCGGGCGCAGCAAGGACATGGTCATCCGCGGCGGCGAGAACGTCTACCCGCGCGAGATCGAGGAGTTCCTCTACATGCACCCCGACGTCGAGGACGTCCAGGTCGTCGGGGTGCCGGACGAGAAGTACGGCGAGGAGCTGTGCGCGTGGGTGATCGCGCGCTCCGGCGCGGCTCTGGAGGAGGACGCGGTGCGCGAGTTCTGCCGCGGCCGCCTCGCCCACTTCAAGGTCCCCCGCTACGTGTTCCTGACCGACGCGTTCCCGATGACCGTCACCGGCAAGGTGCAGAAGTACAAGATGCGCGAGGCGTCGCTGGAGCGGCTGGGGCTGCGGGAGGCGGCGCCGACGGCCTAGGCCGACACCACCACCGTCTGCAGCTCCGTGAACTGCTGCATGACGTGCGAGCCGCCGACGCGGCCGATGCCGCTGTCGGTCCCCGACCGCCCGCCGAAGGGCAGGTGGCTCTCCCAGTAGTTCGAGGACTCGTTGATGTTGACCCAGCCGGTCCGCACGCGGTCGGCGAACTCCAGGCCGCGGGAGAGGTCGGCCGTGAAGATCGCCGACAGCAGGCCGTAGGGCGAGGCGTTGGTCAGCTCGATCGCCCGCTCGAGCGAGTCGATCGCCACGATCGGGGCGACCGGGCCGAAGGTCTCCTCGGTCGCGACGCGCGCGCCCGCCGGGACGCCGGAGAGGATCGTCGGCTGCCAGTACAGCGCCGTCGGGAAGCCGCTCGCCCGCTGGCCGCCGGCCACGACCGAGGCGCCGCGGGCGACCGCGTCGTCGACGTGCTCGTCCATCTTCGCCGCGACCTGCTCGTTGTTGAGCGGGCCCATCGTCGTGTCCGCGGCGAACGGGTCGCCGAGCAGCACGCGCGCAGCCACCGCCCGCGCCAGCTTCTCGAGGTACTCGTCGTGCACGGCCTCGTGGACGAGGATCCGCTCGCCCGCCGTGCAGCTCTGACCCGCGCACAGGAAGCACGCCGTCAGCGTCGCCTCGACCGCCGCGTCGACGTCGGCGTCGTCCATGACGACGACCGGGCCGTTGCCGCCCATCTCCAGCAGCACCGCCTTGCCGGCCGCCGCCTGGCCGACGAGGCGCCCCGTCGCGGTCGAGCCGATGAAGGCGACCGCGTTGACGTCGGCATGACGCGCGATCTCGTCGCCGACGACCGGGCCCGGGCCGGTCACGAGGTTGAAGACTCCCGGCGGCAGGTCGGCGTCGGCCACGCAGCGGGCGAGCTCGACCGCGCACACCGCGGTCGACGGCGCCGGCGTCCACGCCACGGTGTTCCCCGACGCCAGCGCCGGCGCGATCAGCTCCGCCGGCATCGTGTACGGCCAGTTCCACGGGCTGATGACGCCGACCACGCCGCGCGGCCGGCGGACGAGCATCACCCGCTTGCCCGGCGAGAACGAGTTCGGCAGCTCGCCACCGAGGCGCTTGGCGTCCTCGGCGGCCATCCGCCAGTACTCCACGAGCTCGGCCACCTCGTCGTAGGCCTCGGCCGCCAACGGCTTGCCCTGGTCGAGCGTGAGCGTCCGCGCCAGCTCGTCGCGACGGCGCTCGATCGCGTCGCCCACCGCGTGCATCTTCGCCGCCCGCTCGAAGGCCGTCAGGCGCGCCCAGGCGTCGGCGGCGCGCCCTGCCGCGGCGATCGCGCGGCGCGCATCGTCGCGGTCGCCGTCGGGCACGGTGGCGATGATCTCACCCGTCGCGGGGCTCGTCGCCTCGAAGACGTCCCCCGACTGGCTGGGGCCCCAGGCCCCTCCCACGAACATCTCCCGGGCGGTGGCAGCGGACGACTCGGTCGTGGACATGCGCGCTCCTCGGCATCGCGGCGGAGCTCCGAAAGCGGCCATCGCTGCCAGCTTGACGCCCGCCGACGACTGATATATAAGCTGACGATCCAGCCTAGCACAGCGGCCGTCGGCAGATGGCTCGGCGGCGGGGTGAGGGCAGGCGCTCTCCCGAGGAGACCCCGTCTCTCGACGGCCTGAGAGGGAGTGACAATGGCCGTACAGCCGTCGGACACCCATGAGCTCGCGGGCTTCGGCTACAAGCAGGAGCTCAACCGGTCCCTGGGGAGCTTCTCGTCGTTCGCGGCGGGGTTCAGCTACATCTCGATCCTCACGGGCGTCTTCCAGCTCTTCGCCTTCGGATTCGTCTTCGGCGGGCCGGCGGTGTGGTGGACGTGGCCGATCGTCTTCCTCGGCCAGATGTCGGTGGCGCTCTGCTTCGCCGAGCTCGCCGGCCAGTATCCGCTCGCGGGCTCCGTCTACCAGTGGTCCAAGCGCATCTCGAGCGACTTCACCTCGTGGATGGCCGGCTGGATCATGGTCGTCGGATCGATCGTCACCGTGGCGGCCGTCGCCGTGGCGTTGCAGGTGATCCTGCCCCAGGTCAGCCCGTGGTTCCAGTTCGTCGGCTCGAGCAAGGACGCCGGCACCTACCTCACGCCCGACGGCGCCAAGAACGCGATCCTGCTCGGCGCGATCCTCGTCATCTTCACCACGGCGGTGAACATGATCGGCGTCAAGCTCATGGCGCGGATCAACAACGTCGGCGTCATCGCCGAGCTCATCGGCTCGACGCTCCTGATCATCCTGCTGGCCTTCCACTTCACCCGCGGCCCGGGCGTCGTCACCCACAACCTCGGCCTCGGCGCCGGCCACCAGTGGGGCTACTTCGGCGCCTTCATCATCGGCGGGATCATGAGCGCGTACGTCATGTACGGGTTCGACACCGCGGGGACGCTGGCCGAGGAGACCAACGACCCACGCCGCCACGCGCCGCCGGCGATCATCCGCGCGCTGGCGACTGCCGGGCTCATCGGCGGCCTGCTGATCCTCTTCGCACTGATGTCGGTGAAGGACATCAACGACAAGAACATCGGCGTGCTCGGGCTGCCGTACATCGTCAAGCAGGCGCTGGGCAACACGACGGGCAACGTCTTCCTGATCGACTCGGCGATCGCCATCACGGTGTGCTGCCTGGCCGTGCACACGGCGTGCATCCGGATGATGTTCGCGATGGCGCGCGACGGGCGCCTGCCCTTCGGCCCGCAGGTCGCGCGCGTCTCCGGCCGCGGCAAGGTGCCGATCGTGCCCGCGATCGTCGTGGGCGTCCTCACCATCGCGCTGCTGGCGATCAACATCACCAACCAGAGCGCGTTCCTGGCCCTGATCTCGGTGGCGATCATCATGTTCTACCTCGCCTACCTGTGCGTGACGGGGCCGCTGCTCCTGCGCCGGCTGCGCCGTACCTGGCCCAAGCCCGACCACGGTCCGTACTTCTCGCTCGGGCGCTGGGGCCTGCTGGTCAACGCCTTCGCCGTGGCCTACGGCGCGCTCGTGGCGATCAACATCGCCTGGCCGCGCAACGACGTCTACAACGCCATCGGGAAACACCACTGGTACTTCCAGTGGGCGGCGTTCGTGTTCATCGGGCTGGTCTTCCTGCTCGGCGCCTTCTACTACTTCGTCGTCCACAACCGGAAGCCGATCCAGGTCCTGGCGGAGCACCGCGCCCAGATGGACCTCGCGGAGCCGCCGCTGGCCGAGATGGCGCCATGAGCGCCAACGACGAGTTCGACTACGTCATCGCCGGCGGCGGGACCGCCGGGTGCGTGATCGCGGCTCGTCTCTCCGAGGACCCCGACGTGACGGTCTGCCTGCTGGAGGCGGGCCCGTCCGACGTCGACGACCAGGCGGTCCTGCGCCTGGAGGACTGGATGTACCTCCTGGACTCCGGCTACGACTGGGACTACCTGGTCGAGCCGCAGGAGAAGGGCAACAGCTTCCTGCGCCACGCCCGGGCCAAGGTGCTGGGCGGCTGCTCGTCGCACAACTCGTGCATCGCGTTCT
>JAXDHQ010000301.1:0-5159 GCA_034664395.1 Solirubrobacteraceae bacterium | reverse complement strand
GCGCGCAGGCCGGGATCGCCCTCGACGGCGTTGGCGACGAGCCAGAGGGTCTGCACCGCCTCGGCCACCGACAGGTCCTCGCGCGAGTCGCCGACCGCGATGCAGTCGGCGCGGGCGAAGCCGCGGGCGCGCGCGTGGGCGGCGACGCCCGCCGCCTTCGACACCGCGCGCGGGAGCAGGTGGTAGACGCGCAGGCCGTCGAGCCCGGCGAGCGCCTCCGAGCGCAGGTGCGACGCGCCGTTGTCGACCAGCCGCAGGTCCTCGTGGCCGTGCTCGCGCAGCAGCGCGTCGGCCTCGGCGACGTCGATCGCGCCGCGCAGCAGGTGAGACACCTCGCGGCCGGCGCCGTAGGCCGCGTGGCGTTCGAGGCGCCCGGCGAAGCGCTCGAGCAGCAGCGCCGGCGCGCCCGACGCCTCGATCGCGGCGTGCACGGGGCCGTCTGCGGTCAGCCAGTGGACCTCGCCGTCGAGGACGAACCCGCCTCCCGCCTCGAAGACGTAGTCGCTCAGCCCGAGCAGGCGCACGGTCTCGTCGAGCCCGGCCCGCCGGCGCCCGGTCATCGGCACGACCATGACCCCGGCGCGGTGGCACGCCTCCAGGGCGCGCACCGCCAGCAGGGTGAAGGCGCCGTCGGCGTCGCGGGTCAGCGCCCCGCCGGGGCCGAACAGGGTGCCGTCGAGGTCGACGTAGAGGCAGCGCACCCGGCCATTGTCGCGAGCCTCAGCCGACGACGAAGGCCCGCTGACCGAGCAGGCGCCCGTAGCGGTTGCGCGCTCGAGGGCCGTAGCCCGCCCAGACGTACCAGCGGTAGCGGCCGGGGGCGAGCCGGTGGTGACGGCCGCCGAAGCTCCAGGCCCGGTGCAGGTGATAGCGCGCGCGCCGCGGCCACGCGCTGAGGACCTTGCGCCCGCCGCGGAAGAGCTGGACGTTGTAGTAGCTGGCGCGCGCGATCGCGTGCCAGCGCAGGACCGGCGGCGCGGTGACGCGCGCCTGCGCCGGCGGCCCGAGGAGCCGCTCGGGCGTGACGTGGACCGCCGCGGTGGTCGCGTTGCCGGCCGCGTCGACCGCCTCCACCGTGTAGGCGTAGCGCCGGCCGACGGTCAGCCCGCGGTCGGTGAACGACGAGGCCGTCCCGTCGAAGACCATGCTCTGCGCGGCGTGGCCGCGGCCGGGCGCCCGGCTGACGATGAACGCGGCCGCGCCCTCGGCCTGCCAGCTCAGCGCGGCGCTGGCGTCGCCCGCGACGACGCGGACGGCCGTCACGGCGGGCGGCGTGGCGTCGTAGTCCAGGGCGAACGGCAGCGGCGCGCTGACGTTGCCGGCGCGGTCGCGACACGTGCCGCTGAGCGAGGCGCCGAGCGCGTCGGGGCCGGCGTACGGCGTCGACGTGCAGGAGGCGACGCCGGAGCCGCCGTCGGTGCCGGCCCACGTGACCTCGACCGGGTGGTTGAACCACGGGGCCGCGTCGGGCGGACGGTCGGTGGCGGCGGTGAGGGCGGACGGGGCGATGCGGTCGATGGAGACCGTGACCGAACGGCTCCGCGTGATCGTCGTATTGGCGTCGACCTGGCTGGTCGCCGTGCACGTGAGGGTCGTGCCGGACGGCGGCGTGTCGGCGGTGAGCGTCGTCGGTCCGCAGTTCTGCTCGCCGGCGATTCCCTGGCCCTGGTCGTCCTTGACGTCCCAGTTGACGAGAACATTGCTGCGATACCAGCCGTTGTCGCCGAGCGTCCCGAAGAGCGCAGGCGTGATCACCGGCGTCGCCATGGCCGGCGCCACGAAGGCGGCGGCCACGATCACCGCGACCGCCAGCGCCCTCATCGCAGCACCCGCCCCCGGGCGGCCACGGCCACCAGTCCCGCGCTCGCCAGCGCCAGCGCCAGCAGCGACAGCCCGCCGATGGCCAGGCGCCGGGCCTGGGCCGCGTCGTCTCCGCCGGACGCGCGCACGGTCACGGCCGGCACGAAGCTCGGGAAGGACGGCGGCGCCGACACGGCCCCCCGATGCCGGTGCGGCCGGGCCGCTGAGCGCCGCGGGACGGACACCACGCGCGGCCGCACGAGCGTAGGCGTGGCGTGCACCGGGGCGACGCGCGCCGCCGCCACAGGACGCGCCACCGGCGCCCGATCGGGCCTGGGAGCCGGGTCTGGCGCCGGCGCCACCGACGCCGGCGCGGCGTCGGGATGCCCGCCCGTCGCGGAGTCGGCCGCGGCCGCGACGCCGGGGACGCCCGCCGCCAGTCCCGCGATCGCCACGATCGCCAAGCGGCGCAGGTGTGCACTTGCCCCCATGCGTCCCCCTTTCGGCTCCGACGGTACTCCCGCCGCCGGGCCCGCTGCAAGCGCCAACCGCCCGCGCGGACCGCGACGGCGAGGCCCGCCGGCCGGCCCACCCAGCACCGGCCGACGGAGCCCCATCGCTCACCTCATGGCATCAGCTCCTCGGCGAGCGGCTCGAGGCGGAGCAGGTCGCCCATGGCGTCCTGGTCCGCGCGCTGCTTCAGGCCGTTGCGGTTGCCCGCGGCGGACGTCGCAGCCGAGTCGTTGAACTGCCCGACCGAGCCGCCGCCGCCCGCGCTGTGCAGGCGGACCGGCTCGACGTCGTTGCTCGGGCAGACCTGGGTCGAGTCGGCCGACGACGCCGCCTCCTGGTCGTTGGCCGCGAACTGGCCGATGCCCTGCTCGACGGTCCCGCCGTCGATCGGGCGGCACAGCTCGCACCCGCGGCGGACCGGCACGAGCACCGGCGCGCCGCCCGACTGCTCGGCGTCCTGCGTGGTCGTGTTGTCGTTCCCGGCCGCCGACATGGCGGACGAGAGGTTGGCCTGGCGCACGGCGCCGTCGTCGCCCGGGCTGCCGATCCGCACCGGGTCGTCGACGTTGCTCGCGCCGACCTGCGTCGACGTCGCGCGCGACGAGGCGTCCTGATCGCTCAGGGCCGCCTGGCCGATCGCCTGGACCGCCGTCCCGCCGCCGGAGCCGTCGGCCGACTGCTCGGCCGACTGGTCGGTGGCGTTGCGGTTGCCGGCCGCGCTGCGCGCGTCCGACCCGTTGGCCTGCAGGACCTGGCCACCGCTGCCGGCGCTGTCGATCCGCACCGGGTCGCCGGCGTTGCTCGCCCCGACCTGGGTCGAGTCCGCCGACGAGCGGGCGTCCTGGTCGTTGGCCGCGAACTGGCCGACGCCCTGGACGGTGGTCCCGCCGGGCGATCCGCACAGCCTGCACGGCTCGCGCACGGGCACGAACACGAGCCCGCCACCGGACTGGTCGGCGTCCTGCGTGGTCGTGTTGGCGTTCCCGGCCGCCGACGTGGCGGACGAGCTGTTGACGTGCGTCACCGAGCCGTCGTCGCCCGGGCTGCCGATCCGCACCGGGTCGTCGACGTTGCTCGGGTGGACCTGCGTCGACGTGGCGTGCGACGCCGCTTCCTGCTCGTTGGCGGCCTGCTGGCCGATGGCCTGCACCGCCGTGCCGCCGTCCCCGCCGGCCGCCTGGGTGGCCGACTGGTCCGTGGCGTTCTCGTTGCCGGCCGCGCTCGTCGCCATCGATGCGTTGGCCTGCCTCGCCGTGCCGCCGTCGCCCGGGCTGGAGATCCGCACCGGAGCTGCGACGTTGCTCGCGCCGACCTGCGTCGAGTCGGCCGACGAGGACGCCGTCTGGTCGTTGGACGCCGACTGTCCGACGCCCTGCACCGTGACGCCGCCGGGCTGGCAGCAGGAGCGGGCGGCGATCTTCTCGGGCGAGGAGTCGCCGGCGCTCTGCTGAGCCCGCTGCGTCGTGGCGTTGCGGTTGCCGGCCGCCGACGTGGCGGACGAGCTGTTGACCTGGGTCACCGAGCCGTCGTCGCCCGGGCTCATGATCCGCACGGGGATGTCCTGGTTGCTCGGCTTGACCTGGGTCGACGTCGCGTGCGAGCCCGCGTCCTGCTCGCTGGCGGCGTCCTGTCCGACCGACTGCGACCCGGCCGCGCCACCGGCCTGCGTGGCGTGCTGGGTCGTGTCGTTGGCGTTCCCGGCGGCGGACGTCGCCGCCGACGAGTTGGCCTGCGTCACGGACCCGGCGTCGCCCGGGCTCATGATGCGGACCGCGATGTGCTGGTTGCTCGGGCTGACCTGCGTCGAGGTCGCCGAGGAGTCAGCGCTCTGCTTGCCGGCGGCCGCCTGAAGCGCCGCCTGACCCGCCGCGCCGGCCGACTGAAGCGCCTGCTGGGCGGTGGTGTTCGTGTTCCCCGCCGCGGACGTTGCCGCGGACGAGTTGGTCTGCGTGACCGCGCCGTCGTTCCCCGGGCTCATGATCCGAACCGAGATGTCCTGGTTCGTCGGCTGAACCTGGGTCGAGGTGGCGGTGGAGCTCGCCGACTGCAGGTTGTCGGCCGTCTGGCCGATCGCCTGCGTGCCGGTCGGGTCCGCCGCCGCCGCCGACCCGGCCGCCGTGGCCGGGAGGAGGATGACGCTCGCGATGCACGCGAGGAGACCTCTTCTCATGTGGTGTCCTTCGTTGGATCGACAGTGCCGTGCCGGGCTTTCCGCGCCCGGCGATGCGCTGATGACCGGCGAAGGAGCTAGCCCGGCCGTTCGAGCCTCCGGGCCATCCTGTCCAGGCCGTGACCGGCCGCCGCGGCGACGCGCGGGCCCAACCCCGCCGGGTCGAGCAGCGTGACGGCGGCCAGCAGGCCGAGGACGAGGAGGAGGGCAAGTCCGGAGCCCCCGCCGCCCACGCCGCCGGCGGAGACCGGCGACGTGGGAAGGTCGGGCGGGGGCGGCGTGCGGCGATCGTCCGGCGCCCTGCGGCTGCCGTGGGGACGGTCGTGCGCACGCACTGGGTGGGTCGCAGCGCGCGGCGGGGCGACGACGGCGGCGCGGGCGGGGGCGACGAGCACGGGGGCGGGAGCCGCCCGTGACGCGACGTGCGTCGGCACGTGCCGACGATGCGACCGATGCGCCGGCGCCGGGGCGGGCGGAGCCGGCGCTACGGCGGGGGTCTCCGTGGCGCCGACCTGCTGCACGGGATCGCTCACCCGACCGTCGTGTGCGCTCGCCCCGGGGGTGCGGGCCGCACCGTCGCGCGCCGAGGCGGCCGGCGCGTCGGCCGTGATCGGCCCGGCGGTGGCGACCGGCGTCACGGCCGCCTGCGGCGTGGCGGCGGCGGCGGGCGTCGTCG
>JAXDHQ010000300.1:0-9698 GCA_034664395.1 Solirubrobacteraceae bacterium | reverse complement strand
GTTCGCGAGAACCAAGGAGGAGGGCCCAGGTCATGGCCGAGATCGAGTTCGACGACGTCACCAAGCGCTATCCCGACGGCTTCGAGGCCGTCAAGCACATGAGCCTGGAGATCAACGACGGGGAGTTCGTCATCCTCGTCGGGCCGTCCGGCTGCGGGAAGTCGACGGCGCTGCGCATGATCGCGGGGCTGGAGGACATCTCCGAGGGCGACCTGAAGATCGGCGGCGAGGTCGTCAACGACCTGGCGCCCAAGGACCGCGACATCGCGATGGTCTTCCAGAACTACGCGCTCTACCCGCACATGAGCGTGCGCCAGAACATGGGCTTCGCGCTGAAGCTCCGCAAGGAGCGCCCGGAGGAGATCGACCGGCGCGTGAGCGAGGCGGCGAAGGTCCTCGACCTCGAGCCCCACCTGGATCGCAAGCCGGCCAACCTCTCCGGCGGCCAGCGCCAGCGCGTGGCGATGGGCCGCGCGATCGTGCGCGAGCCGAAGGCCTTCCTGATGGACGAGCCGCTGTCGAACCTCGACGCCAAGCTGCGCGTCGAGATGCGCGCCGCCGTGTCGCGCCTGCAGCAGCGCCTGGAGACCACGACGGTCTACGTGACCCACGACCAGACCGAGGCCATGACGCTCGGCGACCGCGTCGCGGTCATGCGCGCGGGGCTCCTGCAGCAGGTCGCCTCGCCGCGCGAGCTCTACGACACGCCGCGCAACCTGTTCGTGGCCGGCTTCATCGGCTCGCCGGCGATGAACTTCTTCAGCGGCGTGCTCGAGGGCGACACCGTCCACACGCCGATGGGCGCCGTCCCATTGCACGACGAGATCCGCCGCAGCGTGGAGAAGCACGGCATCGGCTCGCGCTCGGTCATCGTCGGCATTCGCCCCGAGGACTTCGAGGACGCCACGTACGCGCCCGAGGGCCACGAGGGCTGGAACTTCGAGGCGCACATCGAGCTGACCGAGTCGATGGGCTCGGAGATCTACGCGCACTTCGACTTCGAGGGCGACAACGTGGAGGCGCAGGAGCTCCGGGAGCTCCAGGAGGACGCCGGCACGGCCGACGTTCCCCAGAGCGGCGCCAGCGGGCACGCCGTCGCGCGCGTCGACGCGGCCAGCGACGTCCGGCCCGGCCAGCATCAGCGGCTGTGGGTCGACACCCGCAAGCTGCACCTCTTCGATCCGACGGACGGCGCGTCGATGACCCGTCCGCGCGAGGAGGCCCCCGCCGCCGCCTAGCGGCGCTGGTCGTCGCGGAGCTGGGCCAGCACGTCCGGGCTCCACTCGTGCGTGCGCATGAGGCGGTAGCGGTCGGCGGCCACGCGCAGGTAGGCGTCGGTCTCCGAGCCGCCGCCGATCATGTCCGCCTCCCGGAGCATCTCGACGACGGGCGCGTACTCCTCGTCGAACCACAGCCGGGCGGCGGTCGCGCGGTCGACGAACTCGGCGCGGTCCTGCATCAGGCGGAACGTCCACGCCTCGACCGCCTCGGCCAGCATGCCGTAGTCCCACGCGTCGGCGACGGCGATGCGTCCGCGCGCGCGGGCGGGGAGGGGGATGCGCTCGTGGAACAGGCGCTCGTGGCTCTTCTTGGGGAGGTCCTCCATCCGCAGCGTGCGGTCGGCGCCGATCCGCGTGCCGACCTGGACGACGTACGCCTCGATCTCCGAGCGGCCCAGCGCCCGCGCCACCGACACGCGATGGTGGCCGTCGCGAACGAAGTGCACCTCGCCGATGCGGTACAGCGAGATCGGCGGCATCGGCTCGCCGCGGCGCACCGCGTTGGCGATCCGCTCCCAGCGCGCGCGGACGCGCGCCGTCGTGGGGCGGAACTGGCGGTCGAATCCCTTGGCGCGGTCGACCGTCCCGAGGATCGAGTCCAGCGGCACCGTCTGCAGGCCGACGTAGGACTCCTCGAGGTAGCCGAGGGCGGCCACGACCTCCTCGTAGGGGAGGATGACGTCGACGTCGCCGGGCTCGCGGCCGACCCGGCGGGCCAGCCGCGACAGCACCTGGCGACGGCGAGCGCGCTGGAAGTCGTCCTGCGCGTCGGCGGTCGGGAAGCCGGTGTCGAGAGGCGGCGGCGCCACAACCCCACGCACGGTACCCGTCGCCGGGCGGCGCGCACCACGCCACCATGGACAACTCGGCCCGGACCGCGTGGGGGTTGCGTTCGCCATCGCGGCGCAACCTCGCGCCGACCGGGGCCTCATGCCCGATCTGCGCAGTACCCTCGCGGCAGCGGGGGCTAGGCAGGGGAGAGCGAGGAGGAGCAGTGCAAGGCGGATCGATCACGGCGCCACGTGTCGAGGGTTCCGGCGTGGGCGCGGGCGCGGGCCCCGGCGACAAGGGCCTGAAGTCCAACGCCATCGGCTACATCTCGAACGTGGTGATCGGCGTCGCGTCGACGGCGCCGGGCTACAGCCTGGCCGCGACGCTGGGGTTCATCGTGGCGGTGCCCGGCGTGGGCCTGTCGGCGCCGGCGGTCCTGCTCGTCTCGTTCCTGCCGATGCTGTGCATCGCCTTCGCCTACAAGTACATGAACCGCGCCGACCCGGACTGCGGCACGAGCTTCGCGTGGACGACGCGGGCGATCGGGCCGCAGCTCGGCTGGCTGACGGGTTGGGCGATCATCGCCGCCGACATCATCGTCATGGCGAGCCTCGCGCAGATCGCGGGCATCTACACGTTCCTGCTCTTCGGCCTGCATTCGGCGGCCAACCCCGGCGGGCTCGCCGTCACCCTCGTCGGCGTCGTGTGGATCGGGGTCATGACCTGGATCTGCGTCATCGGCATCGAGCTCAACGCCAAGACGCAGAAGTGGCTGCTCTCGGCCGAGGTGCTCACCCTCGCCGCGTTCGCGGTCGTGGCGCTCATCAAGGTGGCGGTCACCGACGTGCCGACCGAGGCGGGCCTCAGCCTGAGCTGGCTGAACCCGTTCCACGTGTCGAGCTTCCACGCCCTGGTCGACGGCGTCCTGCTCGGGATCTTCATCTACTGGGGCTGGGACAGCGGGGTGGCGGTCAACGAGGAGTCCGAGGACGCCTCCGTCGGCCCCGGCCGCGCCGCCGTGGTGAGCACGCTGCTGCTCGTGCTCATCTACGTCGTGGTCTCGTTCGCCGCGCAGGCCTACGGCGGCCAGAAGCTGCTGGCCGACAACGCCACCGACGTGCTCAGCGTCCTGGGCTCGAAGGTCTTCCCGTCGCCGTTCGACAAGCTGCTGATCATCGCGGTGCTGACGTCGGCGGCCGCCTCGACGCAGACGACGATCCTGCCCACCGCTCGCACGAGCCTGTCGATGGCGCGCTGGGGCGCGCTGCCCAAGGCGTTCGGCAACGTCAGCCCGAAGTGGCAGACCCCGACCGTCTCGACCATCGCCATGGGCGTGCTGTCGGCGATCTGGTTCGTGGCGGTCAACAAGCTCAGCCAGAACGTCCTCGGCGACTCGGTCACCGCGATCGGCTTCATGATCGCCTTCTACTACGGCATCACCGGCCTGGCGTGCATCGTCTACTACCGCCGCGCGATCGTGCGCTCCGCGAAGAACTTCGTCTTCGCCGGGCTGCTGCCGCTGGCCGGCTTCGCCTCGCTGGCCTACGTCTTCTACCGCGCCTACATCGACTACGGCACCAAGGGCTACGCCGACGACTTCAACTACACCAAGCCCTGGCACGGCATCGAGGTGCCGATCATCATCGGGATCGGCGGCATGCTGCTGGGCGTCGTGCTCATGGTCTTCGCCTGGGTCGCCTACCCGCGGTTCTTCCGCCGCCGGTGGGAGGTCGCGCGGGCGTCGGCGCTCGAGGACCCGCCCGCGCAGAGCGCGATCGCCATGGAATGACCCCGAGGCGGGTTGCACGGCGCGCGGCCCGTGGGCTACCCTCGGGCGCGATGGCGTCCCTGCTCGCCCTCCGACTTCTCCTCCTCCCCCTTCGGGGGGAATAGCGCGTGGCGGCCGCGAAGCCGCGAACTCACAGCACTCAGAGAAGCCGCAGGACGAAGCCCAAGAGAGGACGACCATGCCAGCCGAGAACCCCGACCGAGTAGTCATCTTCGACACGACGCTGCGCGACGGCGAGCAGTCGCCGGGCATCTCGCTCAACGCCGCCGAGAAGCTCGAGATCGCCCACCAGCTCGCGCGCCTGGGCGTCGACGTGATCGAGGCCGGGTTCCCGATCGCCTCGCCCGGGGACTTCGAGGCCGTGCAGGCGATCGCCAGGGAGGTCCCGGGCCCGGTGATCGCCGGCCTGGCTCGCGCCAACCCCGCCGACGTCGAGCGCGCATGGGACGCGATCCGCGACGCCGAGCGCCCGCGCATCCACACCTTCGTCTCGACCTCGGACATCCACATCGTCCACCCGCTCCAGACCACGCGCGAGGACGTCAAGGGCCTGGCCCGCGCCTCGGTCGCGCAGGCGCGCGAGCTGTGCGACGACGTCGAGTTCTCGCCGATGGACGCCACCCGCGCCGACGTCGAGTTCACCGCCGAGGTCGTGCAGATCGCCGTCGACGAGGGCGCCACGACGATCAACATCCCCGACACGGTCGGCTACGCGATGCCGCACGAGTACGCGGCGTTCCTCGAGCGCCTGTACGCGCTCGTCCCCGACCTGCGCGGCGTGACGCTGTCGGTGCACTGCCACGACGACCTGGGCCTGGCGGTGGCCAACTCGCTCGCCGGGACGATGGCCGGCGCCCGTCAGGTCGAGTGCTCGATCAACGGCATCGGCGAGCGCGCGGGCAACGCGTCGCTGGAGGAGATCGTGATGCTCCTGCACACGCGCCAGGCCGACGTGGGCCTGACCACGGGCGTGAACACGCGCGAGATCGCCCGCACCAGCCGCCTGGTCAGCCGCCTGACCGGCTACGCGGTGCAGCCCAACAAGGCGATCGTCGGGCGCAACGCCTTCGCCCACGAGTCGGGCATCCACCAGGACGGGATCCTCAAGGAGCGCTCGACGTACGAGATCATGGACGCGACCACGGTCGGCCTGGACGCCAACCAGCTCGTCCTGGGCAAGCACTCGGGCCGCCACGCGCTGAAGTCGGCGCTGGAGGAGCTCGGCTACCAGATCGACGGCCCGACGCTGAACGCCGCGTTCAAGCGCTTCAAGGAGATCGCGGACAAGAAGAAGCAGGTGAGCGCGATGGACCTCGAGGCGCTCGTCACGGACGAGTTGCGCGAGGAGAGCGGGGCCTACACGCTGGAGTGGTTCGACGTCGAGGCGTCGTCGCGACGACCGCCGCACGCCAGGGTCGGCGTGCGCTCGCCCGACGACGAGGAGCTGGAGGGCTCGTTCACCGGCGACGGTCCGATCGACGCCGTGTTCCGCGCGATCAACGCCGCCACCGGCCTCGAGGCGCGGCTGCGCGAGTTCCGCGTCGACGCCGTCACCGGCGGCCAGGACGCGCTCGGCGAGGTCTCGGTCGTCGTCGAGCTCGGGCCCCATGCCGGCGAGCGCGTCGGGCTGCCCGGCGTCGTGTGGCGCGAGCGGGCGACCGGCGCCGGCCAGGCGGTCGCGACCGACATCATCCAGGCGTCGGGCATCGCCTACGCGCGTGCGCTGACCAACGCCGTGCGCCGCGCGCAGCAGCCGGCCGCCGAGGAGGGCGCTCCGGCCGAGCTCGCCGCCCCGTGACGGCGGCCCCGGCGGCCCGGGCGGCCCTGAGCGCGCTGGCGCCCCAGGCGCTGGCGCGCGACGCGGCCGCCCTCGTGCAGGTCCCCAGCGTCACCGGCGACGAGCACGCGGCGCTCGAGCGGCTGGGCGAGCTCGCCGCGGCGCTCGGCCTCGAGGCCGAGTTGCACGAGCACGACCTCGGCGCCCTGCGCGCGCACCCTGACCACCCGGGCGAGGAGGCGGCGCGCGAGGCGCTGTGGGGGCTCACGGTGACGATGCCCGGCGGCGGTTCGGGGCGCCTGGCGCTGTGCGGGCACGTCGACGTCGTCCCGCCCGGGACGGCGGCGTGGAGCGACGGCGGCCCGTGGTCGGGCGCGGTGCGCGACGGCTGGCTGCACGGGCGCGGCAGCGTCGACATGAAGGGTGGCGTCGTCGCGGCTCTGCATGCGATGGCCGCGGTGGCGCGCGCCGGCGGCGCGCCGGCCGAGCTCGTCCTGGTCGCCGTCGCCTCCGAGGAGGACGGCGGGCTGGGGTCGTTCGCGGCGCTCGAGCGTGACGACGACTTCGACGGCTGCCTGATCCCCGAGCCGACGGGCTTCGACGTCGTCTGCGCCCAGGCCGGCGCGCTGACCTTCGAGGGCACGGTCCACGGCGTCGCGGCCCACGCCGCATACCGCCTGGAGGGCGTCTCGGCCATCGACCGCTACGTGCCGGTGCACGCGGCGCTCGCGGCCCATGAGCGCGCGCTGAACGCCGACGTCGAGCATCCGCTGATGCGGGAGCTCGAGCTGCCCTATCCGGTGGTCGTGGGGCGCGTCGAGGCGGGGGAGTGGTCGAGCACCGTGCCCGACCGGCTGCGCTTCGAGGGACGGGCCGCGGTGCGGGTGGGCGAGGACGTCGCAGCCGCCCGCGCCGCCGTGGAGGCCGCCGTGGTGGGCGCCTGCCCGCAGGCGGACCTGCGCTGGCCGGGCGGGCAGTTCGGCTCGGGGCAGACCGACGCCGGCCACCCGCTGGTGGCGCTCGCGCGCCGCGCGCTGACCGCGGAGCGGGGCCGCGAGGTCGCGGTCGCCGGCGTGCCCTGGGGCGCCGACATGCGGCTGTGGACGGCGCGCGGGATCCCGACCGTCATGGTCGGCACGCCGGGGATCGAGCGCGCCCACGCCGTCGACGAGCGCGTGCGCGTGGACGACCTGGTCGCGCTCGCGCGCACCATCGTCCGCGTGGCGATGGACGCTCAGCCCCGCGCCAGCGCGCGGCCCTGGCGATAGCCCGCCGCCAGCGCCGGGACCGCCGGCGCGGACGCCATGAAGTCCTCGCCCATCGCCTCGGCGGCGGCGTCGTCGGGCGCGACGTGGCGCACGCGCGCGCCGCGGCCGCGCAGGAGCTGGCGCTCGACGGCGATCGCCACGCGGAACGCCTGGCGGATCGGCGAGCGCAGCGCTGCGGTGGGGTCGAGGCACAGGACCTCGGTGTCGCGGCGCGCGGGCGCGGCGTCGAGGTTCGTCACGCTCCAGACGCCGCCGTCGACGTACTCGCGATCGCCGATCCGCACCGGCGCGAAGACCCACGGGATCGCGCACGACGCGGTCACGGCGTCGGCCACCGTCGCCGGCGGCGCGCCCGGGGCGCCGAAGACCACGCGGCGCCCGGAGGCGCGGTCGACGCAGCACACCCGCAGGCGCCCGTCGAAGCGCGCGCCCGAGCGCTCGAGCTCGGCGTGCAGGCGGCTGAGCGAGCGCCCCTCGTGCGGCGCGCGGGCGAGCAGCGCCGAGCGCACGAGCGCGCCGCCCGGCGCGGCGAGGGCGCTCGCCACCGGCGCCAGCGGGGCGGTCGCCGCCCAGCCCCAGCGCACGGCGGTGCGCAGCAGCCCGCGGTCGGCGTCCGGCTCGGAGGGAGCCGCGGTCCGTGGCCGGCGCGGCGGACGGCGCAGCTCCTGTCCGGCCACCAGGCGCGCGGCCACGATCGCGCCCGCAGAGGTCCCGACGTAGCTCTCGACGTGCCGCAGGTCGACGCCGGCGGCGTCCTCGATCCCGGCCAGCACGCCGGTCATCCATGCCTCGCCCACCACGCCCCCGCCGGCGAGGACGAGCACATCGGGCACCACGAAGGGGGCCACGGGCCGTCAGCCGGGGGAGGGTTCGACCCGCCGCGTCATGACGGCGGATGGTACGTGTATGCGATAACGTACGCGCGTATCCTGTGACCGTCGTGGAAGACATCGAGCGCCAGATCCACATCGGACCGCGGGTCCGTGCGCTGCGCGAGGCCATGGACCTCTCGCTGCGCGACCTCGCCGAGCGCTCCGGCGTGAGCGCCCCGATGCTGAGCCAGGTCGAGCGCGGCGAGACCAGCCCGACGCTGCAGATCGCCAGCCGCATCGCCGCCGGGCTGGAGCTGCGCCTCAGCCAGCTCCTGCGCCTCGACGAGGCCGGCACGGTCACGGTCGTGCGCGCCGCAGAGCGCCGCCGCGGCGGCGCGGCCGAGCACGGCCACCGCTTCGAGATCCTCACCGCGCCGCTCCCCGGGCAGCGGGTCGAGCTGAGCCGGCACGCGCTGGCGGCCGGCGCGCAGACCGGCGGCCCCGGCGACCCGCCGATGCACGAGCCCGGCAGCCGCGAGATCGCGCTCGTCGAGTCCGGTGCGGTCGTGCTCGTCATCGACGCCGAGCGCCACGAGCTGGCGACCGGCGACTGCGTCACCTTCGACGCCGACCTGCCCCACCACTTCGAGAACCCCGGCCCCGGCGAGGCGGCCATCCTGGCCGTCGTCTCCGCCGGGCTCCGCAGGAGCTGATCCATGCCCGCAACGCTGTTCGACAAGATCTGGGACGCCCACGAGGTGGCCGAGAGCCTCATCTTCATCGACCTGCACCTCGTCCACGAGGTCACCAGCCCGCAGGCCTTCGACGGCCTGCGCCTGGCCGGGCGGCCGGTGCGTCGGATCGACCGCACGCTCGCCACCGCCGACCACAACGTCCCCACCGACGGGACGCCGGTGGCCGCGCGCATCCGCGACGAGCTCAGCCGCGTGCAGGTGCAGACGCTCGAGCGCAACTGCGCGGAGTTCGGGATCCCGCTCTACAGCCTGGGCTCCGACCGCCAGGGCATCGTGCACGTCATCGGCCCGGAGCTGGGCGTGACCCAGCCGGGCATGACGATCGTCTGCGGCGACAGCCACACCGCCACGCACGGCGCGTTCGGCGCGCTGGCCTTCGGCATCGGCACCAGCGAGGTCGAGCACGTGCTCGCCACCCAGTGCCTCGTGCAGCGCAAGCCGAAGGCGATGCGCATCCGCTACGACGGCGACCTCGGCTTCGGGGTGACGGCCAAGGACCTGATCCTCGGAACCATCGGCCAGATCGGCGTCGACGGCGCGGTCGGCCACGTCGTCGAGTACGCCGGGCCGGCGATCGAGAGCCTGTCGATGGAAGGCCGCATGACCGTCTGCAACATGACGATCGAGGGCGGCGGCCGGGCCGGGATGATCGCGCCCGACGACACGACGTTCGCCTGGGTCGACGAGCACGGCGGCAGCGTCGACGAGGCCTGGCGCGACCTGCGCACCGAGGACGGCTCCCGCTTCGACACCGAGGTCGTGGTCGACGCGGCGGCGCTGAGCCCGATGGTCTCGTGGGGCACGAACCCGGCCCAGGTCGTCGGGGTCACCCAGAGCGTCCCCGACCCGGCCACCGAGGGCGAGGAGCGCGCGCTGCAGTACATGGACCTGCGGCCGGGCACGCCGGTGCAGGACATCCGCCTGGACCGCGTCTTCATCGGCTCGTGCACGAACTCGCGGATCGGCGACCTGCGCGCCGCGGCCGAGGTCGTCCGCGGCCGCCGCGTCGCCTCGCACGTCGACGCCATGGTCGTGCCCGGCTCCGTCCAGGTGAAGGCGCAGGCCGAGGCCGAGGGCCTCGACGAGGTCTTCAAGGCCGCCGGGTTCGACTGGCGTGCGGCCGGGTGCTCGATGTGCCTGGGCATGAACCCGGACATCGCCGCCCCCGGCGAGCGCGTGGCCTCGACCTCGAACCGCAACTTCGAGGGACGGCAGGGCAAGGGTGGGCGCACCCACCTGGTCAGCC
>JAXDHQ010000299.1:0-14953 GCA_034664395.1 Solirubrobacteraceae bacterium | reverse complement strand
CAGGCTTGGGGGGTGGGCTCTCCAGTTTTCGCATATCGAAAGGAAGGGAGCCCACCCCCTGAGCAGGCGTTGGCGGCGCTGGCCGCCGGGCAGTGGGGGGTGGTGTCGGCGGCGCAGCTCGCGGCGCTGGGGTTCAGCGCGGCCGGCGTGACGCGACGGGTCCAGGCGGGTCGCCTGCACCGCCTGCATCGCGGCGTGTACGCGGTCGGGCATCGCAGCCTCGCGGTGCAGGGCAGGTGGTTGGCGGCGGTGCTGGCGTGCGGGCCGGGCGCGGTGCTCAGCCATCGCAGCGCCGCGCATTGGAATCTGCTCGCCACCAGCGCGACGCGCGTCGACGTGACCGCCGCGCGCGGCCGTCGCGGCGCCCCGGGGATCCGCCTGCACCGCTCGCGCTCCCTCGATGCCCAGGACACCACCACCCACCAAGGCATCCCCATCACCACCGTCGCCAAGACGATGCTCGACCTCGCCGCCGCCCTCCCCGCCCACCGCCTGGAGCGCGCGCTGGCGCAGGCCGAGCGCCTGCACCTCTACGACCACGCCGCGCTCACGCAGATCATCGAGCGCGCCAACGGCCACCGCGGCCAACGAGCCCTCCAACACGCCGTCGCCCAAGAGCCCGCGTTCACCAGAAGCGACCTCGAAGCCCGCCTGCTCGCACTGACCCGCCAGCACGGCCTGCCAGCACCGCTGGTCAACCACATCCTCGCCGCCCCCGACCACCCCCGCCTGGAAGTCGACTTCTGCTGGCCCGCCCACCAGCTCATCGTCGAGACCGACACCTACCAGACCCACGGCACCCGCGCGGACTTCGAACACGACCGCCGCAAAGACGCCGCCCTCGCCGCCGCCGGCTACACCGTCATCCGCTTCACCGACCAGACCCGGCCAGCGGAGATCGCGACACGCTTGCGCGCGCTGCTGCGGCGATGACCTCCTACGCGCTCGCGCCCTCGCGCTCGGCCGCCCGCAGGACGCCGACACGCTGCTTGTGGGTGCGCTCGTAGGCGACGACCTGGCGGGCGCGGTCGTCGTCGCCCTCCGCCAGGACGGCCACGATCTCCTCCGCCGTGAGCTCGTCGTAGCCCGCCCACGGCTCCTCGGCGCGCAGCGTCTCGATCCGGGTCAGGATCGTCGTGCGCTTCTGGTTGCGGCGCTCGTAGGCGGCGACCGCGGCCAGGTCGGCCTGCGAGAGCTCCGGTAGGCGGGTGCCGATCTCCTCGGCGGTCAGCTCGTCGTAGCGCGTGATCGGGAGGTCCGCCGGCGAGGCCGGCGACGCCGGCGCTCGGCGGGCCCGGCGGGCGGGGGCCCGCGTCCGCGTCGTCGCCTTGCGCGCGCCCTCGGCGGCGGCCCGGCCGCCTTCGCGCACGGCGTCCGCCGCGCCGGTGGTCGTGAGGTCGTAGGACGGCTCGCCATGCACGTCGGCGCGCACGACCGCCTCGGTCAGCGCCGGGATCTCCTTCAGGACGCGCTCGAGCATGCGCTCCTCGTCGGACCGGATCGACGCCGCCAGGCGGGCGGTCTCGTCGTCGCCGAGCGAGCGGGCGAGGTGCTCCAGGGCGAGGTAGGTCGCGATCTCCAGCGCCTCGGTCGCGCACGTGTCCTTGGCGTTCTTGAGGACCTTCTCCTCGCCGCCCGAGCCGCGCAGCAGGTCCAGCGGGGCCTTGCCGATGGCGATCGCCTGGCCCATGACGGTCTCGACCAGCCCGACGGCGGCCGACAGCGGGTCGCCGCGGTGGCCGAGCGCGTCCAGGCGCTCGCGCAGCCGCCGGGCGTGGTCGCGCGTCTCCTCGAGGTGGCGCTCCAGCGCCTCGCGGTAGCTGCCGCGCGGCGTCATGGCGATCTGGGACTGCAGGACGCGCACCAGCGCCATCTCGGTTGCGTGCGCCTCGTTGACGTACTGGCGGATCTTCTGGTCCGACGTCGACATGCCGGCTCCGATCTCGTGGGAAACAGGGGAGACAGGCCGGCGCTACCCCCGGTCCCGCCGAGGGCAAACGGGTGTTCGCAGCTCCTTAACCGGCGGTGGCCGCGACGTGCACCGACGCCACGGTGACCGTCCCCGTCCCGCGGCAGGTCAGCGCCACGCGCGTCGGCGGCGCGCCCGGCTCGGCCGGCCCGCCGGGGATGCGGACGAACGGCCCGCCGCCGCCGGCCGCGTACAGGGCGAGCGTGCCCTCGGGCGTGGCGCTGACGAGCAGGCGCACGCGTCCGCCGGCCGGCGCCGGCACGGGCGGCCCGAGCACGAAGCCGCTCTGGTCCTCGCGGAAGGGCAGCAGCTTCCCGTTGCGCAGCTCGATGCCGCGCAGCACGGGCCCCGGACCGTGCGCCGCCAGCCCGACCCCCGGGCCGTTAGGGCGGGGGCGGTCGACCGACGCGACCGCGGTGAAGCGGTCGACCGGCACCTGCCGCGCGAGATAGCTCGGGTCGCGGTTCGTGCCGCGGCAGGCGACGCGCAGGTGGCCGCCGTCGGGTCGCGCGTCGGGGGGCGCGAAGTACGGCCACTCCCATCCCGGGGCGAGCGCCTGCCCGCCGAAGACATCGGAGAACCCGGGCGCGGGCGGCGGATCGGGCACGCCCAGGGGCGACGGCGCCGTGATCGCCGGGCCCGTGCCGCCGTCGATCGTCGGCCAGCCGTCGGCGCCGACCTCGATGCGGTCCAGGAAGGCGGATCGTCGGCGGTCGAGGACGTCGTCGGAGCGGTAGGCGTGGTGGAAGAGGTACAGGCCGCCGGCGCCGAGGTCGAGCGTCGTCCCGTGACCGGCGCACTTGAACGTGTCGTTGCCGCTCATCAGCGGGTTGGCGGGGTCCTTGACGTAGGGCCCCAGCAGCGACGGGGCGCGGGCGACGCCCTCGCCGTAGGAGCACGGCGGCTGGCAGCAGTGCCCGCCGGCGTAGAAGAGCAGGTACGCGCCGCCCTGGCGCACCATCTGCGGGCCCTCGGTGACCCCCTCCTCCCAGGGCGCGTCGGGCGCGATCAGCTCGTACGTGTGGCCCACGGCGCGCAGCCGTTGCAGGTTGAAGCGGATCGCGAAGATGCCGTTGCCGACGCCCAGGCGCTTGTAGAGCAGCCAGTGCGAGCCGTCGGCGTCGCGGAACGGGCTGACGTCGATGCTGCCGCCAGGGCGGCACATGGCCGGGCCGCGGTCGCGCCACGGCCCCTCCGGCCGCGGCGCCGTGGCGACGCCGATGCAGGGGCGCCCCCCGCGACGGCTGGCCGAGTAGAAGGCGAGCATCCGCCCCGACCAGCGGACGAGCTCGGGGGCCCAGAAGTTGCCCGCCGTCCAGTGCGGCGCGGCGGGCAGCACCGCGCCGACCTGCTGCCACTGCACGAGGTCCGTCGAGCGGAAGATCGGGAAGATCGGCGCCCATGAGGCCGACGTCGCGCTGGCGTAGAACGCCCCGCCCGTGCGCATGATCGTGGGGTCCGGATGGTCGCCCGGGATGACCGGATTGGCGAAGGTCGGGTCGGCGCGCGCGGCCCCCACCGGCACGAGGGCGACCACGAGCGTGGCGATGGCGAGCGCCACGCGGCGCCTCCGAGCGGTCATCGCCGCCAGGGTGGCAGATGGCACGGCGGCAGGTGCCGGGTGCCGTCGGCATCCGTGTTAGGGATCGGTTAGGCGCTGAATGCCTCGCCTCGGTAGGAGGGACCATGTGCCGATGTCCGCGGTCGCCACGGCTCCGAGTCCGGCTGCGCCCGACGCCCCGGTCCGGCGCCGCCTCCGGGTGCCGCACACGGCGCTCGCGGTGGTCGGCGTCGTCGCGCTGACGGCCCTGGCCGCCGTGCTGCGGCTGCGCGCACTCGGCGCGCCGTACTGGATCGACGAGGGGATCTCCGTCGGGATCTCGTCGCACCCCCTCGGGGCGATCCCGGAGGTGCTGCGCCAGGACGGATCGCCCCCGCTGTACTACCTCCTGCTGCACGTGTGGATCTCGCTGTTCGGGACCGGGGCGAGCGCGACCCACTCGCTCTCGGCCGGCATCGCGATCGCGTGCGTCCCGGCCGCGTGGTGGGCGCTGTCGCCCTTCGGCTTCTGGCCGGGCCTCGTCGCCGCCGGGCTGATGGCGGTCGACCCCTACGTCGGCCTCTACGCCGACGAGACCCGGATGTACTCGCTGGAGCTGCTGCTGGCGCTGCTGGTCTGCGGCGCCTTCCTGCGCGCCTTCGTCCTGCGCCGGCGGATCCACGCCGTGACCTTCGCGGTCGTCGTCGCGCTCGCGCTCTACACGCACGCGTGGGGCGCGTTCCTCGCCGCGGCCGCGGGCGTCGCCTGGCTGGCGATGGTGATCGCCGGCCCCGACCGTCGCGGCGTTGCGCGCGACGGGGTCCTCGCCTTCGCCGGCGCCGCGCTGCTGTTCGCTCCGTGGGTTCCGACCCTGCTCGACCAGGCCGCGCACACCGGCGCGCCCTGGTCGCACCGCCCGACGGCCACGTCGCTGGACCGCGCGATCAGCCGGATCTGGAGCGGGCAGCGCGCCGAGAAGCTGCTGTTCCCCCTCGCCGGCCTGGGCGCGGCCGTCGCCGTGTGGCGCGGCGGCCCGCAGGTGCGCCGCGGCCTGCTGGCGATGGCGATCGTCACGGTGGGCACCCTGCTGTCCGCCTGGGCCTACTCGCGCTTCGGCTCGCCCGCCTGGGCGCTGCGCTACCTCGTCGTCGTGCTCGCGCCGATGGCGCTGCTGGTCGCCTTCGGGCTCGGCCGCCTGCCCGTGCTCGGCCCGCTGGCGGTGGTCGCGGCCGCGCTGCTGGCCTGGCACGGGCGGCCGCTGCCATCCACGCTCGAGCACAAGAGCAACGTCGCGCAGGTGGTCCGCGAGCTGCGTCCGTCGCTGCCGCACGGGACGCTCGTCTTCTCCACGCAGCCCGAGCAGGTGCCCGAGCTGGCCCACGAGCTGGGGCCGGGGATGCGCTTCTCGACGCCTCTGGGCCGCGTCACCGACCCGGGCGTCATGAACTGGCGCGACGCCCTGACCCGTCTGCGGGCCGCGCGCTTCGGGCCGTCGCTCGGCGCCGACGTGCGCCACCTGCGCCGCGGGCAGCGCCTGCTCCTCGTCCAGCCGCTGTTCAGCCACCCGGACTCGCCGTGGACGCGGCTGATCCGCAGGATCGCGCACCGCTGGGGCCGCGACCTGCGCCACGACCCGCTCGTGCGCCACCTCCGCACCATCCGCCCGACGCACGGCAGCTCGCGCTCGTCGGTCGACGCGATCCTCATGGTGCGGCGGTGATCGCGGCCGGCGCCCTGCGACCCTGGCTGACACGCATGCCCCGCGCCCCGTGGCTGACCGGGCGGCGGGCGCTGATCGGGGGGCTGCTGGCGCTGGTCGTGCTGCCGGCGATGGTGCTGCGCATCGACGCCGCCGACCGTCGGCCCGGCCAGCCCTCCGCCGACGAGCGCGCCTACGTCCGGCTGGCCAAGGACCTGCGCGCGGGCAGCGGCTACGGCGACTCGGGCATCGCCCACCCGCTGCACTGGGCGCCCGGGGCGCCCGTGCTCTTCGCCCTGGCCGACGCCGTCAGCGGGAAGCCGGCGAACCAGCCGCTCGACACGCACGCCGCGCGCAGCGCGCAGGCCGTGGTGGGCGGCCTGACCATCGTCGCCGCCTTCGCCCTCGCCGCGCTCATCGGCGGCGCGTGGGCCGGCCTGGCCGCCGCGGTGGCCGTCGCCTTCTATCCGCCGATGATCTACGCCACGACGCAGCTCACGAGCGAGATCCTCGGCGCGCTCGCCGTCACGGTGGCGCTGGGCGCGGTGGCGTGGGCGTGGACCCGCGACCGCATGGGCGCCTACGCCGCGGCGGGCGTGGCGCTCGGGGCCGCGTGCCTCGTGCGCGCCGACGTGCTGGCCGCCGCGCTCGTCCTCGGGCCGGTCGCCGGCCTGCTGCGCGCGCGCCGCGTCGGCTGGCGCCGCGGGCTGGCGGTCGCGGGCGTGACGCTCGCCGGCGTCCTGGCGATCGTCGGGCCGTGGAGCACGTGGGCGAGCATCCGCGACCGCACGTTCGTCCCGATCACCGACGGCGGGCCGACGACGCTGTTCGTCGCCACGTACCTCCCGGGTCACGGGACGATCTTCGGGCTCAAGCACGCGCTCGCCCGCGCGGCGGTCAAGGTGCACCCGTCGATCCGCAACAAGCCGATCTTCAAGGAGCCCGAGAAGGTCTTCCTCGACGCCGTGGCGGCCCGCCACCCGCACCTGACGCGCAACGCGGCGATCTCGGCCGAGGTGCGACGCAACCTGCGCGTCTACCTGCTCGGCCACCCGGTCGCGTTCGGGAAGATGGTCGCCGCCAAGATCTGGCGGATGTGGGGCTTCCCGTTCCGCGGGCGCTTCCGCGGCGTGACCGACACGACGATCTGGGTGCACCGGGCGCTGCTGGCGCTGGCGCTCGCGGGGGCGCTCGCCGCGCTGGTCCGGCGCCGGTCGACCCCGCTGGTCCTGGTCGCGGTCGTGCTCGCCGCCACCGCGACGGTCGACGTCGCCTTCGTCGCCGAGGCCCGCCACGCCTTCCGCCTGTTCCCGTCGCTGCTGGCGGCGGGCGCCGCCGGGTGGGCGCTGACGATACGGGCGCGGCGTCAGGCGGCCGCGGGCTGAGGGACGGTCGGGCGCGCGGGGCGCCGCGTGCGGCGGTCGTCCGCGATCGCGTGCGGCGCGGCGCCGCGAGACGCGCGCGGACGACAAGTGCCGCCGCCGGCCCGCCCGTCAGCTCGGCGCCCGCTCCGGATGCCGCGGCAGCCCGTCGTCCGGAATCTCCTCCCACGGCGCGGCGTACGCGACGAACTGCCGCGCGCTCGGCCGGACGCCCGGATCGCCGTCGAAGGCGCCCAGGCGAACGGCCATCACGTCGGGGTCGTCGGGGTTGCGCGCCAGCAGCGCCGAGCCGCAGGCGCCGCAGAAGACCTTGTCGAAGCCGCCTTCCGGCGACCAGGCGCGGAGCTGGTCCGCGCCGGCGACGATCCGCAGCGATCCGCGCTGGATGCGCCCGGAGACGGCCGCGCCGGCGCCCGTGCGCCGCTGGCAACGGGTGCAGTGGCAGTAGACGGCGCCGACGAGCGGGGCGCTGACCTCGAAGCGCACCGCCCCGCAGCCGCAGCCGCCGGTGAGCGGGAGGGATGGGGTGGAGGACACGGGCGCAGCCTAGCGGTGGCGAGCCGACCCGCCGGCAGGGACGGGCGGGTGCCGGACGCCGCCGCCGCGATTGGGCGCGCGCGCGCCATCTGACGCGTCGTAGGGCCGTTCAGGAGTCGTTCAGGAGGCGGCCGCTAGAAGCTCCGCGCAGTCGCGGCGTTCCGTCCTTCATGCGAGCAAAGGGAGTTGCCATGAGCAAACGCGGTCTTCTGGTGTGCCTGTCCGTCGCTCTCTTCGGGGCGTTCGCGTTCGGGGTCAGCGCCGTGCGCGCCGACGACGGCGGCGGGAGCGATCCGCAGGACGGCGTGGCCTGCACCACGACGAGCACGACGCCCGGCACCGGCACCGGTACGGGCGACGGTCGCGCGGCCGACGACCACGGCGGCTCGCCCGGCGAGGACAAGCTCGGCGGCTCCTCCGGCGACGACCACCTCGACGGCCAGGCCGGCAACGACGACCTCCAGGGCGACCAGGGCGACGACGGCCTGTGCGGCGACCAGGGCGACGACCACCTGAGCGGCGGGCCGGGCAACGACCAGCTCAGCGGCGGCCCCGGCGCCGACGTCCTCTCCGGAGGAACGGGCAACGATGACGAGCACGGCGACGCGGGCGACGACCGCGTCCTGGGCGGTCCGGGCAGCGACGTCCTCAGCGGCGGGCCCGGGCGCGACGTCATCCAAGGCGGTCCAGGCAACGACCGCATCAATGCGCGCGACGGCCAGCGGGACCACATCGCCTGTGGTCCCGGCATCGACACGGTTCGCGCTGACCGCTCCGACGTGGTGGCGGCGAGCTGCGAGCACGTCTCGCGCTGAGCGGTCGGGGGCGCGGCCAACCGGCCGCGCCCCCGCGTCGTCCACGCAGGGACTTGGCGCCGCGCCGCTGCGTCCTAGTTCCCCTGTCGACGCGGGAGCGGCCTGTGGCTCCGAGTCGGCTCGCCGGGCAGGTCCGGCGCCGGCAACGGAAGGAGCGAGCATGAGCGAGGCGACGCGGACCGGACGCGGGGTGGTGATCGTCGGCTACGACGGCTCCGATGACGCCGAAAGGGCGGTGGCCGCCACCGCCGCGCTGTTCCCCGGCGCCCGGGCCGTCGTCGTGACCGTCTGGAGGCCGATCCTCGAGGCGATCCTCGCCGTCTCGCTCGGCCCGGCCCCGGTCATCTCCGACCCCGCGGACGCCGACGAGCGCCAGCGCCGCGCGGCCGAGGACCTCGCCCGGCAGGGCGCGCGGCGCGCCACCGCGGCCGGTCTGCGGGCGGAGCCGGTGGCGGTCCGCGGGAAGGGCCCGATCTGGGAGGTCATCGAGGAGGTGGCCCGCGACCACGACGCCGCCGTGATCACCTGTGGCCGGGGCAAGGAGAGCACCCGGCTCGAGCTGCTCGGCAGCGTGGCCGCCGGCCTGGTGGCGCACGCGAGCCGACCGGTGCTGGTCGTCCCCTCTCCCGAGGCGGCGGCACGTCGCCGCGTGGCCTGAGATCCCGGCGGCGACTCCCTACGCCGGCGTCGCCGAGGGACCCAGGACCTGCTCGAGGCTCGGGGCGCGCTCCTGGTCGCCGCCGGAGCCGATCTCGAGGACGACGTCGACGTCCCCGTCGATGTGCACGTCGGTCAGGGCGACGGTCTCGGGGCGCCGGGCGACCCGCTCGAAGAGCAGGTCGACACGGGCGTCCGCAACGCAGAGCCCGTGCACGGCGAGGCGGTCGAGGTGCCGCGGGAGCGACGGCCGCCTGATGCGCAGCGTCCGCCGCAGGCCGTCGGGGACGATCCCCAGCCCGGCGGTGAGCATGGCGGGCAGGGCTCCGGCGGCCCAGGCCTGGGGGCTGCACGCGACGGGATAGGGGACGGGCTCCTCGTAGTCCGCGCGCGAGAACCCGGCGAACAGCTCGGGCAGGCGGTAGTCCGAGAAGCTCGCGGCGGCGTCGAGGAGATCCTCGAAGATGCGCAGGAAGGCCTGGTCGAAGCCGTACCTGCGCAGGCCGACCGCGAACAGCGCGTTGTCGTGGGGCCAGACGGTGCCGGTGTGGTAGCCGACCGGGTTGAACGCGCGCTCGCCCTCGCCGAGGGTCCGCACGCCCCAGCCGGAGTAGGCCTCGGGGCGCATGAGGGCGTCGCGGACGGCGGTGGCGCGCTCGGGAGGGACGGCCAGCGCCCAGAGGAGGTGCCCCTGGTTGGACGCCAGCGCGCGGCTCGGGCGCTTGTGCGCGTCCATGCCCATCGCGTAGAAGCCGCGGTCGGCCAGCCAGAAGCGCTCGAGGTCGCGGGCCACGCGCGCGGCCTGCTCGCGCAGGGCATGGCCCCGCCCGGCGTCGCCGCCGAGCTCGAACAGCCGGCCGAGGCGCCGCTTGGCCGCCACGACGTACCCCTGCACCTCCACGAGCGCGATCGGCGCGACGAGCGGATCCCCGTGCTCGTCCACCACGCCGTCCCACGAGTCCTTCCAGCCCTGGTTGGCCAGCCCGGCCGTGGACCGGCACCGGTACTCGAGCAGTCCGTCGCCGTCGAGGTCGCCGAACTCGTCGATCCAGCGCAGGGCCTGCTCGACCTGCGGACGCAGCTCTTCGAACAGCGCCAGCGAGCCGGTCCAGTCCGCGTGCTCGCACAGCAGGCACAGGAACAGCGGGGTGGCGTCGACGGTGCCGAAGTAGCGCGCGAGCGGAGTCAGCTCGCGGACGGCGAGCTCGCCGCGGCGCAGCTCGTGCACGACCTTGCCGGGCTCCTCGTCGTGCTCGTCGTCGACGCGCGTGCCCAGACGCGCGGCCAGCAGCCGCAGCGTCTCCTCGGCCATCGCCGGATCGAAGGCGAGCAGCTCGAGCGACGCGATGATGCTGTCGCGCCCGAACAGCGCGGCGTACCACGGCACGCCGGCCGCGTAGTAGCGCTGCCCGTCGAGGTCCGAGGCCAGCAGCCGCATGTCCAGCAGCGACCGGCGCAGCACGCGGTCGATGAGCGCGTCGTCGACCTCGAGGCGGGGACGGTCGGCCAGCCAGGCGTCGGCCTCGGTGCCCGCCGGCGGCAGCTCGGCGCCGACGTTGCCGCCGCCGAGGGCGGCACGCTCGTCCGGATCGACGAGCGTGAAGCGCACATCGCGCGTGAGCGCCTCGCCGGGGTCGAGCGCCACGACGACGCGCAGGCGGCCGTCCTCCTCGGCGACGGCGCCGGGACACGCGATCGTCGTCGAGCGCTCGCGGCCGTCGACCCCGACCGCCGCGAGCTCGAGCACGTCGCCGCGGGCCTGGCGGCGCACGTCGCGAGCGATCGGCGCCACCAGCCCGCGCAGCTCGAGCATCGGCCGGAAGTCGGCGTCGACGCGCAGCTCGAGCGCGAGCTCGACGCGCTCGCGGGCGTGCGAGCGGATCGTGATCCGCTCCGCCATGCCGCCCGGCACCATGCGCCGCTCGACGCGCACGCGCAGCGACTGCAGCGGCAGCCGGCCGCCGTCGGAGAGCGGCACGTCGGGATTGGTGAGCTCGTAGACGGCGGCGGCTCCGGCGGCGTCCGAGGCGACCAGCAGGCGCAGGGGCTGCCCGCCCACCCGCAGCTCGTGGCCGCGCAGGAAGCGGCAGTCGTTGAGGTACAGGCCGAGGGGATGGTCGCCCGCGAGCGGCAGGCCGCCGTCGCGCGACGCGACGCAGAACGCGTTGCCAGCCTTGACGACCGTCGTGTCGGAGAGGTTGACCAGCTCGGTCATCGCGCCGGCATGCCGGCGGGCCGGGCCTCCGCGCGCGTCTCGTAGCGGGCGTCGATCGTCCGCTGGTAGACCTCCTCGTAGCCGGCCGCGACCCGGTCCGGCGAGAAGCGCGCGGCCCCGCGGCGGCAGTCCATCGGGTCGATCTCCGCGGCCTTGTCGACCACGGCGGCCATCTCGTCCTCGTCCTCGACCAGGAAGCCGGTCTTGCCGTGCTCGACGATCTCCGGCGCGGCGCCGTGGTTGAAGGCGAGCACCGGCGTGCCGGCGGCCAGCGACTCGACCATGACCATGCCGAACGGCTCGGGCCAGCGGATCGGCATGAGGAACGCGAACGCGTCGGCGAACAGCCGCTGCTTGCGGGCGCCCCCGACCTCGCCGACGAAGCGGATGAGCTCCCCGTCGATGTGCGGCTCGATCTCGGTGGCGAAGAAGCGCTCGTGGCGCGGCTGGACCGTGCCCGCCAGGACCAGCGGCCGGCCGCTCGCCCGCGCGACCTCGATCGCCCGCTGCGGACCCTTCTCGGGGACGAACCGTCCGAGCCACAGCAGGTAGTCCTGCTTGTGGAGGCCGACCGGCCAGGACTCGACGTCGATCGGGTTGTAGACGACCGCGCCGACGTTCGCGCCCGCCGGCGCCATCTGCGCCTGGGACCGGCTGATGCACACGAGCGTCCCCTTCGCGCCGTGGTGGGCGTAGTACGGCTTCGTGTCGTCGTCGAACGGGCCGTGCACCGTGTGCGCCATCGGCGTGGTCAGCCGGTCGGCCATCGCCAGCGCCATGAAGCCGCTGTGGTCGTGGACGAGGTCGAACGGCCGGCCGGCCGCGGCGGCCGCGTCGATGGCGGCGAAGGCGCGGCCGGTGTGGTCGGCCTCGAACAGCGCGCGCTCGATGCTCTCGGGGTGCGGCGCCTCGAGCAGGGGATGGACCTTCGCCCGCGAGCTCGATCCGGGTGCGCAGAACAGCTCGACGTCGTGCCCGCGCGCGACGAGCGCGTCGCACAGCAGCGCCAGCACGAACTCGATGCCCCCGTACCCGGGCGGGGGGATCGGGATCCACGGCGGGGCCAGCATCGCGATCCGCCGCGGGCGCGCCGCCTGGTCGCGCTCGGGCGGCGGCCCGGGGGCGGTCTGCGCCGTGACGTTGTCGGCGCGCCGGTACACCTGCGGCTCGCCGCCGGACTCGGCCTGCCTGATCTGCTCGTCGGCTCCCACGGGCCATCACCTCCGCTTAGGGGGTTAGGCGCGAGCGACGAAGTGTCAAGACGATCACGCCCCGCGGCCTATAGGAGCCGACATGCCCCTCGAGATCGATGTCGCGCCCATGAGCCCGGAGCGGTTCCGCTCCGTCCTGGGCCCGGACCGCTACGAGGCCTTCGTGCGCGCCGCGCGCGAAGGGCGCGAGCTGCTGCGCGGTCGCGTGGTGTGGAACGTCAACTCGACCCCGAGCGGCGGCGGCGTGGTCGAGCTGCTGCGCCCCCTGGTCGCCTACGCGCGCGGCGCGGGCGCCGACGTCCGCTGGGTCGTCATCGACGGCACGCCCGAGTTCTTCGCCGTGACCAAGCGCATCCACAACCGCCTGCACGGCGCGCCGGGCGACGGCCGCCCGCTCGACGAGGACGCCCGCCGCGTCTACGAGGACGTGCTGGCGGCGAACGCCGCGGCGCTCGTGCCGCGCGTGCGCCCCGGCGATGTGGTGATCGTCCACGATCCCCAGCCCGCGGGCCTGACGCAGGCCCTGCGCGCGGCGGGCGCGGCCGTCATCTGGCGCTGCCACGTCGGGCTCGACGAGCCCAACGACCTGACCCGCGAGGCGTGGGCCTTCCTGCGGCCCTACATCCTCGACGCCGACGCCTACGTGTTCTCGCGCGAGGCGTTCGCGTGGGAGGGCCTCGATCGCGAGCGCATCGCGGTCATCGCGCCCTCCATCGACGTGTTCGCGCCCAAGAACGTCGACCTCGACGCCGAGACCGTCGACGCGGTGCTGCGGGCGAGCGCCATCGTCGACCACCAGGGCGAGCCGGCCGGACCGGTCACGTTCACGCGCCTGGACGGCACCCCGGGGCGGATCGAGCGCCGCGTGCACATGGTCGAGGACGAGCCGCTGGCTCCGGAGCACCCCGTGGTCCTGCAGGTGTCGCGCTGGGACGCGCTCAAGGACCCGCTCGGGGTCATCCTCGGCTTCGCCGAGCACGTTCCGGCCGACACCGGCGCGCACCTGGTCTACGCGGGCCCGGCCGTCGAGGCGGTCGCGGACGATCCCGAGGGCGAGCGCGTCCTGCGCGAGTCGATCGCGGCGCGCGCGGCCCTGCCCGCCGAGACGCGCCGCCGCGTGCACCTCGCCTCGCTGCCCATGCAGGACGCCGAGGAGAACGCGATCATGGTCAACGCGCTGCAGCGCCATGCCCGCGTGATCGTCCAGAAGAGCCTCGCGGAGGGCTTCGGCCTCACGGTCGCAGAGGCCATGTGGAAGGCCCGTCCCGTCGTCGCGTCGCGCATCGGCGGCATCCAGGAGCAGATCGTGCACGGCGACAGCGGGGTGCTCCTCGACGACCCGCGCGACCTCGCCGCCTTCGGCGCGGCGATCGCCGACCTGCTGGGCGACCGCGCGAGCGCCGAGCGGATGGGCGACCGGGCGCGCGAGCGCGTCCGCGAGCGCTTCACCAGCGTGCGGAGCCTGCTCGACTACCTCGCGCTCATCCGCCGCGTCCTGGGCCGCGAGCGCGTGGGCGCCGAAGCGGTCTCGCGATGAGGCTGTACCGGTGGGGCATCTCGGCCGCGCTCGGCGGGCTCGTCTTCGGCTACCAGCTCGGCGTCATCTCCGGCGCGCTGCTGTCGATCCGGCGGGAGCTCGGGCTGAGCGCGGTGGCGCAGGGCGTCCTCGTGAGCGCCCTGCCGCTCGCGGCGATGGCCGGCAGCCTGCTCGCGGGCCGGCTCGCGGACTCGCTCGGGCGCCGGCCGACGCTGATGATCGGCGCCGGCGTCTTCCTCGTCGGCACCGGCCTCGCGGTGCTCGCCCCCGGATACGCGGTCCTCGTCGCCTCGCGGGCGATCGTCGGACTTGCGGTGGGCCTCGTGTCCTCCGCGGTCCCGCTCTACCTCTCGGAGATCGCGCCGCCCGCCGTGCGGGGGCGGCTGGTGACGCTGCAGCAGCTCGCGATTACGCTCGGCATCCTCATCTCCTCCTGCGTCGACCTCGCGTTCGCGAGCGCGGGATCGTGGCGCGCGATGTTCGCCGTCGGCCTGCTCCCAGCCGGCGCCCTGCTCGTCGCGATGCTGCGCGCCCCCGAGACGCCGGCCTGGCTCGACGCCCACGGCCGCGACGACGAGGCCAGGGAGCTCCTGCGCCTGGTGGCCGGCGAGGACGAGGTCGAGCGCCTGCTCGCCGAGCTGCGGCGCACGCACGAGCAGCGGACCAGGCAGCTCGGCGTGCGCGAGCTGCCGCGCTCGGACGCCCGGCCCGCGCTGGTCATCGGCGTGACGCTCGCCGCCGTGCAGCAGCTCTGCGGGATCAACGCCATCGTCGCCTACGCGCCGACGATCATGGAGCGGACCGGGCTGAGCGCGGCGGGGTCGATCCGCTCCGCCGTGGCGATCGGCGCACTCAACGTGGCCGTGACCGTGGCGTCCGTCCACCTCGTCGACCGTCTCGGGCGGCGGCCGATGCTGCTGGTGTCGCTGGCCGGCATGCTCGTCTCGCTCACGCTCCTGGGCTTCGCGCTGGAGATGGCGCCCGGGCCGAGCCAGGGCTGGCTGGCGCTCGCCGCCATCCTGGCCTTCGTCGCCTCGTTCGCGACCGGCATCGGCCCGATCGCCTGGCTGCTGATCGCCGAGATCTTCCCGGCGCAGGCCCGCGCGGCGGGCGCCGGCGTGTCGACGGCCACGCTCTGGCTCACCAACTTCGCGGTGGGCCTCGCCTTCCTGCCGGTCGTCGCGGCCATCGGCGCGGGCCCGACGTTCTGGATCTTCGCGGCGGTCTGCGCGCTCGGGCTGGCGTTCGTGGCGCGCTACGTCCCGGAGACCAAGGGACGCAGCTTCAGCGAGATCGACGCCGAGCTGCGCCAGCGCTGGGGCCAGCGTGCGGGCGCGGTGCTGCGCGCGTCGTGAGCCCTCGGGGGGCGCGGCCTGACCGGCCGCGCCCCC
>JAXDHQ010000298.1:0-9545 GCA_034664395.1 Solirubrobacteraceae bacterium | reverse complement strand
TCCCGAGCTGCTGCGCACGCAGCTCACCGCGATCGCCCGCGCCGCCGTCGCCGCCGGCCGCCCGCTGAGCGTCATGTTCCCGATGGTCGCGACGCTGGCCGAGCTGCGAGCGGCGCGGACGATGCTCGACGAGGTCCGCGGCGACGCGCGCCTGGAGGTCGGCATCATGGTCGAGGTCCCCGCCGCCGCGCTGCAGGCGAACCGGCTGGCGGCCGAGGTCGACTTCCTCTCGATCGGGACCAACGACCTGTCCCAGTACACGATGGCCGCCGAGCGCGGCAACGCGGCGGTCGCGGGCCTCATCGACGGGCCGCTGCCGGCGCTGCTGCGCCTGATCGCGATGACGTGCGACGCGGCGCGCGTCCACGGCGCCCGCGTGGCGGTGTGCGGCGAGCTCGCCGGCGACCCGCAGGCGGCGGCGCTGCTGGCGGGCCTCGGGGTCCAGGAGCTGAGCATGGCGCCCGTCCTCGTCCCCGAGGCCAAGGAGGCGCTGCGCAGCGTCGACCTGTCGGCGGCCCGCGCGGTCGCCCTCGCCGCGCTGGAGCTCGACGACGCCGCCGCGGTGCGCGCGAGCGCTGCCTCCCTCCTGCGCGACGGCTGAGGTAGCGTTCGGCGGGTGGGGACCCGCATCTCGAGCGTGCCCAGTTTGCGATCCGCCTGGGTCCTCAACGCGGGGACGCTGCTGCGGATCGTGCTCACGCCCGTCGTCATGGCGCTCGTGCTCCTGGCCGACGAGCGCGCGCTGGCGTGCGTCCTGTTCGTCGTCGCCGCCGCCACCGACTGGTTCGACGGCTACCTGGCGCGGCGCTGGAACGTCACCACGACGCTCGGCTCGTTCCTGGACACGACGGCCGACAAGCTGCTGGTCAGCGGCGTGCTCGTGGCGCTGGTCTCGGCCCAGCGCGCGTCGCCCTGGCTGGCGGCGATCATCATCGCGCGCGAGATCGTCATCCTCGGCCTGCGCGGCGTCGTCGCGGTGGACGGCACGGTGATGCAGGCGTCGTACTGGGCGCGGATCAAGACCACCGTCCAGTGCGCGGCCATCGCGCTGGCGATCGTGCGGCCCGGCGGTCAGATCGCCGGCGCCCACCTCGACGAGTGGGCGCTGCTCATCGCCACCGTCATCACGGTCACGACCGCCGTCGACTACCTGCGGCGCTTCGCGGCCGCGCTGACCACGCCGTAGCCGTCGTGGCGCAGCGCGTCTTCGTCACCGGCGGCAGCGGGGTGATCGGCACGGCGCTGGTGCGCGCCCTCGTGCAGCGCGGCGACGAGGTGCTCGCGCTCGCCCGCTCCGACGAGGCCGCGCGGACGCTGCGCGAGCTCGGCGCCGAGCCCGTCGGCGGCGACCTGCTCGACGAGGGCGCCCTGGCCGCCGGGATGCGCGGCTGCGCCCTGGCGTTCCACGTCGCCGGCGTCAACGTGCTCTGCCCGACCGACCGCACCGCGCTGTTCGCCGCCAACGTCGACGGCGCCCGCGCGGCGGTGCGCGCGGCCGCGCGCGCCGGCGTGGGGCGGCTCGTGCACACCTCCTCGGCGGCGACGCTGGGCGAGGCGCACGGCACCGTCGGGCGCGAGGACTCGCCGCACCGCGGCTGGTACCTGTCGGCCTACGAGCAGTCCAAGACCGAGGGCGAGCGCGCGGCGCTGGAGAGCGCCCGGGCCGAGGGCGTCGACCTCGTGTGCGTGAACCCGTCCTCGGTGCAGGGCCCGGGGCGCACGCGCGGCACCGGGCGGATCCTGCTCGCGCTGCTCGACGGCCGCCTGAAGGTGTTCATCGACACGCGCATCAGCCTGGTCGACATCGGCGACTGCGTCGCTGGCCATCTGCTGGCCGCCGAGCGCGGCGTCGCCGGCGAGCGCTACGTCCTCAACGGCATGACGCTGAGCTCGCGTGAGGCGTTCGACCTGCTCGAGCGCGTCGGCGACCTGCCCGCACGCCCCCGGATCGTCCCGGGCGCCGTGGCGCGCGTCGCCGGGGCCGCGATCGAGGGCGCGTGCCGCGTCGCCGGGCGCCGGCCGCCGCTGTGCCGCGAGATGGTGCGCACGATGCTGCACGGCCACGCCTACGACGGCTCGCGCGCCGAGCGCGAGCTCGGCCTGCGCTACACCGCGCCCGAGGAGACCCTGGGCGCGACCGTGGAGTGGGCGCGCCAGACCGGCCTGCTGCGTCGTGGCGGTGCGCTACGGTGAACGCGCCGCGCCGAGAGCGCGCCGCCGCCCCCATGCACCTCTCCAAGCTCGACGACCTCGAGCCGTTCGTCACCCTCGACGGCTCGACCATCCGCGAGATCGCGGGCCCGTCGCGGACCCCTGCGCGCAACCAGTCGCTGGCCGAGGCGACCGTGCCCGCGGGCGGGGCGACCGTGGCCCACTACCATCGCCGCGCCGAGGAGCTGTACTTCTTCACCGCGGGCCGCGGATCGATGCGCCTGGGCGAGGAGGAGCGCGAGGTGGCCGCCGGCGACTGCGTCGTCATCCCGCCCGGCGTGGTCCACGAGCTGCGCAACGGCGCCGACGAGCCGCTCGTCCTGCTGTGCTGCTGCGCGCCGGCCTACTCCCACGACGACACGGTCGTCGTCGGCGAGCAGGACTCCGGCGCGTGAGGCGAAAGCTGCAGGCTCCGATGGCGTCGCGCCGGCTGGGACTGCTCGCCGTGCTGCTGCTCTCCCTCCTGGGGACGGCCGCGCCGGCGCACGCGCTGACGATCGGCATCGCCGACCAGAAGCCGGACATGTTCAGCGACCCGCGCTTCCTGGCCAGCAACATGCGGGTCGCGCGCCTGGCCGTCCCGTGGGACGCGCTCACCAGCCCGACGGAGACCGCGGCGCTCGACCGGTGGCTCGACGATGCGCGGACGGCCGGAGTGCAGCCGCTGCTGTCGTTCAGCCACTCGCGCTCCAACCGGCGGCTGCTGCCGTCGCCCGGGCGCCTGCTCTACGAGTTCCGCCGCTTCCGCGCGCGCTATCCCTGGGTGACGGACTACGCGACCTGGAACGAGGCCAACCACTGCGGCGAGCCGACGTGCCATCGACCGGAGCTGGTCGCCGCCTACTGGCGCAAGCTGCGGGTGCAGTGCCCGTCGTGCACGATCCTCCCGGCCGAGGTGCTGGACATGCCGAACATGGTCGCGTGGGTGAAGGCCTTCCGCCGCGTGTCCAAGGTCGAGCCGCGCTGGTGGGGGCTGCACAACTACGTCGACGCCAACCGCCTGCGCACCACCGGCACGCGCCGGCTGCTCGCCGCGGTCAAGGGGCAGATCTGGTTCACCGAGACCGGCGGCATCGTCTCGCGCACGAACCGCCGCAAGATCACCTTCCCCGAGTCGGCCAGCCACGCGGCGATCGCGACGCGCTTCCTGTTCGACCGGCTGGTGACGCTCAGCCGGCGGATCACGCGCGTCTACGTCTACCAGTGGAACAGCGAGCCCGGGCCCAAGACGTGGGACTCGGCGCTCATCGGCCCGACCGGCCAGCCGCGTCCCGCCTACCGCGTGCTGCAGCGCGTGCTCGCCCTGCACGCGGCGGGCAGGCTCCCGCGCCAGCGTCGCTAGCAGCGGTGCTGCTGGCGGTCATCTCCGATACGCACCTGCCGCGCGGATCGCGTGCCCTTCCGCCGGCGTGCGTCGAGCGCCTGCGCAGCGCCGACCTCATCCTGCACGCGGGCGACGTCGCGACCGCCTCGGTGCTCGCGGACCTGCTGGCGCTGGGACCGCCGGTGCGGGCGGTGCACGGCAACGTCGACGAGCCCGAGCTGCGGGTGGCGCTGCCCTCGGCCCGGGTCGTGGAGGCCGGCGGCGCGCGGATCGCGATGGTCCACGACGCGGGGCCCGCGGCCGGACGGCTCGAGCGCCTGCGGGCGCGCTTCCCCGACGCCGACGCCGTCGTCTTCGGCCACTCCCACATCCCGCTGCACGAGCGCGACGACGCCACCGGCTTTCAGATCTTCAACCCGGGCAGCCCGACCGATCGCCGCCGCCAGCCGACGCACACGATGGGCCTGGCGCGCGTGGGCGAGGACGGGGCGCTGAGCTTCGAGCTCGTCGACCTGGGGACGTGAGAGCACGGTCGGCCGGGCCGCCGGCGGACACATGGCGCTCGGCGGTTGCGGTCCGTGCGATCATCGACCGACCATGACGGATGTGACACCGCTTCAGGGCGAGCTCCAGACCCAGATCATGACCGCCATCTGGCGGCTCAACGAGGCAACCGTCGAGCAGGTGCGCCAAGCGCTGCCGACCGATCACCAGGGTGCCTACAACACGGTCCAGACCGTCCTCAACCGCCTGGCCGAGCGCGGGTTGCTCAGCCGCCGGCGCGAGGGCCACGTCATCGTCTACGCGCCCGCGCTGAGCGAGGCGGAGTACCTCTCGCGCTCGATGGAGCACACGCTGCGCGGCGCATCGAGCGAAGCCCGCCAGGTGGCGCTCGCACAGCTCATCGGCAGCCTTCCCCGCGACGAGGCGGATGAGCTGCGCCGGCTCTCGGAGTCGGTCGCGGCGGAGCGCATGAGATGAGCCTCGCGGCGCTCGTCGCCGCGGTGATCGCCGGGATCGCGCTGCCGCACCTGCTGAGCCTGCGGCGTGCCGATCCCGCCACCGCGAGCGTGCTCTGGGGGACGGCGCTCGGCCTGCGAGCGTTCGCGGTGGTCGGCACCGTCGCCACGGCGCTCGTGCTGCTGCATCCCGGCCACCTGCTGCGCGCCCTGGCCCAGTGGCCGTGCGCGCCCGGTCACCAGATGGCCGGACACGCGGTCGCGGCGCTCGGCGGCCTCGCGCTGGCCGCCTCGGTGCTGATCGCGGTGGTGCGGATCGTCCAGGCGACGTTCGCCGTGCGCCGGCTCGTGCGCTCGCCGCTCGGCCGCGGCCCGGACGACAGCGTCATCGTCGGCGGCGACCACGTCGTGCTCGCCGCGGCCGGGCTGGCGCGCCCGCGCCTGGTCGTCTCGGCGGGCGCCCTCACGCACCTCGACGACGACGAGCTCGCCGCCGCCCTGGCCCACGAGCACGCCCACATCGGGCGCCGCCACCGCTACGTGCTGCTCTTCGCCGAGTTCTGCCGCGTGCTCGGCCGCCCGCTGCCCGGCACCGCCCACGCCGTACGCCAGCTCCGCTTCCACCTCGAGCGCGACGCCGACCGCGACGCCATCGGCGCGCGGGGGGCCGATCGCCTCGCGCTCGCTTCGGCCATCTGCAAGGCGGCGACCGGCGCCACCAGCCCCGGGATGGTCGGGCTGGGCGGCGACGGCACCGCCGCCCGCGTGCGCGAGCTGCTCGAGGCGCCGGTGCTCGAGGGCCGCACGCGCGCGCTGCGGGCGGTCGCCGCGGGCGTGCTGACGCTCGGGATCGGGGCCGCCCTGTCGCTCCCGGCCGCGGTCAGCGTCCTGGGCGGGCCGGTCGCGCTGTGCGGCGGCCTGTAGGGCCGCGCGCCGCGCGCTTCTAGGTCAGGTCTCCGCGTGGCGTCGGCGGCGCTGCGCGGCGTTCGGCTAGCCCTGCTTGGGCTCGATCTCCAGGAGCTGGTCGCCGGCCGGCGCGTGGTCGACCTGGAGGGTCACGTGGTCGATGGCGAAGCGCTCGCCCACGAGCGTCTGCAGCCGCCGGCGCACCGCGTGGCAGTCGTCGCCGGGACGGACGAGCACGTGCGCCGCCAGCGCGGGGAAGCCCGACGTGACCTCCCAGACGTGCAGGTCGTGCACCTCGACGACGCCGGGCTCGCGCGCCAGGGCGTTGCCGACGGCCTCCGGGTCGACCCCGGCGGGCGCGGCCTCGAGCAGCACGCGACCGGCCTCGCGGAGCAGCGCCCACCCCGAGCGCAGCATGAGCGCGGCGACCACGAGCGAGGCGATGGCGTCCGCGCGGTTGAAGCCCGTGGCCAGGATGACGGCGCCGGCGGCCGCCGCGGCCAGCGACGCGTAGAGGTCGGTGAGGATGTGGGCGCGGGCGCCCTCGACGTTGAGCGAGCGGCGCTCGGCGCGCCCCAGCGCCGCGGCGGCGGCGACGTTCGCGCACCCGCCGAGCAGGCCGACCGCGAGGACGAAGCCGCCGTCGACCTCGGGCGGGTGCGACAGCCGCCGCAGCGCCTCGACGACGATGACGCCGGCGAGCACGAGCAGGGTGGCGCCGTTGGCCTGCGCCGACAGGATCTCCGCGCGCCCGAAGCCGAACGTGAAGCGGCCGGTCGGCGGCCGCGCGGCCAGCCGCGCGGCGTACAGGGCGATGGCGATGGCGCCGGCGTCCGTGAGCACGTGGGCGGCGTCGGACAGCAGCGCCAGCGAGTCGGCGACCAGGCCGACGACGACCTCGACGCCGAGCAGCGCGACGACGATCGCCAGCGCGAGGGCCAGCCAGCGCCGGTCGGCGTCCGCCGCGGGCGCATGCGAGTGGCCGTGGTGGTCGTGCCCGTGGGCCACCAGGGGAGCGTACCCGGCGGCCCGCGCTCACCCGCGGTGATCGGCCAGCCGCAGCCCGCCGCGCGTGACGGCACCGCCGGTCGCGCGCATCGCGGGGACGAGCTCGCTCGTGACCAGGCCCGTCTCGTCGGTCAGGGCGTCGACGATGGCGAACCAGCGGCGCACGCGCTCGGGCGTGTCGACGATCACGGTGACCACCGGGACGCGCCGGCGGAGCTGGAGGAACGCGTCGCCGTGGGGCTCGTGGTCGCCGTGATAGCCCCAGATCCCGCGCAGGGCGGTGGCGCCGGCGGCGCCGGCCTCGCGCAGCGCGTGGACCAGCTCGACGTAGAGGGGGTGCCCGCGGTGGCGCGACTGCTCGCCGCAGTAGACCATCAGCTTCTGCCACATCCCCAGGCCCGAGGCGTCGGTCTCCGGGACGTGGACCGGGTCGGCCAGGCGAACGCCGTCGCGCTTGCACACGCGCACGCGCTCGAGCGTGAACAGCGGCTCGGGAACGACGCCGGCCAGATCGCGCACCGCCGCGGCGATGCGGTCGCCGGCGCCCACCGCGATGACCATGACCGGAACCCCGGCGTTGGCGGCGAAGAAGCGCGCGCGGCGGCGCTCGCCGCGGGCGGTGCCGTCGACGCCGAGCAGGACGGTGGCGCCGGCGACGCCGCGCCGGTGCAGGAGGTCGACGATCGCCACGTGCGCCGGCCGCCCGCCGACGCGCTCGCCGCGCCCGGCGTAGACCGTGAGCTTGGTCTCGTCGCCGGCGCCGGCGAGGAGAGCCGATTCGCCCAGGCGCGCGCGCTCGAGCGTGATCAACCCCTCGCCGGAGAGGGCGACCACCTCGTCGAGCGCCGCTTCGACGCGCTCACGCGCGTCGACCGCCACCGACACCATCGGCAGGTCCTCGGACAGCGTGAGCAGCCGGTCGGTGCGGAGGTGGTGCTTGACGCCGAAGCCCGTGACCCCGCGCATGACGATGCTCGTGCGCAGCTCGTGGCGCTCGTAGACCGCGGCGAGCGCGTCGGACAGGAAGGCTCCGGCGGCCCGGTCGCGCTCGCCGAAGTACGTCGTCAGCTTGAGCGCGTCGTGGCTTGTCACAGCGCTGTCCCGATCGTGCGTCCGAGCCAGGCGAACGCGAGTCCAAGGGTCAGGCTGAGGGTGAGATTGAGCAGGCTCACACGCATCTCGCCGTCCTCTGCCAGGCGGTGGGACTCGAGGGTCCAGGTGCTGAACGTCGTGTAGGCGCCGAGGAAGCCGGTGCCGACGAGGCTCAGCGCGTCGCCGCGCACGGCCGCCCCGACGAGGACCCCGAGCGCGAGCGTGCCGGTCAGGTTCACCGTCAGCGTGCCGTAGGGGAACGCGCGCGAAAGCCGGGCGGCGACGGCGCCGTCGAGCAGCAGGCGGCCGATCGCGCCGACGCCGCCGACGAGGCCGATCCCCACGAGCAGGAGCGGGCTCACCGCGCCAGCCTCGCCCGCCGCACGGCGTTGGTGGTCACGGCGATGGCGAGGAAGCCGATCAGGAGGCTCGCCGCCGCGTACGACGCGGCGAGGCCGAGCTCGCCGTGGTCGAGCATCTGCAGGAGCTCCACCTGCATCGTCGAGAACGTCGTGAGCGCGCCGCAGATCCCGGTGCCGAGGAACGGCCGCCGGTAGGCCGAGGGCGGCAGGCGCTCCTGCAGCCGCGTGACGCCGTAGCCCAGCAGGGCCGCGCCCGCGACGTTGACGGCGAACGTCGCCCACGGCCAGGCGCCCGGGGAATGCGGGAGCGCCTCGGCCACCGCGGCGCGGGCGACCGCGCCGAGGAAGCCCCCGACGAACACCGCCGCGAGCTCGCGGCCGTCAACCCGCACGCGCGGCCGAGTCGCCGGCCAGGTCCCTCAGGCGCGCGGTCACGATCGCCAGCCGCTCGCCCTGCGCGCCCATGGGCCCGAGCTTGTCCTGTTCCTCGCGCAGGCGCTCCGAGCACCAGCTCACCGCGAGCAGGTCGAGCGCGGTGTGCAGCAGCATGGCGTGGTTGGCGAAGATCTCGTCGAGCGCCGAGACGTACGGGCGCAGCGCCGGGTGGGCGATCCGCCGCGCCGCCACGCGCATCGCCTCGTAGCGGCTGACGATCGGGCCGCCCGCGCGCGCGAGCACGCCGAGATCGCCGTCGCGGCGGATCTCGAGCAGGAGGTCCTCGACGTCCCCCTGCCAGTACAGGCCCTCCTGGGCCAGGCGCAGCAGCGCGCCCAGCTCGTCGCCATAGGACGGAGCGGACGGCGACAGGGGGCGCGCGGGCCGCCGCGGAGCGAGCCAGCGTCTCATGTGGGTGTCGTGGAGAGAGCCACCGCGGGTGCGAAGCGTGCCACCCCCGGACGGCAAACGCCATTGCGACAGATCGCGCAGATGTGCGCGAACTGCTCATGGTGGATCCGCGAGGTCGCGCCTAGGGTGCTCGCAACGGGCCCGTCCGTCGCCCGCCAGACCGCTCTCGGTCCGCTTCGTGCCAAGAACCCCCCCCGCCAAGCCCATGTATCGGAACGACCTGCTCGTCGCGGGTGCAGCCGGGGCGCTCATGACCGTGATGCTGATCGTGGCGGCGATCGCGCTCGGGCCGAAGTTCGGCTTCGGGGCGCCCGAGCGTCCGGCGACCGATCACTCCGGCGGCGTCGCGCTGGTCCCGGCGACGCAGCTCGCCTTCGCCCGACCGGGAGCCGCGACGCAGGCGGCACAGCGCCGCCACCTCGGGCCGCCGGCGCCGTTCGTCGCCCGCCGCTCGCTCGTCTCGGTGCGCGTGACGCCCGCGCCCGCGACGCGCCCGCACCGCGCGACGGCGATCGTGCCCGCCGCGCCGTCCGCATCGCCGTCGCTTCCCGTCGTGCCGGCCACGGCCGGGGCGCCCGCCGACATGGGCGCCGCGGCCGCGCCCGTTGCGGCCCACGGCGACGCGGCCCCCGGCCCCGGCCCCGGCCTCACGTTGCGCGTCCGATCGATGGCGCTGGCCGCCGCGCTCGGCGGCCTGCCCGAGCTGCGCGTCGACCTGGCGATCTCCGGCCAGGGCGCCGGGGAGAGCGTGCCCGACCAGGTGACGTTGCGCCTGCATCCTCAGCTTCCCGAGAACCAGCAGCCGGACGGCCCGCCGCTCGCGCTGCACGCGAGCAT
>JAXDHQ010000297.1:0-40664 GCA_034664395.1 Solirubrobacteraceae bacterium | reverse complement strand
CATGAGTCAGGGAGACCTTGGAGCGTTGTTGACGGCAGCCGAGGTGGCAGAGCGTCTGGGCTACACGGAGCGGTACGTCTGGAAGCTGGGACGGGAGGGCGTGCTGCCGAGGGTGAAGGTGCCCGGGCGCAAGTACGTGCGGTTCCTGTCCGAGGACGTGGAGCGGTTTGTGCACAGCGGCCGGAAGGAGGCGCAGGAGCCGCCGGTGTCCGCGCCGCCGCGGTTCACGCGCAGGCACCCGCCGGTCCCGTCGCGGTTCTGATCGCGGAGGGGAGGGGCTGATGCGCGGGTCGCTGCGCATCCGTCACGGCGAGAAGTGCCCGGCCGGCCAGGGCGGCCGGCCGCGCGACGCCCGTGCGTGTCGGTGCTCGCCGACGATGCAGGCGCGGGTGGCGAGCGTCTCGCGAGCGCTCGGCCACCTGCCGCGCGGGTGGCGCGCCGACGACCTGCTGCGCTTCGAGCGCGAACTGGCCGAGCTGCGCGACCAGGTCCTGGAGGGCAAGCAGCCGCGCCGGGCCAAGCTCGTCACGCTGAGCGACTGGGCGATCCCGTGGCTGGAGGGCATCGCTTCGCAGGCCGAGCTCGGCCGCGTGTCGCCGCTGACCTACAACAACTACGAGGGCGACTGGCGTCGCTACCTCGAGCCGGCCTTCGGCCGGCTGCCGCTGCCGGCGATCACCTACGACGAGATCATCAAGTTCCAGCGCGCGATGATCGAGCGCGGCCTGAGCGAGAGCCGCATCAAGGGCGTGCTCATCCCGCTCTCGGGGATGCTCACCGACGCCATGAGCGAGGGGCTCGTCGAGAAGAACCCGCTGCGCACCCCGCGCCGGGCCCGCCACCGCGGCGGCAGCCGGCACGACTTCATCGACCTGCAGCCCACGCGGAGACCGCCGAGGCTGCTCGAACCCAACCAGGCCCGCGCTCTCCTAGCCGCCACTCCCCAGCCTTACGTCGATCTGGTGCTGGCCGTCTGACCACCGGCTTCCGACGCAACGAGCTGCTGGGTCTCCGCTGGGAGTGGATCGACTGGAAGGCGCGGCGCATCGACCTGCGCGGCCAGCTGTGGTGGAAGAAGACCGGCCGGGGCCGCGAGCGCGAGCCCGTCCACCGCTGCTGCAAGTACGACAGCGAGCGAGAGGTCCCGCTCTGGAGCGGGCTAGCTGACTTGCTAGCTCGCCGGCAAGAAAGCGGGGATGATCTTCACCGACCATCGCACCGGCACCGTGTGGCGCGAGGAGTCCGCGGGGCCGAAGCTGTTGATGCCGGCGATGAAGGAGGCCAGTGTCTACCAGCACGGACACCTGTGGCACGTGCTGCGCCACACCTACGCATCGGTGCTCGCCGCCGGCGGCGTGCGTCGGCACGAGCTCGAGCAGCTGATGGGGCACGTGACGCCGGGGACGACGGGCATCTACACAGACCTGTTCCGCGAGAGCTATGAGAGCGTTCACTCTGCCCTGGATCTCGTCTACGCAGCGGAACGGCCAGGGCTCCGCGTCGTTGGGGCGATGCCCCCACCAGGACAACGCCGAACTCGTTGCTGACACAACGCGGTGCGCCGCTCGCCCGCCATAGAAGACGCGGCGCCGCGTAATGGCGGCTGAGGTGCTTCAGGCTCACCCTGCCGATCCCGCCCGGTGGACGAGGCGCGCGCCGCCTGCGGCCGCTCGTACTCGTACTGTGGAGGCGTGGCCCTTTCGGCGCGAGAGCTCATCTTCGGCCGCCCCGACCGGCTGAAGGTATTTATCAGCGCGAAGATGGCCTCGGGCGCGCTCAAGGACGAGCGCGTCGCGTCGGCGGAGGTCGTCGAACGATTCGAGGGCATGAGCGCGTGGTACTGGGAGCGCGACGCGACGGCCGGCAGCTATTACTCGGTCGAGGAGTGCATCGGCGAGGCCCAGACGAGCGACGCGCTGGTCCTCATTCTCGAAGATGACCTCACCGAGGTGACGCGCAAGGAATTCCAGGCGGCGCGGAGGGGCGGGGCCAACCTCATCGTGCTCGTTCGGGCCGGCGTGATGCGGTCGCGCACGCTGACACGGTTCATCGATAGAGAGCGCGGCCGGGGCGCCGTCACCAAGCCCTGGTCGAACATCGCTGAGCTGCGCACCGTCCTATTCGACGCGCTGCGCGAGATGACGGTCAGGCCAGTGCGTGAACGGATCGTCGACCGTCGGCGCTCCGTGGTCTCCCGCACGCGGGCCTATGACGACTTGGACGTCTGTGTGGGCGAGGACGAGGACTCGCTGGTTCCGCTCTCGGCGGCGATCGACGAGACCCGCAAGATGGTCGCGACGGGCCAAACCGATGAGGCGTTCGGTCTGCTGTACGACTACTGCGGTCAGGCGCTGGCGACCGGCATGCCCGGCGTCGCGCGCCATCTCGTCGAGGACCTGCGAGACATCGTCCCCGCCGAAGCCATCGACGACGAGCGCGAAGCGTGGGTATTGAACCTGCAAGGGCGCGCGATGTCCGCATCGGGGGAGGCGACGGAAGCCGGGCGACTCTTCGAGCGCATGCGGCAGATCGGCCGGGAACTCGACGATCCAGACATCGAGTCGACAGCGCTGCAAAACCTCGGAGTCCAAGCGATTCTCGCGGAGGATCGCCCGCTCGCAGGGCGGCTCTGCCGCCAAGCCTTCGACCTCAAGCGACGTGCAGGGGACGACTACGGGACGCTGCAAGTCCTGCTCAACCACGTAAATGTCTTGGCCGGAAGCGGCGACCGTGTCGCTGCCCGCAGATGGCTCGATGAGGTAGACGCGCTGTTTCGGGGCGGGCGGATGGCGGACTTGCGCGTCACCGTTCTCGGCCAACGCGCCCAGCTGCACATCGACGCGGGCGAGCTCCAAGAGGGTCGGGGCTTGCTGCTCGAAAGCCTAAGACTCGCCCGCCGCATCGGACGCGTCGATCGCGAGCTGACCTCCACCCGCAACCTGGCGCGGCTTGATCACGACCGTGGGGACACGCGCCGATCCGTGGCGTGGGCCCGCAAGGCTGTGGAACTCGCGGAGTCGCTCGGAGATCTCCTGCAGGAGGAGATGATGCGGCGCGCGCTCGGTGCCGGACTTATGGAGCTTGGCGAGACCGACGAGGCCGTCATACAGTTCGTGCGCGCTGCGGATCTGGCCCAAGATCTCGACGACGCATACCACCACGCCGAATCGCTCGGAAACGCCGCTGTTGGATTGGTCAGATCGGGGCGACCGGAGGACGCCATACGCGTGCTCGACACCGCGCTCAGCGAGAACGCCGGGGCGGACGACGCCTGGCGCGCACGGCAGCTGGGCAACCTCGCGTCCGCGTACGTCGACGCAGGTGAGCCAGGCAGAGCGATCGAGAACCTGCGGCGCGCGGCGAAGCTAGAGCCCGACGCCGTGCGCCGAGCGGACCACCTTCGCCACGCCGCCGAGATCGCGAACTCAGACGCGGCTTTCGCTTCAGACGCGGTCGGGCTGTTCAAAGAGGAACTGACTGTTCGAAAGTCCCACCAGGGGCGCGCAGAATGGGCGTGGGCGGCCGCGGAGATCGGCTCGATGCTCAGTAATTCGTCGCAGGCGGCGGCTGCGCGGTCGTTCTTCACACAAGCACTTCGCGTCTTCGTCTCGCTTGGTGACGCCCAGCGGGCGTTCATGACCCGTAACGATCGTGCAATCGCCGCAGCCCATGCAGGCGACCTGCGTTCAGCGTGCAAGGACATGAATCGATGTCTGCAGGACGCGCGGGCTACCTCCGATCGTGCACAAGAGCGTCAGGCTCTCTACAACCTGGCAGAGTTCGCGCGGCGGGACGGGCGCGACGCCGACGCTGAGTCGAATGCGTACGAGGCGCTACACATCGCCCGGCAGGGTGAGGATCTCGCCGACGAGGCGGCGAGCCTTATCCAGTGCGCCGTCCTCGACATTGACGCGGGACGCCTCGAGGACGCCGAGCGCAGGTTCGCCGAGGGCGTGCGCGTCGCGCGTACCGCTCGACAGCTAGACACGGTCGCAGACGCACAGCGACACCTGGCCGGGCTGCACCTGATGCGCGGCAGGCCCGCTCGGGCCGCACGGATTTACCGCCAGGCACTCCGAGCTATGGACAGCGACGTGTCAGCGGTGATTCAGACACAGACCATTGGCGGCCTCGTCGTCGCCGACGCGCGCCGCGGCAAGGTCGACGAAGGTGACGTGCAGCGCCTCGTCGACGCCAGCCAGAGTTGTGGCGGCGAGGCCCGCGCCGCCATTGACCTCGCGAAGGCCGCCGAGGCGCTCCTGTCGGCACGGAAGCCCGCTGTCGCGGCTGAGCTCTTGGCCGTTTCGATCTTCCTTGATCTCGTGTGCGCTTCCACTGCAGACTGCGCCGGCGAAATCCCGGACAACCTCTTGGACAACCTGTGGCGGCTCCTAGTCCTGGCGGACCGCAATCGTCAACGCTCATTTGCCATCAAGCTGAAATCAGAACTGGAGGCTCAGTTGGGCGACGATTTCATGACCGAGGTCATCGACTCCGCGCTCGAGGTCGCGCAGGAGATGCGCGCCGCCGACCGCTAGGGCGCTCCGAGCTCTCGACGCGCGAGAGCCCGGACAAAGGCTGGGCCGTGGACCATCCGGTCGAGAATGCCAACGATGTCGTAGTAGCGCTGTCGCGCACTCGCGTGCTCGTTGAGTAACGCGCAAAGCTCTGCATCGTCCATGGGCAAGATGAGGGCGCGAAGCGCCGCGCGCCTGACGTCGGCCTGTTTGTGCGCTATCAGCCCGCGAAGAGTCCCCGTGTCCACCCGCTCGCCGTCGTCGGCGATGAGGCAGAGCATAGGCTGCAGCAGAGCTCGGGCCGAGTCGCCGTCGACGATGCGTTCGAGCACCTCATCTGGTCCGGCTACATAGGCGGCACGCCGCAACACCGCGTCGCGCAGCTCATCGTCGCCAGCCGACGCAGCCGCACGGATGAGGTCGTCGAGATGTTCCGCCGTGCCGGCGACTGCGAGGACTCGAGCTGCCGGCCCACGGGTGTGGTAGCGCTCGAGGTGCGCGGCCGCCAAGGTTGCATCGTCGAACGTGAGCTCCGGCAAGGCAGCAAGGCCAGTCAGAGCGCCCCCCTGCCACAGATGGTCGAACAGGCTCCGATACTGCTCTGCGAGATTCTCCGGCGACCCCGCGGCATCCTTCCCGGCCCCCTCTGCTCTCTCCATCTCGGCGGCGATGTGCTCAGTCCGGACCTGGCCGAGATGGTCACCAAGGCTTCGGCGCGCGAGCTCGGCGGCCCCCTCATCGTCCGAGGCAACTGCAGCGGCGAGCGCGTCACCGCCACGCAAGTTGAGCCAATTGAGCGCTTGCGCCCGTTCTTCCGCGCCGAGCAGCCTGAACTGAGCGATCCGAAGTTCTTCGTCTGACGGGCCTCGCGACGTGAAAGAACGCAGAATCGCGTCGTTCGAGTCATCCTTGAGAATGGCGTCGACGGCGGACGGGGAGATCTTCGCGCCTGCCGCCGTGCAGGCGGCGACAGCGGCTCGCCTGACACGGGGCGAGGAGTCCGTGAGCAGCTCGGCGGCTTCGAGCGTCACGCGATTACTGATCTCGAGGATCCGAAGGGCAATGACCTTCGCGTCGGCAGAACCTCCGGCGAGGATCGCCTTCATTTGGTCGGCTGGCAGTGTCTCGGCCTGGTCGCCCAGCGCGTCGACGTGCCGCTCCTCGACCCAGGCGGGAGTGCCGGTGGCAAGCTCAAGCGCCGCGGGAGGGTCGGTAGCGCACAGGACATCGAGCAAGCGTCTGAACGCCTTGACCGAGTGGCGTCCCTCATCGAGAAGCTGGCGCAAGATTGGAACCGTCTCTGGCATGTCGTCGGGCAGTGCCGCGATTGCCGCCTCGGCCACCTCGTCGGAGTCATCGCGCAGCAACCGCTCATACAGCGCCGCCGCCGTCAGTTCGGGATTCTCGTCAAGCATGGCCGCTAGGAGCTGCAGCCCGTCGACCCCAAGTTCGGCTGCAGCGCCCGCGCGGATGTACGCCTCGCGGTCGTTGAGCATCACCCGCGCTAGGCCTTTGGCGGCCTCCTGCTCGTCGCCGATGACAAGTAGGCCCCACAAGGGTGCCGACCAGCCGTGCGCGGCGGCAGTGCGCAGGATCAGCGTCTCCTCTGACTCGGTCAGTTCGACCCCGTCTCGGTGCTCATAGAGCCTGTTGACGTCGTGCACGTCGAGGACTGCACCCGTGAGTTCGGCGCTCATTCGCGCCGCTAACGCGAGGTGTGCACGGACCAGGGTCGCTGCGTCAGAGTCCCCTCCAGCGAACGCCCGGATGGCATCGGCGACTTGGGCAGTGCCGGGCGGGGTTTCGCCGGCCTCGGGCTCCTGCTGGGCGTGCGCAGCCGTCACGGCGTCGGCGCGAGCGGCGTCCTGCGTGCCTCCGGGCGGCAGCTCGAGGACCGTTCCACCCGGCAGCGCCTGGGTCTCGCGTTGCGACACCTGCTCAAGCTCATCCCGGTGTGCCTGCCCTGCCCGAGTGGTGAGTAGCTGGGTCAGATGGGTGCGGAAGTGGGAAGCGAAGTCCTCAGGGTCCGAGAACGTGTGATATAGGGCCGCGGAGCGGATCTCGTCACGGAACTTCGCCATTGCGGCGTCGAGGTCAGCCCCCTCCTCCAACTCCCGAAGGTAGATGAACACTGCGATGTCCTCGCCGGCTTCCCAACGCTCACGGACGCGTGCGAGTTCCTCTTCGAAACCGGAGGTGTAGTCCCCAGTCGCCGTCCCCCACCGCACGTTGACGATCCCGACGAACAGATTGCACTCATCGAGCAGCCCTCTGTTGATCTGCTCTTGCGCGCGACCGAGCCCCGGCAGAACCTGCTCCCAGCCCACCGCACGGACAGACCATCCGAGCGGTCGCGCGTTGCGGACGTCGACGTCGGCGGCCACTTCGCGTGCGAGGCGTCGCTCCTCGTCAACATCAGACGGCGAGCCTAGGAAGGCGGTGATGCTGCGCTCCACCGGCGCAACGTACTTGGCCCGGCTTCAACTACGACGGACGCACTCTCGCCGGCCGGGGCCGAGGTGGCCACCGGGAGCCGCAGCGACCCCAGATTGACCTCCAGCCGCGTTGTCTGTCTTCGCTCCTTCGCGGGTGCGGCCGGCCACGACCCTGGCCTTACGAGGGACGACTCAGCAGCTACATCTGAACCACCGTGGCCATGAGCCGGCCATGTGATGCCGATCGAGCACCGAACCCGACCGAGCACAACGGACACCCGCTTTCGCCGACCCCCACGATTTCCGGGAGCGGTGGTGACGGCCGTGGTCAGACCCGTTCCAGCCGCGCGTGAGGCGGCGGCGGAAGCTCGACTGCGATGGAGTCTCCGGGTCGCACGTCGCCGCCCGTCACGACGATGGCCATGACACCAGCCTTGCGGACCAGGTTGCCTTCGTCGTCGCGGTCGAGGACGGCGGCCATCAGCCCCTGCTGGAAGTGGTCGAGTTGGACGCACGGGTTTCGAAGTCCGGTGACCTCCACGACCGCCTCCGCTCCAAGCCTTAGACGACTGCCCGTCGGCAACGCGAGCAGCTCGACGCCACGGGTCGTGACGTTCTCGCCCACGACGCCCGGCGCGACGTCGAAGCCCTGCGCACGCAACTCGTCGTGGAGCTCGCCATGCATGAGGTGCACCTGACGGAGGTTCCGCTCGTTCGGGTCGCGAGCCACCCGAGAGCGATGCTGCACGGTCCGCCCCATGTGGGCGTCGCCCTCTACCCCCAGCCCAGCCAGCAGACGGATGAGAGCCGCGCCGACCTTGCTGAACGTGTGCTGCGAGGCGCGGCTGACCGCCTCGACGATGCCGGGCTCCTGGACATCGCTGGGCTGTACGCGCACCTCCCGAACCTACCGAGCAGCGCGGACCGCGTTATCACACCTCAAAGCGACGCAGGGACGGCTCAAGGTCTTTGAGCGGTGTGCGGTGGGGCACATAGCTCCGGACGGGCGCGGCCGGACTCGCAGTCTTAGGAACGCCACAACCCCGAGTTCCATGATCGCGGCGCTCCAGCGAGCAGGGGAGCGGGTGTCGCGGCTTGCGGCATCGCCCCCAGGGCCACGGGGAGACGTCATCGATGCAGTCGGCAGTGCGGAGGAGGCGGCCATGGGCGACGTTCGGGCTGGGCGCCGCATGCGTGGGCGCGGTGGTGGCCGCGGTGCTCGTGGTCGGGCCGGCGGGGACGCCGGTGGGGGCGAGCGACCAGGTCGTCACGGCGCAGCGCGGGGTCGTGCAGGCGACGGTCTCGGGCAGCGGGACGCTGGCGGCGTCGACCCAGCTCGACGTGGACTTCGCCACCGGCGGACGACTCGTGCACGTCTTCGTCGCTCCGGGCGATCACGTGGCGGCGGGCCAGCCGCTGGCCGAGATCGATCCGCAGGGCGCGCAGATCAACCTCCAGCAGGCCGAGGCCCAGCTCGGGGCGGCGCAGGCCAAGCTCACGCAGGCCCAGCAGGCGGCGGCCGCGCCGCCCGCACCGGCGCCGGCTTCGCGTTCGAAGACGACGACGACCACGTCGACGGACGTCTCCGCCGCCACCGCGCAGACGACGGCCGCGGACGTGGACACGGCGCAGGCCGGCGTCGCCACCGCGCAGGCCGCGGTATCCAGCGCGCAGACGGCGCTGGCAGGCACGACGCTGCGGGCGCCGATCTCCGCGACGGTGGCGTCGGTCGCCGGGCGCGTGGGCGAGACCGTCGGCGCGAGCGGCACCGTGTCCTCGAGCACCTCCTCGTCGTCGGCCTCGAGCGGGGGCGCGCAGGTCGGCAGCCAAAGCGGGGGGCAGGGGGGTGGCGGGGCCGGTTCGACCGCAGCGTCGACGGGCTCGTCCTCCGGCTCGACCGGCGGCGGGGGGTTCGCCGTCCTCGCCACCCTCAGCAAGCTCGACCTGACCGTCCCGTTCAGCGAGTCGGACATCGGGCGGGTGAAGGTCGGCCAGCCGGCGACGGTGACGATCAACGCGCTGCCCGACGAGGGGCTCGGCGCGCGCGTCGCCTCGATCGCGACGCTGCCCACGAGCAACGGCGGAGTGGTGAGCTACGACGTCACCTTCCGCCTCGAGCAGTCGGTAGCGGGAGCCCGACCGGGAATGACGGCGACGGCGCGGGTCGTGGTGTCCCAGGCGTCGGGCGCGATCGCCGTCCCGAGCGCGGCGGTCTCGGGCCGTGGCGGCGCGTCGACGGTGACCCTCGCGCGGGGCAGCCGGCGCGTCGTCCAGCCGGTGGTCACGGGCGTCGTCGGCGACAGCACAACCCAGGTCCTCAGCGGGCTGAAGGCGGGCGACCAGGTCGCGATACGCGTCGCGCCGGCGATCTCCTCGGCGACGTCCACCGCGGGAGGCGGGCGCGGCCTCGGCAGCGGCGGGGGCCTCGGCGGCTTGGGCGGAGGCGGCGGCGGCTTCCGGAGAGGCGGCGGCGGAGGCGGAGGAGCCGGAGGTGGCGGGTGACGGATATCCGCCCCCTCATCGAGCTCACGCGCGTGTCCAAGACGTACGTCTCGGGCGAGATCCACGTGCGGGCGCTCGCGGACGTCTCGCTGCGCATCGAGCGTGGCGAGCTGGTGGCGATCATGGGCAGCTCGGGCAGCGGCAAGAGCACGCTGATGCACATCCTCGGCTGCCTCGACGTGCCGACCGCCGGCCGCTACCGGCTCGACGGCCTCGACGTCCGTCACCACGACGCCGACGAGCTCGCCGACGTCCGCAACCGCAAGATCGGCTTCGTCTTCCAGGGCTTCAACCTCGTCCCGCGCACGCGCGCGGTCGCCAACGTCGAGCTGCCGCTGGCCTACGCAGGGATGTCGCGGTCCGAGCGCCGCCTCCGCGCCGTCGCCGCGCTGGAGGCGGTCGGGATGGGCGACCGCCTCGAGCACACCTCCACCGAGCTCTCCGGCGGCCAGCAGCAGCGCGTCGCCATCGCGCGGGCGATCGTCGCCGATCCCCCGGTCGTCCTCGCCGACGAGCCGACGGGCAACCTCGACTCGCGCTCGACCGAGGACGTGCTGCGCGTCTTCGCCCGCCTGCACCGGCAGGGGCGCACGGTCGTGATCATCACCCACGAGCCCGACGTCGCCGCGCTGGCCGAGCGGGTCATCCGCCTGGCCGACGGCCGCGTCGTCGAGGACCGCCGCGTCGCGGCGGGTGTCCTGCCGTGATCGCCGCCGAGACGGTGCGCATCGCGCTCGGCGGCCTGCTGGCCAACAAGCTGCGCTCGGCCCTGACCATCCTCGGCCTGACCATCGGCGTCGCGTCGGTGATCCTGCTCGTCGCGGTCGGCAACGGCTCCTCGCGCGCGGTCACGCAGCGCATCGAGAGCCTCGGCTCCAACGTCCTGCTCGTCACGCGCGCCGGCGTGCGCGGGGGATCGGCGGCCGGCAGCGTCGACCCCCGGCCCCTCACCACGGACGACGCCGCCGCCCTGGCCGATCGCGCGCAGGCGCCCGACGTGGCCAGCTCGTCGCCGGTGGTCGGCGCCACCGTGACGATGGTCGAGGGCGGCGTGAGCTACTCGCCCCAGCAGTTCACGGGGACGAGCGCGCCGTACGCCCGGGCCCGCGACTACCAGCTCGCGTCGGGCACGTTCTTCACCGCCGCGGACGTGACCGCGCGCCGACGCGTTGTGGTCCTCGGCCCGACCGTCGTCGCCAACCTCTTCGGCGGGCGCGACCCCGTCGGCCAGACCGTCCAGATCGACGGGGCGAGCTTTCAGGTGATCGGGGTCACGGCGTCCAAGGGCTCCAACGGCCTGCTCGACCAGGACGACGTGGCCTTCGCGCCGATCACGGCCGTGCAGGACGTCCTCACCGGCTACGGCAACCTCGACTCGATCACGGTGCAGGCCCGGTCGCGCGGGCAGCTCGACGCGGCCGCCGGCGAGGTCACGTCGATCCTCGACGCGCGCCACCGCGTCGCGGCCGGGCAGCCGGACTTCCAGGTCATCAACCAGGGCTCGATCCTCGACGTGACGAGCGCGACCGGGCGGGTCTTCACGACGCTGCTGGGCGAGGTCGCCGCGATCTCGCTGCTGGTGGGCGGGATCGGCGTGATGAACATCATGCTCGTCACCGTCACCGAGCGGACGCGCGAGATCGGCATCCGCAAGGCGATCGGCGCGCGCGGCAGCGACATCCTGGCCCAGTTCCTCATCGAGGCCGTGCTCGTGTCGGTCCTCGGCGGGCTGTGCGGCGTGCTGCTCGGCGTCGTCGCCAGCCACTTCACGATCGCCGGGGTGCACCCGGCCATCGCCCTGTACTCCGTCGCGCTGGCCTTCGGCGCCGCCGTCGTCATCGGCCTGTTCTTCGGCACCTATCCCGCCAGCCGCGCCGCGCGCCTGCAGCCGATCGAGGCCCTGCGCTTCGAATGACCCCGACCATCGAGGACCCCTGGACATGAGCGAGCCGACGATCACCGACGAGACCTTCGAGGAGGAGTGGGAGGACGAGCTCCCGGCGCGCCCTCGGCGCCGGCTGCGGCCGGTCACCGTCGTGCTGGCCGCCGTCCTGGTGGCGGCCGGGGGCTTCGTGGCCGGCGCCCTGGTGCAGAAGCACGAGGGCGGCGGGACGGCGGCGGCCGCGACCGGACGGGGGGCCGGCGGCGGCTTCGCCGCGTCGGCGGGCGCGCGGCGCGCCGGGGCGGGCGGCGGCGCGGGTGCGGGTGGGGCGGCGGCCGCGGGTGGTGCGGCGGGCGCGGGCGCCACGGTCGGTCAGGTGTCGGTCGTCGACGGGAGCACGCTGTACGTCACCGGCGCGCAGGGCAACACGGTCCGTGTGCGCCCGGCGCCGGGCGCGACGGTCACCCGGACGGTCCGCAGCAGCGCGCGGTCGATCCGGCCGGGGGAGACCGTCGTCGTGCAGGGCACCACGACGCGCTCTGGCGCCATCAGCGCGACGTCGATCCGCGCGACGGCCGCCGGCCTGGGCTTCGGCGGCTTCGGAGGCGGCGGCGGCGCGGGCGGCTCCGGCCGCGGCGGCGCCGGCGGCGCCGTCGATCAGCTCTTCGGCGCAGGGAGCGGGGGATGACGATGCACCGAGGAGCGACCTTCCTGCTCGCCGCTTTGGCGCTCGCCGGCTGCGGCGGCGCGGCGGCCTCGAAGCCCGCGACCACCGCGACGACGACCGCGGCCGGCGCGGCACGCACCCGACCGAACCGCACCCAGCTCGCCGCGTGCCTGCGCAAGCAGGGCGTCCAGCTCCCGCAGCGCCCGCGCAACGGCGGCGGCCAGAGCCAGCGCGGCGCCGGCGGCGGCCTGTTCTTCGGCGGAGGCGGGGGCGGCGGCTTCGGCGGCGCCAACCGCTCGAAGCTCCAGGCGGCGCTGCGCGCGTGCGGCGTCCAGCCCGGACAGTTCCGCGGGCGCGGCCGGTTCATCCCGACGTCGCCCGCCTACCGTCAGGCGCTCGCGCGCTTCGTGAGCTGCGTGCGCCGCAACGGCTACGACCTGCCGGCGCCCAATACGACCGGCCGCGGGCCCGTCTTCGACCCGACCAAGGTCAACCGCAACGATCCGAAGTTCGTCGCCGCGTCGCGGAGGTGCCAGAGCCTGCTGCCGCAGCGGCCGGGCGAGCCGCCCGCGCCCGTCACGTGAGCACGCTCACAGCGCGCGCCGCGACGAGCAGCACGGTCACGAGCGAGATCAGCGACTCGCCCATCATCATGAGCTTGGCGCGGGCGGTGAGGGGCATCGTGTCGGTGGGGCTGAACGCCGTCGCGTTGGTGAACGACAGGTAGAGGTAGTCGACGAAGGTCGGCAGCCACCCCGGCGCCACGGCCGGCTCGGTCATCTGGACGAAGAGGAAGTCGGCGTCCTTGGCGTCTCCGCGCGAGCGGCGGTCGGGACCGCCGCGGTCGAGCTGCCAGAACCAGAGGCCGAACACCGCGACGTTCGTGAGCCAGATGACGATCGACGCGATGATCAGCGGCCGGCCGGCGGCCTTCCCGCCGTGCAGCAGGTAGTGCACGAGCAGCTCGAGCGAGGCCAGGTTGGCCGCGGCGACCATCGCCAGGAGCACCAGGACGATGGTGCGATCGCGCCGGGCGGTGGCGCGGCCCGTGCGCGGCCGGTCGACCCACAGACCGACGACGAGCAGGAGCTCGAGCGCCGGCATCAGCCACGTCGGCCCGAGGATCAGCTTCGTCGGCAGCGTGACGTAGAGGATCAGCGCGCCGATGAGCGCGGCCTGCGCCTGCCAGAACGGCTCGGTGCGCAGGAGCTCGGCGGCGTGGCGCGCCTCGCCGCCGACGACGTGCTCGGCCGTGTGCAGAGCCTTGGTGGCGCCCTTCAGGCGCTTCGGGGCCATGCCCAGAGATGGAACCGTGGGTGGCTACGCGCCATCTAAATCTTTGGCGGGATTCGCGTGGCCGCCCTGGCCCGAGAAGTCCGTCCGGCTGAGCTCGTCGGTCAGCAGCGTGGCGAACGCCAGGAGCTCTCGATGCTCGACCAGGCGCAGCGTGTCCCACACCGGCCCGGTGCCCTCGCGCTCGCACAGGCCGCAGAGGGCATCCATGGCGGTCAGCGCGGTCTCGGTCCAGCGCTGGCGCACGTCGGGCGGGGTGTCGGTGCGCAACTCGGGCAGGCGCGCGCCGCGGATGAGCCCGGCGATCTCGTCGGGCGCGAGCACGATGCGGTCGCTCATGCCACCAGCCTACGCGGCCGTCGCCCGGCCGCCCGCTAGGCTGCGCCGAGCCAATGGGGCGAATCCCGACCAACATCGCCGAGCACGTGGGCAACACGCCCATGATCAGGCTCACGCGGATCCTGCCGGACGGGCTCGACGTCGAGCTCTACGGCAAGCTCGAGTCGTTCAACCCCGGCGGCTCGGTCAAGGACCGCATCGGCGTGGCGATGCTCGAGGCGGCCGAGCGCGAGGGGCGCATCGAGCCCGGGCGCACGACGATCGTCGAGGCGACGTCGGGGAACACGGGCATCGCGCTCGCCTTCTGCTGCGCGGCCAAGGGCTACGACCTGACGATCTTCCTGCCCCAGGGGATGAGCCGCGAGCGCGAGGCGCTGCTGCGCCTGTACGGCGCGCGGGTGGAGATCGTCGAGTCGCTGGGCGGCATGACCGAGGCCGTCGACGCCGCCCGCGCCGCGGCGCAGAGCCCCGACGTCTTCCTGCCCGATCAGTTCTCCAACCCGGCCAACCCCGAGGCGCACCGCACGACCACCGGCCCCGAGATCCTCGAGGCGCTCGACCGCGACGTCGACGTCTTCGTCGCCGGCGTCGGGACCGGCGGGACGATCACCGGCGTGGGGGACGTCCTCAAGGCGGTCAACCCCGACGCGCAGGTGATCGCCGTGGAGCCGCGCGCCTCGGCCGTCCTCTCCGGCGGCGCGCCCGGGCCGCACCGCATCCAGGGCATCGGCGCCGGCTTCGTGCCGGCCGTCCTCGACCTCGACCTCGTCGACGAGGTGCTGGCCTGCCCCGACGAGGACGCGATCGCGCTGGCCCACCAGGCCGCCGCGCGCGAGGGGATCCTGGCCGGGATCTCGTGCGGCGCCGCGCTGTGGGGCGCCCTGGAGGTGGCACGGCGCCCGGAGTCGCGCGGCAAGCGCATCGTCACCGTGCTGCCGGACTCGGGCGAGCGCTACATCTCGGCGCCGTTCTTCGCGCCGCCCGAGTGAGCCTCAGGCCAGGGCGCGCTCGGGCGCCAGCGCCTCGCGCCGCCCGAGGCACCAGTCCTCCATCTCCGCCCAGGGGCCGAAGCCGGCCTCGACGTTGAGGTGCCCGGCGCCGGGCAGGAGGTCGACCGGGAGGCCCAGCGGCTGGGCCCACAGCCGCCCGGCGCCGTCGCCGGGGCAGTAGGGGTCGTCGTCGGAGCACGCCAGGCGCGTGTGCCGCGCCGCGCGGGCGACCGCCTCGCGGTCGGCGGCGGCGGGATAGAAGCCGGCGAGCTCGGGCACCTTGGACCCGGGACACGGCGGCGCGACCAGCGCGACGCGGTCGACCCGGCGCGAGGGCGCGACGTTGGCGGCCTCGCGCATCCACAGGACGCACCCGAGCGAGTGCGCGACGACGACGCGCTCGTCGTCGGGACGGGCGGCGAGGCGGCCCAGCTCGGAGCGGAAGGCCATGCCCCAGCGGTCGGGGCACGGCATGTCGCATTCGGGGAGCTGGGGGTACTGGACGTGATGTCCGGCGGCGCGCAGGCGCCCGGCGAGCCAGGTCTGCCAGTGCTCCGGGCCCGAGCCCTGCCATCCGTGGAGGATGAGAAAGCGCACACGGCTATCGTAGGGCCATGCTCGGGCTTCGCACGCTGCGGCGCATCGCCGGCGAGATCCGCCGGGACGTCGCCGCCGCCAAGGATCGCGACCCGGCCGCTCGCGGGGTCTCGTCCATGGAGATCCTCACGGCCTGGCCGGGCGTGCACGCGCTGCTCGCCCACCGCGTGTCGCACGCGCTCCACGCCGCCGGCGTGCCGCTGGTGCCGCGGCTGATGAGCATGGCCACGCGCGCGATCACCAACGTCGAGATCCATCCCGCGGCCGGCATCGGCCAGGGCCTGTTCATCGACCACGGAACGGGCGTCGTCATCGGCGAGACGGCCGAGATCGGCGACAACGTCACGCTCTACCAGGGCGTCACGCTCGGCGGCACCGGCTTCGCCACCGGCAAGCGCCATCCGACGGTGCAGGACAACGTGACGATCGGCTCCGGCGCAAAGCTGCTGGGCCCGATCACCGTGGGGCACGGCGCGAAGATCGGAGCGAACTCGGTGGTCATCACCGACGTCCCGCCCAACGCGACGGTGGTCGGCAACCCCGGTCACGTCGTGCGGGTCGACGGACGCAAGGTCGAGGGGCCCGACGCCGACTGGATCCACCTCCCGGACCCGGTGGCCGACGCGATCAAGCTCATGGCCGCGCGCATCGAGACGCTCGAGCGCCGGCTGGCCGAGCTCGAGGGCACCGAGGCTCCGCAGGCCGACGTGCGTCCGCTGCGCCCGGCGACCGGGCACCACCCCGCCGGCGGCTGACCGCCGACTCGCCCTCGCGCCGCGGCGGTGGTACGGTCCGAGCCGATGTTCCTCCGCGTCCACCGCTGATTCCGCCGCCGCAGCCGGGCACCGCCCCCGGTTGCCGACCCCTGGCCAAGGACACGTCGTCATGAGGAGCATCTGCCGTGCCTGCAGTCGAAGTCATCGATCTCCGCAAGGAGTTCACCCGCCGTCGCGGTCGGCGTCGCGAGCGCGTCACCGCGCTCGACGGGATCTCGTTCACCATCGGCCGCGGCGAGTGCGTGGCCGTGCTCGGGCCCAATGGCTCGGGCAAGTCGACGCTCGTCCGCGCGCTCTCGACGCTGCTGCTGCACGACGGCGGCAGCGCCCGGGTGTTCGGCCACGACGTCGCCCGCGAGGAGCGGGCGGTGCGGCGGCTGGTCAACCGCGTGTCGGTCGAGGCGTCGTTCTTCAAGCGCCTGTCGGCGTTCGAGAACCTCTCCTACGCGGCGCGCTTCTACGGCCTGACGCCGGCGCACACGCGGCGCGAGATCCCGCAGATCCTGGCCTCGGTCGGCTTCCCGTCCGACCGCGCGACGGCGCCGATGGAGGACCTCTCGCGCGGGATGCAGCAGAAGGTCGCGCTGGCGCGGGCGCTGCTGACCTCGCCGTCGCTGCTGCTGCTCGACGAGCCGACCACGGGCCTGGACCCGCGATCCAAGCGCGAGGTGCAGGACTTCATCCGTCAGGTGCGCCGGACGCACGACACGACGACGCTCCTGTGCACCCATGACATGGACGAGGCCGAGGCGCTCGCCGACCGCGTCGGCATCCTGCACCGCGGGCGGCTGCTCGCGCTCGAGACGCCGACCGAGCTGCGGCGGCGCTACGGCGCGGCGACGATGGAGGACGCCTTCTTCGCGGCCACCGGCCGGGCGCTGGAGGACGACGAGGAAGACGAGGTGGCGTGATGCGCGCCACGGGCGCCACGGTGCGCCATCAGGCCGTCGCGCTCATGGGCGTGGTCGAGCGCAACAGCTACCTGGTCAAGCGCTATGGCTGGTGGGAGCTCGCGTTCTTCGTGTGGACGGTCGCCAACACGCTGACGATCGTCTTCATCGCCAAGGGCGTGCAGGCCAACGGCGGCCAGCTCGACGTCCAGCGCGAGACCGCGAGCCTGCTCATCGGCGCGGTCATCTGGTCCTACCTGGGGATCGTCTTCGAGATCCTCACCGAGACCGTGGCGTGGGAGCGCTGGGAGGGGACGATCGAGTACACGTTCATGGCGCCGCTGTCGCGCGCGGTCCACCTGCTCGGCATGGGCGCGTTCGCAGTGCTCTACGGCGTGGCCCGCACGGCGGCGCTGTTCGGGGTCGTCGCGCTCTTCTTCGGGCTGAGCTTCTCGTCGGCCAACTTCGCCAGCGCGCTCGTCCTGCTGGCGGTGGCGTCGGTCTCGTTCGTCGGCGTCGGCATGGTGACGGCCGTGCTGCCCCTGATCTCGCCCGAGAAGGGCGCCCAGCTCGGCTTCATCGCCCAGGGGCTCCTGCTCGTGGTGTCCGGCGTCTACTACCCGGTCGAGGTCATGCCCGGCTGGATGCAGGCGATCGCGACGATCTCGCCGGCGACGTACGCGCTGCGCGGCATCCGGGCCAGCCTGCTCGACGGCGCCGGGGTCGGGGCGGTGTGGGGCGACCTGTGGCCGCTGCTGCTCCTCGGCGTGATCGCGATCCCGGCGGGACTGGCGGTGTTCCGGGTGGGCGAGCGGTACGCCAAGCGCCACGGGAAGCTGAAGCGCAGCGGGTAGGGGCGCCCACCTCGGCCTCAGTAGTACACCGTCCGGCACCGGTGCCGCGGGCGCGCCTTGTACTCGGGGCGCTGGCCCCGGTACCAGAGGGCGTTGTCGACGTCGCGCTCGGTCATGCCCGAGCGCTGGGCGATCTGGGCGCACGCGTGGACGGCGCAGGCGCGGATCTCGCGCTCCTGGGGCCCGGGACGCAGGAGGCGCTCCGCGTCGATGTGGGCGGCCAGGCGCTCGTCGTAGACCAGGACGCCCTCGCAGCGCAGGACGTGGGGCACGAGGTTGTCGGCGAAGATCGTCAGCGCGTCGAGGTCGTCGAAGCGCGCCACGCCGGCCAGGGCGAGGTCGCTCCCGACGATCTGGGCCCGCTTGAAGAAGCCGGCGTCGTGCCAGAGGGCCATGCCGCCGGCGAGGTCGGCGGCCAGACGCGCCGCGGAGCCGCGCGCCTCGGCCACGAGGTCGAGCGCGTGCCGAGCGCCCAGGAACGCGCCGAGCTCGCGCAGCGCCTGCGCGTAGAGCGCCATGAGCTCGTGGTCGCGGCGCTGGCCGAGGGTGTCGGCGACGTCCTCGATGCGCATCGCGCGCAGGTCGGCGTTCGTCCAGCCCGCGCCGGCGCGCCAGCGATCGGCGAGCGCCCAGGCGACGGTGAAGTAGCCCGAGCAGCCGACCCGCTTGCGCAGGGTGGGGAACCAGCCCGAGCCGAAGTTGATCGCGTCGAGGACTAGGAGGTAAGCCGCGACGTCATCAGCCGGGCCTTCCAGGTAGTGGCGCTGCGGGTCGAGATCCGGCGCTGGACCCGGGTCGAGGGCCTCGAGCGCGTCGAGATCGATCCGCACCGAGCCGGCGTGCTCCGCGATCTGCGCGCTTCGCGCGCGCACGTCGTCTGGGAGCGCCATGGCCGGACCTTACGGGTCCCGAAGTCGAGGACGTAGGTGGCGCCGCCCCCTGGGGTGAGGGGTACCCCGGGGGCGACGCCAATGCCGACCTCGCTGAACGTCGGGTCGAGAAGGATGTCGCGGTGCGGCGGGCTGTCGAGCCAGGCCTGCACGATGCTGGCCGTCGTGTCGAGGGGCTCCTGCGCCCAGCCGATCGCCTCGCCCAGGCTCCAGTCGCTCGTGCCGTCCATCCAGCCCGTCGCGCGCACGCGCTGGGCCAGCGTCGTGCCCTCGGGCGTGACGTGGGCGAAGAAGCGCCGGGTCACCATGTCCTGGGCGTCGCGCTGGGCGGCGCTGGCGAGCTGGTCGCCGCCGACGACCGCCGGCATGCCGCGCGCCGCGCGCTCGGCGTTGATCGCGCACAGCAGCGCGGCATGCTGGTCGGGGGAGGAGAGAGAGGAGGCGACGACGTCGCCCGACGGGCAGGCCGCCGAGGCCGTGGCCGGCGCCAGCGCGGTGACGGTGACGGCCGCGATACCGGCAGCCAAGGCGTTTCTTGCACTCACGACGGACGATGGTTGCCCCGTGCAAATGCGTCACAGCGGGAGATCGACCGGCGGCGGCGCGGGCGCGCCGTCCGGTCGCCCGCCTCCGGTCGACGGATTGCAAGCGGCTCGCCGCGAGCGGCGAACGGCGCACGCCGCCGCCCGTCGTATGCTCAGACGTGGTGCCCGAGACCACCGCCGACGACCGCATCGACGCCCTCCTGGAGGGCCTCAACCCACCGCAGCGCGAGGCCGTGACCCACGGCGACGGGCCGCTGCTCATCCTCGCGGGCGCGGGCTCGGGCAAGACGCGCGTGCTCACCCACCGCATCGCCTGGCTCGTGCAGACCGGCCGCGCGCGGGCGAACGAGATCCTCGCGATCACGTTCACCAACAAGGCCGCCCAGGAGATGCGCGAGCGCGTCGAGCTGCTGCTCGGGCGCTCGACCCGCGGGATGTGGGTCATGACGTTCCACGCGGCCTGCGCGCGCCTGCTGCGCGCCGAGGCGCCGCGGTTGGGCTACACGCGCCAGTACACGATCTACGACCAGGCCGACTCGCGGCGGCTGGTCAAGCGCTGCATCGACGAGCTCGGGGTCGACCCCAAGCGCTTCACCCCGGCGGCGGTGCAGAACCAGATCTCCGACGCCAAGAACAAGCTGCGCGACGCCGACGCCTATCGCCAGCTCGTCGGCTCGTTCTTCGAGCAGACGGTCGCCGACGTCTTCGAGCTCTACGAGCGCGAGCTGCACCGCATGAACGCGCTGGACTTCGACGACCTGCTCGTGCGCACGGTCAACGTCCTCGAGCTGTTCCCCGAGGTCCGCGCGCGCTACGGCGCGGCGTTCCGCCACGTCCTCGTCGACGAGTACCAGGACACCAACCACGCCCAGTACCGGCTGCTGCAGCTCATCGCGGGCGAGCACCGGAACCTGGCGGTCGTCGGGGACGATGATCAGTGCCTCGTCGAGGGCACGCGCATCACGATGGGCGATGGGACCACGAAGCCGATCGAGGAGGTCCGGACCGGCGACGAGGTGCTCTCGTCGCATGGCAGCGGCGACCTGCGGCCCGCACGGGTCACCGACGTCTTCACGTCACGGCGAACCGACGGTATCCGGATCCGCACGCGCGGCGGGCGGGAGATCGTGTCGACGCCCGAGCACACGCATTTCGCCGGCTTCCGCCTCGGGCTGACGCCGCAGCAGCACGTGACCTACCTGATGCGCCGGGCGAGCCGGGGCTGTCGCGTGGGGGTCACGCGCACGTACACCGACGGGCAGGTGAAGCGAGTGGTTGGCGTCGCCCGGGCCGGCAACGGGCTCGTCGGCAGCCAGGGGCTCATCGATCGCGTCTTCGATGCGGTGGACACGCACGAGGGCGGTCTGCGGCTGGTGCACGACGCCGGACTGGACGTCGAGCACCCGCACCACGCACCGGCCACGCACGAGGGGCGCCGGCGCAACCTCACGATCACGCTGTGCGGCGACCGGCGGGGCCGGACGCCGATGCACACGGTGTCGATGGGCGGTCGCGATCCCGAGGTGCGCCGGCGCCTCGAGGCGGCCGGCATCTCGGTCCGCGACGCCCGCGGCGAGAGCTGGAAGGTCGAGACGTGCTTCAAGGACTTCGAGGCGGCCGCGCGGTTCGCCGATCGCGTCCGCGCGAACGTCGACGTCACCGTGCGTCACGTCGCGCGGCTGGCGGCGCCGTCGCCGGGCATGAAGAGCTCGCTGCCGTTCATGCCCGCTTCGGCTGTGAGGCCCGGCATGGCGATGTTCACCCAGGACGGCGGCTACGACGTCGTCGAGTCGGTGGAGCGCGTGGCGCTCGACCGGCCCGTCTACGACCTCAACGTCGAGGCGACGCACAACTTCGTCGCCGAGGGCCTGATCACCCACAACTCGGTCTACTCCTTCCGTGGCGCCGACGTCACGAACATCCTCAACTTCCAGGACGACTTCAGCGACGCCCGCGTCGTCCGCCTCGAGCAGAACTACCGCTCGACGCAGACGATCCTCGACGCGGCCAACGGGGTCATCGCGCACAACCGGGGGCGGATGGGCAAGTCGCTCTGGACGGACCTGGGCGAGGGCGACACGGTCAAGATCCGCGAGCTCGACGACGAGCACGCCGAGGCGCGGTTCGTCGTCGGCGAGATCGAGCGCCTGGTCGACGAGGGCGTCTCGCGCGCGGAGATCGCGGTCTTCTACCGGACCAACGCGCAGTCGCGGGTGCTCGAGGACACGCTCGTTCGGGCCGAGATCGGCTACCAGGTCATCGGCGGCACGAAGTTCTACGAGCGCGCCGAGATCAAGGACGCGATCGCCTACCTGGCGGTGCTCGCCAACCCGCAGGACGTCGTCTCCTTCATGCGCGTGGCGAACTCGCCCAAGCGCGGGATCGGGCAGACCTCGCTGTCGCGCGTACTCGCCCACGCCCAGACGATGGGCGTCCCCGTGTGGGAGGCGGCCGCCGACCCGGCGACCGTGCCCGGCCTCACGACCGCGGCGGTGCGCGCCTTCGAGCGCTTCATGGCCACGATGGCCACGCTGCGCGAGCGCCAGGAGCAGGGCGTCCCGGTCGGCGACCTGCTCGAGGCGATCCTCAACGAGACCGGCTACGTCGAGGCGCTGGAGGCCGAGCGCACGTTCGAGGCCCAGGGGCGCATCGAGAACCTCCAGGAGCTCGTGGAGGTCGCGCGCGAGTTCGACGCCGGCGCCGAGGAGGACACGCTCGACCTCTTCCTCCAGCAGGTCGCGCTCGTCGCCGACGCCGACAGCCGGCGCGACGACGAGGGGCTCGTCACGCTCATGACGCTGCACAACGCCAAGGGCCTGGAGTACCCCATCGTCTTCATCATCGGCTGCGAGGAGGGCGTCTTCCCGCACTCGCGCTCGCTCGACGAGGGCTCGCTGGAGGAGGAGCGCCGCCTGGCCTACGTCGGGATCACCCGCGCCATGCGCGACCTCTACCTCACCTACGCGCGCCGGCGCGCGGTGTTCGGCGCGCAGAGCTACGGCCTCGCCAGCCGCTTCCTGAGCGAGATCCCGCCCGACCTCACCGACCGCGAGGGCACCCTGCAGGCGATCGGCGCGGTGGCGGGCGCGGCCGGTCGCCCGCGGGCGATGTCGTGGACGACCGCCCAGTCCTCGGAGACGCCGAGCACCGACTACCGGATGGGCGACGACGTCGTCCACGCCGCCTTCGGCGACGGCGTCGTGGTCGGCGTCGAGCCCGGCGGGATCGTCGTGGTGCGCTTCGCCTCCGACGGCTCGGAGCGCAAGCTGATGGCCGAATACGCGCCGATCCACAAGCGGTGAGCGCGGCGGCTGCCGGCGCGCGCCGGTCGATAGCCTGACCGCCCGATGGCAGCTCGGGTGATCGATGGCAGGGCGCTCGCCGCGCGCGTGCGCGAGCAGGTGGCGCAGGGCGTGGCGGCGTTCGCCGACGAGCACGGCCGGCCGCCGGGCCTGGCCACGGTGCTGGTCGGCGAGGACCCCGCATCGGCGATCTACGTCGGCGCCAAGCAGAAGGTCACGGCCGAGGTGGGGATGCGCGGCTTCGACCACCGCCTCGCGGCCGACGCGCCGCGCGAGGAGGTCGTGGCGCTGATCGAGCGGCTGAACGCCGATCCCGACGTCAGCGGGATCATCTGCCAGCTCCCCGTGCCCGGGCACCTCGACGGCGTGGAGCTCACGGGCCTCGTCGACCCCCGCAAGGACGTCGACGGGCTGACGCCCATCAGCGCCGGGCTGCTCGCGCTCGGGCGCGAGGGGCTGCGGCCATGCACCCCGCTCGGGGTCATGCTGCTGCTCGAGGAGGCCGGCGCCGAGGTCGAGGGCGCCGAGGCCGTGGTCGTCGGCCGCTCGAACCTCTTCGGCAAGCCGATGGCCCAGCTCCTGCTCGGCGCCAACGCGACGGTCACCACCTGCCACTCGCGCACGCGCGACCTCCCGGCGGTGTGCCGGCGCGCCGACGTCCTGATCGCCGCCGTCGGCCGCGACCGGATGGTCAAGGGCGACTGGATCAAGCCGGGCGCGACCGTCATCGACGTGGGCATGAACCGCTCCGACGACGGCCTCCACGGCGACGTCGACTTCGAGCAGGCGGTCGAGGTCGCGGGGGCGATCACGCCCGTGCCCGGCGGGGTGGGGCCGATGACGATCGCCTGCCTGCTGCGCAACACCCTGCAGGCGGCGAGGATGGCGCGGTGAGACGCCTGCGGTGGGGGGAGTGGACGGCGGCGGCCGCCGCCGCGGCCCTGGTCGTCCTTGTGTGCCTGGACCGGAGGGCCTTCGGCTGGCCGGTCCTGGTGCTCGTGCTCCTCGCCGTGGCGAGCGCCGTCGCGCTGCTCGTCACCGCCGCCGGCAGGTCGGTGGTCGGCAGCGTCGCCGGGGCGGTCGTCGCCGCGGTCACGACGACCGTCGCGGCGCTGGCGGTCGTGGTGCGCGTCCTCGTCGCCGACCAGGGCGCCGTGGCATGGCTCGGCCTCGCGGCGGCGATCGTGCTGACCGTCGGCGCGTGGTGGGCGCTGGCCGACGAGCGCACCGACGCGCCCCAGAGCGCGTACGACGCGCCCCCGGCGCGGCCGGCGCCGCCGGCGCGCGCCGCGGACGCGGGGCCGGATGCCCCGCAGGAGGGCGGCGGAGCCGCCCGGTCAACGGCGGGTGGACGCCGGCGAGACTCTCAGGACGCGGGGCCGGATGCCCCGCGGAGGTAACCTCAGGTCGCGAATGATCGACCGCGAGCAGGTCCTGCACGTCGCGCGCCTGGCGCGCCTGGAGCTCACCGACGAGGAGGTCGGCACGATCGCCGGCGAGCTGTCCAACATCCTCGAGCACATCGAGAAGATCGGCGAGCTCGACCTCGACGGCGTGCCGCCGACGACGCACGTGATCGAGGTCGCCAACGCGCTGCGTCCCGACGAGCCGCGGCCCTCGCTGCCGCGCGAGGTCGTGCTCGCGGCCGCGCCCGAGGTCGCCGACGACGGCTTCAGCGTCCCGAGCCCGACGGCATGACCTCGGCGGGCGAGATCGTCGCGCTGAGCGCCGCGCGCGCCGCCGCCGCGGTGCAGCGCGGCGAGCTCGACCGCCGCGAGCTCTTCGAGGCCTACCGCGAGCGCGCGGCGGCCGACGAGCTCAACGCCTACCTGTGGGTGGCCGACCGGGCGCCGGACGAGGACGGCGGCCCGCTCGGCGGCGTCCCGCTCGCGGTCAAGGACCTCTTCTGCACCGAGGGCGTCCCCTCGCAGGCCGGCTCGCGCATCCTCGAGGGCTACCGCCCGCCCTACACGGCGACCGTCGTACGCCGCCTGGCGCAGGCCGGCGCGCCGCTGCTGGGCAAGACCAACCAGGACGAGTTCGCGATGGGCTCGTCGAACGAGAACTCCGCCTTCGGCCCGGCGCTGAACCCGTGGGACCGCACGCGGGTGCCCGGCGGCTCGTCGGGCGGGAGCGCCGCCGCGGTCGCCGCGGGCAGCGCGCCGTGGGCCCTGGGCACCGACACCGGCGGCTCGATCCGCCAGCCCGCCGCGCTGTGCGGGATCGTCGGGCTGAAGCCGACCTACGGCTCGGTCAGCCGCTTCGGCATGATCGCCTTCGCGTCGAGCCTGGACCAGGCCGGGCCGCTGACCCGCGACGTCACCGACGCCGCGCTGCTCTTCCGCCACATGGTCGGCCGCGACGAGCGCGACTCGACGTCCATCGACTTCCCCGAGGAGGTCGCCCTGCCGACGGCGCAGCGCCTCGACGGCATCCGCCTCGGCGTCCCCGCCGAGCTGACCGGCGAGGGCGTGGAGCCCGGCGTCATGGAGCGCTTCGAGGCCACGCTCGACACCGCCCGCGAGCTCGGCGCGACGATCTCGCGCGTGCCGCTCCCGCACGCCGACTACGGCCTGAGCGCGTACTACGTGCTCGCCCCGGCCGAGGCGTCGAGCAACCTCGCGCGCTTCGACGGCGTCCGCTACGGCATGCGGCGCGAGGGCGACGGCGACCTCATGTCGATGTACACGCGCACGCGCCACGACGGCTTCGGCGCCGAGGTCAAGCGCCGCGTCCTGATCGGGACCTACGCGCTGTCCAGCGGCTACTACGACGCCTACTACGGCCGCGCCCAGCGCGTGCGCACGAAGATCGCCGAGGACTTCCGCGGCGCGTTCGAGCAGGTCGACTTCGTCGTCACCCCGACGAGCCCGGGCGTCGCGTTCGAGCTGGGGTCCAAGACCGGCGACCCGCTCGCCATGTACCTCAACGACTACTTCACGGTGCCGATGTCGCTGGCCGGCATCCCCGCCATCTCGATCCCGTGCGGGCTGAGCGACGGCCTGCCGGTCGGCTTCCAGCTCGCGGGCCCGGCGTTCAGCGAGAACCGCGTCCTCGACGCGGCCCACGCGCTGGAGCAGGCGATCGGCTTCGACGGGGAGCAGGCGATGGCCCGTGGCTGACGAGTACGAAGCGGTCATCGGCCTGGAGATCCACGTCCAGCTCAGGACGCGGACGAAGATGTTCTGCGGCTGCGAGCTGTCCTTCGGCGAGCCGCCGAACACGCACACCTGCGAGGTCTGCCTGGGCCTGCCCGGCGCGCTGCCGGTGACCAACGAGCAGGCCATCCACTACGGGCTGCTCATCGGCCTGGCCCTCGGCTGCGACCTCGCCCCGCGGTCGATCTTCCACCGCAAGAACTACTTCTATCCCGACAACCCCAAGGGCTACCAGATCTCCCAGTACGACGAGCCCCTGTGCCGCGGCGGGCGGCTGGGCGACGTGCGCATCCATCGCGTGCACCTCGTGGAGGACGCGGCCAAGCTCGTCCACCTCGGCGCGAGCGGGCGCATCCACGGCGCCGACCGGTCGGTCGTGGACTTCAACCGCGGCGGGACGCCGCTGGCGGAGATCGTCAGCGAGCCCGACCTGCGCTCGGCCGAGCAGGCCGGCGAGTGGCTGCGGCTGCTGCGAACGACGCTGCGCCAGCTCGGCGTCAGCGACGTGAACATGGAGGAGGGGTCGCTGCGCTGCGACGCCAACATCTCCATCCGACCGGTCGGCACGCGCGAGCTCGGCACCAAGACCGAGCTGAAGAACATGAACTCGTTCCGCTTCATCGAGCGCGGCATCCGCGCCGAGATCGCCCGCCAGGAGCGGCTGCTGCGCGCGGGCGAGCAGGTCGAGCAGGAGACGCTGCACTTCGACCCGCGGACCGAGGCGATCACGTCGCTGCGCTCCAAGGAGGAGGCGCACGACTACCGCTACTTCCCCGAGCCCGACCTCGTCCCGATCGCCATCACCGAGGAGATGCTCGAGCGCGCCCGGGCAGCGCTGCCCGAGCTGCCGGCGGCGCGCGCCGAGCGCTTCGAGCGCGACCTCGGCCTGACCGCCGACTCGGCGCGGCTGCTGGCCTGGCGCGCCGAGCTGGGCGACTACTTCGAGGCGGCGCTGAGCGGGAACGGCCCCAGCCCGCCCGAGCCCCAGCCGCTGGCCAACTGGGTCAACGAGCTCGTCGCGCGCATCGACGTCGAGGACCCCGCCGAGTCGAAGGTCCGGCCGGGCGCGCTGGCGACGCTCGTCGGCCTGGTCACCGAGAAGAAGGTCACCGCCAATGCGGCCAAGCAGGTCCTCGATCGCCTGGTGGCCGAGGGCGGCGACCCGGCCGCGATCGTCGCGGACGAGGGCCTGGCGGCGATCGGCGGCGGCGACGAGCTCGAGCCGGTCGTGCAGGCGGCGCTGGACGCCAACCCCGACATCGCCGAGCGCCTGCGCAACGGCGACATGAAGCCGATCGGCGTCATCGTCGGCCACGTCATGCGCGAGACGCGCGGGCGCGCGGACGGCGGCGCGGTCACCGAGATCGTGCGCGCCAAGCTCGGCCTGTAGCGCGCGTTCGACCTTCCCGGCGGGCGTAGCATTGGACGGGAACAGAGGATCCCTCCGAGGAGGTGCGCATGTCCCGTCTGATCCGCATGGACCACACCGGCCACACGACGCTCGCCGAGTGGGCGGCGGACGACCCGGAGGCGGTCGAGGCGGCGGTCCAGGCGTTCCGCGACGAGCTCGACCGCGGCTACTTCGGCATGGTCTCCACCGGCGAGGGCCGGGCCGAGCAGGTCCGCGAGCTGCCGCTGGACGCCGACCTGGTCATCCTGCGCCTGCCGATCTCCGGCGGGTAGCGCGTGGCCGTCGAGGCGCTGCCGGAGCTGGGGGCGGTCCACTGGCGCCCGCGCGTCGACGCTCGCCGCCTCGATCGGGCCGGCGTGCTGTGGACCGCGATCACCGTCGCCCACGTGCTCCCGTTCGTCGGCGCCGGCCTGCTGCTGCTCGCCGTCCAGCCGCTGGCGGCGCCCGTGGCGCTGGTCAGCTTCGCGCACGCGTGGGTGATCCCCGAGCTCTACGCCCAGCGCGGGGTCAACGTCGTGCGCCCGAAGCCCAGCCGCGCGTCGGCGCTCGCCGAGGCCCGCTCGGTCGGCCTGCTCGGCGACCTCGTCGACGACGGCGCCCGCGAGCTGCACGCCGCCACCGGCCTGGTGCTCGAGCGCGGCCGTCTCGGGGTCTGGCTGGTCGGGCCGGCCGGGGCGCTGCTCGTGCGTCCCGGCGGGCGACGGGTCCTCTGCTACTGCGTCGGCGTCAGCGACCCCCAGCTCCCCGGCGGCGATCGCATCGCCCACCTGCTGCTGGCGCTGCGCGCCGACGAGCACGGCTTCGCCACCGTGGCCAACCTGGCGTTCAGCGGCGCGCGCTGGCGGGTGCGCCGGCGCCTCGCGCCGGGGTTGCGCCCGGCCCTGGAGGCGGCTGCGGCCGCGGCGCGCCGGTTCGACATCGGGGCCAGGGCATGACCGCGGATCTCCGACCGCGTGGTGGTGGGCGAAAGCGCCGCAAAGGTCCACCATGCTCGTCATGACCCCATCGCCTGCCGCCGTCCGCCTGATGCTGATCGAGCGTCGCGACACGGTCGCGCCGCGTGACCCGCGCGCCGCCAAGGTGCGCCGCTACCGGCTGGCGCGGCTGGCCGTCAACGACCGCCCGGGCGCGCGCCCGCGCTTCGAGCACCTGCGCCGCACGTACGACTGAGGTGCCGGACCTGCGCGCGCCGCGCGCGGAGTACGCTTGGTCCATGGAGAAGACCGGACCTTCCTTCGGCGCGCGCATCGTCGCCGCCATCGTCCTGGTCGTCGCGGCGTGGCTCCTCTTCAAGGTCGTGATCGGCATCGTCGCCGGCGTGGCCTACTTCCTCGTCGTCGTGGTGGCCGTGATCGCGGTCGTGTGGGCGGTGCGGACCCTCTTCTAAGTGGCGTTCCTCGTCATCGCCTTCTTCTTCGGCCTGGCCGGAGGAGTGATCGGGAGGCTCAAGGGCAGCTCGTTCCTGCTCTGGTTCGTGATCTCGTCGATCCCGCCGTTCATCGGACTGCTCGCCGCGATCGCCTCCCGCAACGAGCACGACGAGCCCCACCGGCGCTGCCCGACCTGCCGGAAGGTCGTGCCGATCCACGACGCCCTGTGCACGCGCTGCGGCACCGAGCTCGAGTTCCAGGCGCCCGCGCCGAGGCCCGTCGAGCCCGTCGCAGGCTGACGGCCAGGCCTCGGCCGGCGGGGCCTCGGTCGCTACACTCGGCCTCTGCGAGCCGCCGTGGGCGGCTCGACGATGTTCTGCACACAGACGGAAGAGGGGTCGGACGCGCGATGCGGGCCGTGGATGCCGTGATGGAGTGCCTCAAGGCGGAGGGCGTCGACGTCGTATTCGGCCTGCCCGGCGGCGCGAACATCCCCACCTACGACGCCCTGCACGACGCGGGAATCCGTCACGTGCTCGTCCGCCACGAGGCCGGTGGCGGCCATGCCGCCGAGGGCTACGCCAAGGCGACCGGCAAGGTCGGCGTCTGCCTGGCGACCTCGGGCCCGGGCGCGACGAACATCGTCACGCCGATCCAGGACGCGATGATGGACTCGTGCCCGACGGTGTTCATCACCGGCCAGGTGCGCACCGAGCTGCTGGGGACCGACGGCTTCCAGGAGGCCGACGTGCTCGGGATGACCATCCCGGCCGTCAAGCACTCGTTCATGATCCAGCACCCGCTGGAGATCCCGCGCGCGCTGCACGAGGCCTTCTACCTGGCCCGCAGCGGCCGGCCGGGCCCGATCGTGGTCGACATCCCCACCGACCTGTCGCGCGCCGACATCCCGTACGAGCCGGTGACGGACATCCGGCTGCCGGGCTATCAGCCCACGACCGAGGGCAACACGAAGCAGATCCGCCAGGCGGCCAAGGCGCTGGCGGCCGCGCGCCGCCCGATCCTGTACGTGGGCGGCGGCGTGGTCAACGCCAACGCGAGCGCCGAGCTGTACGAGCTCGCCACGGCCGACCACTTCCCGGTCACGTGCACGCTCATGGGCCTCGGGGCGTTCCCCGCGCCGCACGAGCAGTGGGTGGGCATGCTCGGCATGCACGGGACGCGGACCGCCAACTACGCGATGGACGAGGCCGACCTCATCTGCGCGATCGGCGCGCGGTTCGACGACCGCATCACCGGCAAGCTCTCGGAGTTCGCCCCGCGCGCGAAGTTCATCCACATCGACATCGACCCGGCGGAGATCTCCAAGAACGTCCCCGCCCACATCCCGATCGTCGGCGACGCGAAGAACATCCTCTCGCGGCTGGCGGCCGAGTACCGCGCGCTGGAGGCCGACCCGGCGCGCCTGGAGTCGTGGTGGGAGCGCATCCGCGGCTGGCAGGCCAAGCACCCGCTGCGTTACGACGACTCGACCGACAGCGAGATCAAGCCGCAGTTCATGATCGAGGCGCTCTACGAGGCGACCGGCGGCGACTGCATCCTCGCCAGCGACATCGGCCAGCACCAGATGTGGGCCGCCCAGTACTTCCACTTCAAGCGCCCGCGCCAGTGGATCAACTCCGGCGGCCTGGGGACGATGGGCTTCGGCCTGCCCGCCGCCATGGGCGCGAAGGTCGGCTGCCCGGACCAGAGCGTCGTCTGCATCTCCGGCGACGGCTCGTTCCAGATGAACATCCAGGAGCTCGCGACCTGCGCCGAAGAGGGCATCGAGGTCAAGACGTTCATCATGAACAACGGCTATCTCGGCATGGTCCGCCAGTGGCAGGAGCTGTTCTGGGACCGCCGCTACTCGCAGGTGGCCCGCGGCCGCTGGCCCGACTTCGTCAAGGTCTCCGAGGGCTTCGGCGCGGTGGGCATGCGCTGCACCGACAAGACGACGCTCGTCGACCAGATGCGCGAGGCGTTGGAGACGCCCGGGCCGGTCGTCGTCGACGTGGTCGTCACGCAGGAGGAGAACGTCTACCCGATGATCGCGCCCGGCGCCGCCGCGCGCGACATGGAGGGCTAGGCCATGGGTGAGCCGGGCACCAAGCACGACATCCTCAGCCTCGAGGAGCTCGAGGCCGCGGGCGGCATGCGCACCGGGCGCAAGCACATCCTCTCCATCCTCGTCGAGAACAAGCCGGGCGTCCTGACCCGGATCGCCGGCCTCTTCGCGCGGCGCGGGTTCAACATCGACACGCTGACGGTCGGGCCGACCGACGACGAGCACCTGTCGCGGATCACGCTGACCGTCGACGGCGCCCTGCACCCGATCGACCAGGTCACCAAGCAGCTCCACAAGCTGATCAACGTGCTGAAGATCCGCGACCTCGAGCCGGGCGACACCGTCGCCCGCGAGCTCACGCTGTTCAAGATCGCCGCGGACGGCGGGCAGCGCGCCGAGATCATGCAGATCTGCGAGATCTTCCGCGGCAAGGTGGTCGACGTCACCAAGCGCTCGATCATCGTCGAGGTCACCGGCACGACCGACAAGATCGAGGCGTTCGAGCGGATGGTCCGTCCGGTCGGGCTCATCGAGATGATGCGCACGGGCGAGATCGCGATCTCGCGCGGCCGCGGAGAGACCTGAGGGCGTCGGGCGCGCCGTGCGGCGCGCCCGATCCGCCACGTCCGAGCGGTCGGTCTAGGCGGCCGCTCGCGCGGGGGCGTCGGCGCTCGCCGGGTCGCCCGAGGTCTGCTGCGCCTGCTGCGCCTGCGTCTGCTTCTGGGCCCGGTCGATGACGAACGTCGCGGCCGCGACGCCCGCGCCGACCGACGCGATGGCCCAGAACGGGCCGTGGGCCTCGATGCCGAGCGCGTGGTCGAGCGAGACGTCGCCCGGTCCCGTGTCGGCGATGGCCGCCATCGCGGCGATGATCACGAGCTGGTACTCGTAGCCGTTGTCCGTGACCCACGGCCCGTTGGGCGCGTGGACGGTCTTGATGGCGCCCGCCATGACGCCGCTGATGCCGGCGGCGGCGAGCGGCGTGAACAGGCCGAGCAGGAGGAGCGCGCCACCGCCGGCCTCGGCGACGCCGGTGGCCACCGCGTGCTGGCGGCCGGGACGCAGACCGAGCTTGTCGAAGAAGCCGCCCGTCGCATCGGGCCCGTGGCCGCCGAACCAGCCGAAGAGCTTCTGCGTGCCGTGACCGACGAAGAGCGCGCCCAGGACGACGCGGAGGATGAGGACACCGAGTTTCATGCGGTTGCTCTTCCCACCGGCGGCCGCGATTACGCAGTTTCGTCTCCCGGCGGCAGGTCCCGGTCGCCGTGGGGGGCGTCGAGGGCGCGGTCGCCCTCGCCGTCGGGCCCGTCGAGCCTGGCGGCGGCGTCGCGCGCGGCCAGCTCGCGCTCGCGCTCGCGGGCACGCTCGCGGCGCGCGTTGCCGTCCTCGACGGACTGCATGAGCGGCTTGATGAGGTCGATGGGCAGCGGCAGGACGATCGTCGAGTTCTGGTTGGTGCCGATCTCGAGCAGCGTCTGCAGGTAGCGGAGCTGCAGGGCGGCGGGGTTGCCGCTCATGACCTCGGCCGCGTCGAAGAGCCGCTCGGAGGCCTGGAACTCGCCCTCGGCGTTGATGACCTTGGCCCGGCGCTCGCGCTCGGCCTCGGCCTGGCGCGCCATCGCGCGCTGCATGGCCTGCGGGATGCCGACGTCCTTGATCTCGACCGTGGTGACCTTCACGCCCCACGGGTCGGTCTGGTCGTCGATGATCTGCTGCAGGCTCTCGTTGAGCTGCTCGCGCTCGGAGAGCAGCATGTCGAGGTCGGCCTTGCCCAGCACCGAGCGCAGCGTGGTCTGGGCGATCTGCGAGGTCGCGGCGCGGACGCGCTCGACCTCGACGACCGACTTGACCGGGTCGACGACCCGGAAGTAGGCGACCGCGTTGACCTTCGCCGGCACGTTGTCGCGGGTGATGAGGTCCTGCGGCGGGATGTCGAAGGTCACCGTCCGCAGGTCGACGCGCACCATCCGGTCGATCCCCGGGATGAGGAGGACGATCCCGGGGCCCTTCTGGCCGATGAGCCGGCCGAGGCGGAAGACGACGGCGCGCTCGTACTCGCGCAGCACCCGCACGGAGGCGCCGACGAGCACGGCCGCCAGCGCGACGACGATCACCAGCGCGACCAGGATGGCGGTCATGGGTCGATCTCCCATTCCTCGGCACGGCGGACGGACAGGACGAGGCCGGTGACGCGCTCGACGACCACGCGGTCGCCGACGTGCAGCTCGTCGTCGAACGTCGGCCGCGCGCGCCACAGCGCGCCGTCGACGAACACCTGACCGAGCGGCGCCGGCGCGGTGCGCAGCACGCCGACGTGGCCGACCAGGCCCTCGACGCCCGTGACCGCGCGCGGCCGGGCGGCCGCGAAGCTGGCGCGGGCGACGACGGCCACGAGCGCCGCGGCGGCGAGGCCGACGATGAGGCCGACCGCGAGCATGAGGGCGAATCCGGCGCCGGCGGCGCTCAGGGAGAGGACGGCGCCCGCGACCAGCATCCCCGCGCCCGCGGCTCCGAGGGCGCCGAACGTCGGCAGGTGAGCCTCGGCGACGACGAGACCGCCGCCGGCGAGCAACAGCGCGATGCCCAGGAGAACCATGTGCCTCTCTTCCTACCGACAGATCCTAGCGCCGGTCGGACCTCGGCTCGCCGGCCTATATTCCAGGCCATGCCTGCAGGCGTCCTGCAGGTCGCGGGGCGGCCGATCCTCGGCGACCGCGACCGTCAACGACTGCGTGCGCGCGCCACCGAGGGCGTGCGCCGCGCCCGGCGCTCGGGCCGCTGCCTGGTCGCGATCACGGTCGCGCTCCCCGCCGGCGCCGACCCCACCGCGATCGCCGTCGCCTCGCGCCGGGCGAGCGAGGACTGGTTCTGCTTCGAGCAGCCCGATCGCGCCCGCTTCGCCCTCGCGGCCCTCGGCTGCGTGGCCGAGCTCGAGGACCGCGGGGACGGGCGGTTCGGCCGGGTGGCCGCGCGCTGGCGGGCGCTGGTGGCCGAGGCGCTGTGCGACGACGGCGGCGCGGTCGCCGTGGGCGGCTTCGCCTTCGCGCCCGACGGCGGCGGCGCGCCGCACTGGGCCGGCTTCGCGCCCGCGTCGCTGCGGGTCCCCGAGGCGGCGCTGAAGCGGCGCGGCGAGGAGGCGACGCTCACCCTGGCGGCGCTGGCGGCGCCCGACGACGACCCCGACGCGATCGTCGCGCGGCTGGAGGCGCGCGCCGCGTCGCTGCGCACCGCGCCGCTGCCGCTGCTGGACCCCGACCCCGCATGGCGCTGCCGTGTGGTCAGCGCGATGCCACCCGAGCACTACGAGTCGGCCGTCGCCCGCGCCGTCGAGCGCATCCGCGCCCGCGAGCTCGACAAGGTCGTGCTCGCCCGCGAGGTCCAGGTGCACGCGCCGCACCACCACGACGTGGCCGCCCTGCTCGGCGTCCTGCGCGAGGGCTTCCCGGCGTGCTTCACGTTCTGCGCCGGCCGTGGCGACAGCGCCTTCGTGGCCGCCAGCCCGGAGCTGCTCGTCCGCCGCGACGGCATGCGCGCCGGCACCCTGGCGCTCGCCGGGTCGACGCGCCGCAGCGCCGACCCGGCGGTCGACGACCACCTCGGCGAGCAGCTCCTGCGCTCGGACAAGGACCGCGAGGAGCAGGAGATCGTCACCCGGCGCATCGTCCGCGCGCTGCGCCCGCTGAGCGTGTGGGTCACGGCCGCCGAGGAGCCGGTGATCGTCCGCATGGCGAACATCCAGCACCTGGGGACGCCGATCCGCGCCCAGCTCGCCCGGCCGGTGAGCGTCGTCGAGCTCGCCGGGCTGCTGCATCCGACGCCCGCCGTCGGCGGCGAGCCGTTCGCGGCCGCCGCGCCGCTGATCCCCGCGCTCGAGGGCCTGGACCGCGGCTGGTACGCCGGGCCGGTGGGGTGGACCGACGCCAACGAGGACGGCGAGTTCTGCGTCGCCCTGCGCTGCGCCCTGGTCAGCGGGCCCGTGGCGCGCTGCTACGCGGGCGTCGGGGTCGTGCGCGACTCCGACCCGACCGCCGAGCTGGCCGAGACCGAGGTCAAGCTCCAGGCGCTGCTGCCGGTGCTGGCGACCTGAGCTCGTACCCGGCGCCCCGGGGCCAGCCGGGCGCGGACCGCGCGCGGCGGGACCCGTCCCTGCGCGCTGAAGGCGGCGAGCTCGCCCGCGACGACGAGGACCTGCGTCTCGCGCTCGGGCACCGCTCGAAGCTAGTCGATCGACGCCGGCGGCAGCTCGCCGGATCCCCGCGGCACGAGCGTGGTCGGGAGCACGACCCGGCGGGAGGGGCCGTCGTCACCGTCCAGGCGGGCGAAGAGCAGATCTGCGGCGGCCCGACCGAGGGCGGCCGGCTCCTGGGCGACGACCGTCAGAGCGGGTTCGACGACGTCGGCCAGCGGGATGTCGTCGAAGCCGGCGAGCGCGACCGCGTGCTGGAGGCCCAGATCGTGCAGCGCGCGCACCGCTCCGATCGTGATCAGGTTCTGACTCGTGAACAGCGCGGTGGGAGGGTTCGGCGCTGAGAGGAGGTCGCGCGTCGCCTCGAAGGCGTCGCCGGGACTGAGCAGCGAACGGCGGACGAGCGTCGGGTCCTCGCCGATGCCGTGGCGCGCGAGCGCCTCGCGGTAGCCGCGCAGGCGCTCGGCGGCGGTGTGGATCTCGGGCCGGTCGCCGAGGAACGCGATGCTGCCGTGCCCGCCGGCGATCAGGTGGGAGACCGCCGCGTCGGCGCCGCCGGCGTTGTCGCTGACGACCGCGTCGGCGTCCATGAAGCGCGCCGGCCGGTCGACGAACACGACGGCGACGCCGGCGCGGCGATCGCGGCTGAGGTAGCTCTGGTCGGCGCCGGTCGGCGCGATGATCAAGCCATCGACCCCGCGGGCCAGCAGATCGTGGACGAGCTCTCGCTCGCGCACAGGATCCTCGTCCGAGCTGCCCGCGAAGGCCAGCACTCCGCGACGCCCTGCGACGTCCTCGACGCTGCGATGCAGCGCCGAGAAGAACGGGTTGGCGACGTCCTCCAGCAGCAGCCCGATCGTCGCGGACAGCCGGTCGGCGCGGCGGAGCGTGGTCGCCGTCAGATCGCGACGGTAACCGAGCAGCGCGACCGCCTCGCGGACCCGCCGGGCGAGCTCGGGCCCGACCTCGATGCCGTTCACCACCCGCGAGACCGTGCTGAGGCTGACGTCGGCGACCGCCGCCACCTCGCGCATCGTCGGCCGGCGCGGGGGCGCGCCGTCGGCGCCGATCACGGCTCGGCTGCCTGACAACGTTCTCACGGGTAGCAGGGTACGTCGATCGTCAACCCGAACGCTCGCGATTAAAGCACGACATTCGTTAAAGAAAACGTTCCCTTGCTAAATGATTCCGACCGCGGTAGCGTCGAACGCGTTCGCTGGCACAGGCTCTGCCAGGCTCTGGGAACCGCAGGAGGAGGGTGTCGCTATGCACGTGAAGCGCTTCGGGGGCGTCGGGTCTCGGATGGCTGCCTTCGCGGTTGTCGCTGTGCTGCTCGCCGTCGTGTCGGCATGCGGCAGCAGCAGCAAGTCGTCGAGTGGCGGAGGAGGCGGCACCAGCAGCAAGCTCACGGTCGGCCTGATCACGAAGACCGACACCAACCCGTTCTTCGTGAAGATGAAGGACGGCGCCCAGAAGGCCGCGGCGAAGGCGGGCGTCAAGCTCATGACCGCGGCGGGCAAGTTCGACGGCGACAACGCCAGCCAGGTCACCGCGATCAACAACATGATCTCGGCCGGCGCGAAGGGGATCCTGCTCGTCCCGAGCGACACCAAGGCCATCGTCCCCACGGTGCAGAAGGCGCGCAAGCAGGGCATCAAGGTCATCACGCTCGACACGCCGCTCGAGCCGCAGAGCGCGGCCGATGCGCTCTTCGCGACCAACAACTTCGATGCCGGCAAGCTCATCGGCGAGTACGCCAAGGACGCGATGAAGGGCAAGAAGCCGGTCATCGCGATGATGGACCTCAATCCGGGCATCACGGTTGGCGACCTGCGCCACAACGGGTTCCTCTCCGGCCTCGGGGTCCCCAAGAGCTCACCGGACATCGTCTGCACGCAGTTCACGCAGGGCGACCAGGCCAAGGGTCAGGCGGCGATGGAGACCTGCCTGCAGAAGAACCCGAACATCAACCTCGTGTACTCGATCAACGAGCCGTCCGGGCTCGGCGCCTACAACGCCCTGCAGAAGGCCGGCAAGGCGAAGGGCGTGGTGCTCGTCTCCGTGGACGGCGGGTGCACCGGGGTACAGGGCGTCAAGGACGGCAAGATCGCGGCGACCTCGCAGCAGTACCCGCTGAAGATGGCGAGCGAGGGCGTGCAGGCGATCGTCGACTCCGTGCGCAACAGCAAGAAGGTCTCCGGCTACCACGACACCGGCGTGAACCTCATCACCGCGAAGCCGATGGCAGGCGTGCCCAGCAAGGACGTCCAGTTCGGCCTGCAGAACTGCTGGGGCTGATCGGGCGAGGACCGTGGCCGTGCCCTCCCACAGCGAGGCGGCGTGACCGACGTCGCCACGGAGGTGCAGGAACCCCGGGCGGAGGAGGAGCGCCGCCCGGGATTCCTGGGCCGCGCCCGCGCGGTGTCGGTCGCGGGGCCGTTGCTCGCGCTGGCGATCGCGGTCGTCTTCTTCTCGATCAAGTCCGACCGCTTCCTGTCCGGCCCCAACCTGTCGCTGGTGGTCCAGCAGGTGATGGTGGTCGGCACGCTGGCCATCGGCCAGACGCTGGTCATCCTGACCGCCGGCATCGACCTGTCGTGCGGCGCGGTCATGGCGCTGTCATCGATCTTCATGACCAAGCTCGCGGTCGACGGCGGCCTGCCGCCGCTCCTGGCGATCGCCATCGGGCTGCTCGTCGCGACGGGGTTCGGGCTGCTCAACGGCGGGCTGGTGACCCGGATCCGGCTGCCGCCGTTCATCGTCACCCTCGGCACGCTGAACATCGCCTTCGCGCTCACGCACATCTACTCCCACGACCAGACCGTCAGCAACCTGCCGGGCGCGCTGACGTGGATGGGGACGACGTTCGACGTCGGCAGCACCGCCGTGGCCTGGGGCTCGGTCGTCATGCTGGCCCTGTTCGCCCTCGTCTTCTTCGTCCTGCGGCACACGGCGGGCGGGCGGCACGTCTACGCGATCGGCGACAGCCCCGAGGCGGCGCGACTCACCGGCATCCACACCAGCCGCGTGCTGCTGGCCGTCTACGCGACGGCGGGCCTGCTCTACGGCGTCGCCGCGCTCCTGCTCATCGGCTACACCAACGTCGGCGACCCCCAGGCCGGCCAGACCGACAACCTGGACTCGATCACCGCCGTGGTCATCGGGGGCACGAGCCTCTTCGGGGGACGCGGGAGCGTGATCGGGTCGCTGATAGGCGCGCTCATCGTCGGCGTGATCCGCAACGGCCTGCAGCTCATCGGGGTCGCCGCCATCTACCAGGTGCTGATCACCGGCATCCTGGTCATCGTGGCCGTCGCCGTCGACCAGCTCGCGCGCACGAGTCAGCGATGAGCGTCGTGGAGGAACGTGACCGCGGCGCCCGGGCAGACCCTTCGGTGCCCATCGTCGAGGCGGTGGGGCTCGTCAAGCGCTACGGCCAGGTCACCGCCCTGGCCGGCGCCGACTTCGAGCTGCGCTCCAACGAGGTGATGGCGGTCATCGGCGACAACGGCGCCGGCAAGTCGACGCTGATCAAGGCGATCTCCGGCGCGGTCGTCCCGGACGCCGGCGAGATCCGGCTCGACGGCGAGCCGGTGCACTTCCACTCGCCGCTGGACGCGCGGCGGCACGGGATCGAGACGGTCTATCAGGACCTCGCCGTGGCGCCCGCCATGGATATCGCGGAGAACGTGTTCCTCGGGCGGGAGATCCGCCGTCGCGGGATCCTCGGGTCCGTGCTGCGCATGGTCGACAAGCCCGAGATGGTCAGGCGCGCCCGCGCGGCCATGGGCGAGCTCAACATCGGCATCGGGTCGATGCGCCAGCCCGTCGAGACGCTCTCGGGGGGCCAGCGCCAGGGCGTCGCGGTGGCGCGCAGCGCCGCTTTCGCACGACAGGTCATCATCATGGACGAGCCGACCGCGGCCCTGGGGGTCAAGGAGTCGCGCCAGGTGCTCGAGCTCATCCGCCGCGTGCGCGACCGCGGGCTGCCCGTGATCCTCATCAGCCACGACATGCCCCACGTGTGGGAGGTCGCCGACCGCGTGCACATCCAGCGGCTGGGCATGCGGATCGCCGTCATCGATCCGAAGCAGGTCTCCTCGTCGGACGGCGTCGCGATCATGACCGGCGCGCTGGACCCCGCGAAGGTCCCCTCGGCGCTGGCCTGATCGCGAGGATCCACCGCGGGCCCGCGCGTGCATCGGCGGCGAGAGCCGCCACCGCCACCGCCACATCCGTCGGCGCCGCCGGCGCGCGTGGTGCGCCGGGCGCGCGCGAGCGTCCACGCTACGTGCGGCCGGCCCGCCGCCACACGGCGACGACCTCGCGCACGGTGGCCTGGCGGTAGGAGATCCGCGAGTCGAGCGGGCGGATCTCGAGGTGGAAGCGTCCGGAGTCGACCTGGTCGAGCTCGGTCACCAGCGCGTGGAAGCGCCGACCGCGCTTGTCGACCTGGACGATGTCGCCGGGGGCGATGCCCTTGGAGCTGCGCCGGGTGGGCGCGGAGGCGGTGGGCTCGGGGAGCAGGCTGGTCTGACTCACCACGACGCCGAAGCTAGCGCGCGCGTCGGACGGCGCCGTCCTCGCGGGCGAGGCTCGCCGCGACCTCGTCCCACACGCGCCGGTGCAGCGCGACGTTCGCCGCCCGGTCGGTCTGCGCGTGCAGGAGCGTCCCCGGCGCCTCGCGGATGGCGGTCGGGTCGTGCACCGGCTCGTAGGCCAGGCCGAACAGCGCGGCGACGCGCTCGGCGTCGAGGCCGGTCGGCGTGGCGACGTGCTCCTCGAACGCGTCGCGCTGGCTGGCCACCGGGAGGAAGTCGAAGATCCCGCCGCCGCCGTTGTCGACGAGCACGACGGTCAGCGGGAGCCCGAGCCGCGAGGCGCACAGCAGCGCGCCGAGGTCGTGGGCGAGGGCGACGTCGCCGAGATGGACGACGACGCGCGCGCCGCTCGCGGCGGCGCCGAACGCGGCGGCCAGCGTGCCGTCGATCCCGTTGGCGCCGCGGTGGGACAGGACGCGCGGCGCCGCGTCGGCGACGGGCCAGAAGGTCTCGACGTCGCGGACCGGCATCGACGATGCGGTGAAGACGGTCACGTCCTCCGGCAGCGCGGCCAGCGCGCGCGCGACGGCCGGCTCGCTGAGCCCGTCGCCGAGCGCGGCGCCGATGCCGCGCGCCGCGGCGGCGTCGGCGGCGCGCCAGGCCGCGAGCCACGGGTCGTCCGGCGCGGCGGCGCGGCCGCCCGGCTGCGCGCGGGCCCACGCGGCCGCGTCGGCGTCGAGGACCTCGGCGACCACCGCCGCCGGGTCCTGCCAGGCGGCCTCGGGGTCGAACGCGATCTGATGGGCGTCGAGGCCCTCCAGCCACTGGCGCAGCGGCTTGGAGGTCGGCAGGTCGCCGATCCGCACGACGGTGTCGGGGCGGTGGCCGGCGGCGAAGCCGGCGTCGCGCAGGAGCGCGTCGTAGTGGGCGACGGCGGCCGGGCCGCGGCGCGCGCCCGACAGCGGGTCGGCCAGCAGCGGGATGCCCAGCGCGGCCGCAGCGGCCGCCAGAGCCGGGCCGAGGCCGTCGTGGCGCTCGTGGCGCCCGGCGACGATGACCGCGCGCTCGCCGGGGTCGAGCCCGACCGCCGCCGGCGGCGCCGCGCGGCGCACCCGCCCCAGGGGCGCGTCGTCGATGCCGACGTCCGGGAGCGGCTCGTCGAGCACGAGCGGCTCGCGCAGCGGGAAGTTCAGGTGCACCGGCCCGGGGCGACCCGCCGTCGCGGTCTCGTAGGCCCGGAACGCCAGCCGCCGCATCCAGCGCAGGCGATCGGGCGTCGCGCGGTGGGTGCCGACCTCGAAGAACCACTTCACCGCCGAGCCGTAGAGCTTGAGCTGGTCGATGGCCTGCCCGGCGCCGACCTCGCGCAGCTCGGGCGGCCGGTCGGCGGTCAGGACGAGCATCGGCACGCGGGCCTCGTGGGCCTCGACGACGGCCGGGGCCAGATGGGCCACC
>JAXDHQ010000296.1:0-11782 GCA_034664395.1 Solirubrobacteraceae bacterium | reverse complement strand
TCCTCCCCCTTGGCCCGCTCCGCGGCGGCGCCGAGCAGGACGGCGCCCTCGCTGAGCTCGCCGCTGAGGTCGGGCTGGCCGAACTCGACCTTGCGCGCGAGCTCGTCGCGCCAGCCGGCGAAGAGGTCGACCCAGGCCTGGATCGTCCACTGCGTGAGGCCGGGCTCCTCGACGGTGAAGGCGCCCTCCCAGCGCACGCCGTCGTGGTGGGCGTCGACGGCGACGAGCGGCGACTCGTGCCAGCGGCGGTCGCCGGGCGCCTTGTAGCGTACGACCGCCCGCAGGACCTCGTGGCCGTCGCGAAAGATGTCCGCGCCGACGTCGACGGTGTCCCCCACCGTCCGCTTGACCGGCCACCGGCCGTCGTCGACGGTCGGTGCCGGGTGCTCGATCCTGATGCGATTCGGCGGTTTGGCCTTCGCGCGGACGGGCACGTCCACCCCTCTTTCCCTTATGCGACTTCCACGAACCAGCGGCGTCCAGCTTCACCTCACTTCCCTACCGGACGGGCATCTTGGCGGGTCGGCACGTTCCTTCGTCGACTGGCTCGCCGCCGCGGGACAGTCGTGGTGGCAGGTGCTGCCGGTCGCGCCGCCCAACCGCCATCGCTCGCCCTACAAGTCGCCCTCGGCCTTCGCCGCCTGGCGCGGGCTGCTCGCCGATCCGGACGCGCCGGTGTCGGCCGCCGAGCGCGAGGACTTCCGCGCGCGCCACGCGTACTGGATCGACGACTGGGCAGCGTTCGCCGGCGGCACGCGGCCGGTCAACGACCAGGTGCGCTTCGAGCGCGAGTGGTCGGCGCTGCGCGCCTACGCCCGCGAGCGCGGCGTGCGGCTGATCGGGGACATCCCGATCTACGTGGCGTCCGGCGGCGCCGACGAGCGCGCCCACCCGGAGATCTTCCGCGACGACGTGGTGGCCGGCGCGCCGCCCGACGCGTTCACCGCCAAGGGTCAGCTCTGGGGCAACCCGGTGTACGACTGGCCGGTGCTGCGGCGCCACGGGTATCGCTGGTGGGTCGAGCGCCTGCGGCGCACGTTCGAGCTCTTCGACCTCGCGCGGATCGACCACTTCCGCGGCTTCGTCGCGTACTGGGCGGTCGACCGCGACGCGCGCGACGCGGCCGGTGGGCGCTGGGCGCGCGGGCCGGGGCGCGCCCTCTTCGACGCCGCCCACGCCGAGCTGCGCCGGCTGCCGCTCATCGCCGAGGACCTCGGCGTGATCACGCCCGCGGTGACCCGCCTGCGCGACGAGCTCGGGCTCCCGGGCATGGTCGTGCTGCAGTTCGCGTTCGACCCGAGCGACCCCGATGGGCCCCACCGGCCGGAGAACCACCGCGCCGGGCAGGTGCTCTACACCGGCACCCACGACAACGACACGCTGCGCGGCTGGCTGGCGTCGCTGCCGCCCGAGCGCGTCGAGGCGGTCCACGCCGCCGGCGTCGGATCGCGCGAGCCCTGGTGGGACCTCATCGAGCTCGCGCTCGGGTCGCGGGCGCGGCTGGCGATGCTCCAGGCCCAGGACGTCCTCGGGCTCGGGTCGGAGGGGCGGATGAACACCCCGGGCCGGGCGGGCGGCCAGTGGCGCTGGCGCCTGGAGCCCGGCCAGCTCACGCCCGCCCACGCGCGCCGGCTGCGGCGGCTGACCGAGGCGGCCGGGCGGCTTCCCTAGCGCCTGCGCGCCTGCGCCCCGCCTGCGAGCATCCGCGACCGTGCCCGCCTCGCGCACCGAGCAGCTCGCCGATCTCGTCCCCCGGGCCACCGAGCTCATCGCGGCGTGGGAGGCGCGGTTCGGCCCCTACGAGCCGCACCCGGCCAGCTCGCCGGACGCCGGGCGGCTGGCCGCCGCGTGGGACGCATTCGTCGCGCGGATGGACGACCACTACCCCTTCTTCCATCCGCGCTACGCCGGGCAGATGCTCAAGCCACCCCACCCGGTCGCCGTCGCCGGCTACCTCGCGGCGATGCTCGTCAACCCCAACAACCACGCCCTCGACGGCGGCCCGGGGACGAGCGCGCTCGAGGTCGAGGTCGTCGAGCAGCTCGCGGCGATGTTCGGCCTGCCGGCGCCGGCGCTCGGCCACCTGACCTCGAGCGGGACGATCGCCAACCTCGAGGCGCTGTGGGTGGCGCGGGAGCTGCACCCGGGACGGCGCGTCGTGCACTGCACCGAGGCGCACAGCACCCACGAGCGCATGTGCCAGGTGCTCGGCGTGGAGGCGACCGCCGTGCCGGCAGGACCCGACGGCCGGATCGACCTCGACGCCGTCGAGGCCGAGTGCGCGCGCGGCGACGTCGGGACCGTCGTCCTCACGCCGGGCACGACGGGCGTGGGCGCGGTCGACCGCATCGACGAGGCGCTGGCGCTGCGCGAGCGCCACGGCGTGCGGCTGCACGTCGACGCGGCCTACGGCGGCTTCTTCGCCCTTCTCGCAGCGGGCGAGCAGCCGCTCGTCGACCCGGCGCCGTTCCGGGCGATCGCCCGGTGCGACTCGGTGGTGGTCGATCCCCACAAGCACGGCCTGCAGCCCTACGGGTGCGGCGCGGTGCTGTTCGCCGACCCCAGCGTCGGGCGCCTGTACCGCCACGACTCGCCGTACACGTACTTCACGTCGGGCGAGCTGCACCTGGGCGAGATCAGCCTGGAGTGCTCGCGCGCCGGCGCCGCCGCCGCGGCGCTGTGGCTGACGCTGCAGGCGCTGCCGCTGACGCCCGACGACGGGCTCGGCGCGGTCCTCGCCGCGGGCCGGCGCGCGGCGCTGGCGTGGGCGCGACGGCTGCGGGACTCCGACGCGCTGGCGCTGCACCTCCAGCCCGAGCTCGACATCGTCACCTGCCTGCCCGCGGCGTCCTCGCTGTCGGCGGTCGACGCCGCCAGCGCGGCCGTCCTGCGCGCCGGGATGGAGGACCCCGACGACCCGGTGTTCCTCAGCGTGCTGCGCGTCGGGGCGGACGCGCTCGCCGCTCGTCACCCCGGCCTGGAGGTCGACGCCGACGGCGCCCGCGTGCTGCGCAGCGTGCTGATGAAGCCCGAGCACGAGCAGGCCGTCGACTGGCTGCACGGGCGCGTCGAGGACCTGGCGCGCGCCGCCCTCGCATGAGCACCCGCGCCCAGGCCCGCGCTCGCGGCCGCGGACTGGTCGCGCTCGGCGACTCGATCACCAACGCCCACGGCGAGCCCGCGCTCGGCGTGACGATGCAGTCGTGGGCGCAGTGGCTGGCCGAGGCGCTCGAGCTGCCGTTCACCAAGCTCGCGCGCGACGGCGCCCGCACCGCCGACGTGCTGGCCGATCTCGTCCCGCGGCTCGACGGGCCCTACGACGTCGGCGCGCTGTACGTCGGGGTCAACGACGTCCGCGCGCCGGACTGGGACGCCGCCGGCTACGAGCGCGACCTGCGCGCCATCGCCGTCGCGCTCGCGGCCTGCTGCGACCGGCTGGTGCTGTGCACGATCCCGGTCGACCTCGGCCGTCCGCGCGCGGCGCCCAAGCCGCTGGAGGCGGGCGCGATCGTCCGCCGCGTCGCCGCCGAGCACGCGGCGGCCGTCGCCGACCTCGACGGCCTCGACGGGCCGCCGTGGCTGCTGCCCGACGCCGTCCACCCGACCGCGGTCGGCCAGCTCGAGATCGCCGACCGCGCGGCGCGCGCCATCGGGGCGCCGCGCCTGCCGTCGTCGCTGGCCGAGGTCTACGAGTCGCGGCGCGCCAGGGCCCGCTTCGGCGCGCGCTGGGGCCTGCTGCTGGGCCGCGACCTGCGCCGCCGGGCGGTCGAGCGCGCGCTCAGTCGTAGAGCGTGAAGACGGCCAGGATCACGTACAGGGCGACGAGCGCCCAACCCTCGAAGGCGACCGCCTCGCCGTCGCCGGTGATCTGCCACATCGCCAGCGCGGTGAGCAGCAGCGCCGCGATCAGCACCGGCGACAGCGCGAACGTGAGCTGGTGGGCGAACAGCAGCGAGATCAGCACGAGCACCGGGTACAGGAACGCGCCCACCTGGGCGACCGAGTTCTTCACGACGGAGATCGCCAGGTCGCTGCGCTGCTTGTGGGCGAGCACCAGGCCGGCGACGTTCTCGACGGCGTTGCCCGCCAGCGCCACGACGACGAGCCCGGCGAACGCCGGCGAGACGCCGAGGCTGGCGATGGTCGGCTTCAGCGCGGCGACGAACCAGTCCGAGACGAAGGCCGAGCCCGCGCCGCCCGCCGTCAGGAGGGCGATCGAGACGGCGAGCGCCACGCGCGGGCGGGTCTCGTTCCGCGGGTTCTCCGCCGACTCGCCGCGGACGTAGGGCACGACCCAGGCGAGGTAGACCCCCAGGAGGGCGACCGCCGCGACGGCGGAGATCGTGCGCTCGTGGCGCGCCGCCGGCTGGCCGGTCACGTGGGCCACCCCGACGAGCACGATGATGAAGCTCGTCACCAGCATCAGCGTCGCCGTGTCGTTGGGCAGCCGCTTGCGGAAGCGCATGACCCCGTCGGGCGCGCGGCGCGCGCCGAGCACGATGACGAGGCCCAGCACCAGCAGCCCGTTGGCCAGCAGCGAGCCGACGATCGACGTCTGCGCGACCACCACCTGGCCCGAGCGCAGCGCGAAGATCACGACGAACAGCTCCGGCAGGTTCCCGAGCGTCGACTGCAGCACGCCGGTGGCCGCGGGCCCGAAGCGCTCGCCCACCTGCTCGGTGGCCAGCGAGACGACGTGCGCGAGACCGGCGAGCGCCACCGCGGCGAGCGCGAAGGCGAGCACGGGCGCCCAGCCCGCGTACCGCGCGATGCCGGCCGCGACCGTGGCCGCCGCGATGGCGACGACGGCCAGACGCTCGGTGCGCGTGAGCCCTCCCATCGCCGGCCAGCGAGCATACGCGCCGCGCTTCATTACTCTGGCGCGCATGTTGCGCCTCGCCCTGCACCGCCTGCGCGCCCGCGGCCGCCTGACCGTCGAGGGCCGCCCGCGCATCGGGCGCGGCGTGCGCCTCGACCTCGCGCCCGGGGCGCGGGTCGTGCTCGGCGACGGCTGCAGCCTGGGCGACGGCTGCCGGATGCACGTCGGCCCGGGCGCCGCGGTGCGCATCGGCGCCGGCGCCCGGCTGGGCTCGCGCTGCGTCGTCGCCGCCCACGAGCGCATCGAGATCGGCGACCGCGCCCGCCTGGGCGACGAGGTCGTCCTCATCGACTTCGACCACGACCTCGCCGACGTCGAGGCGCCCGTCCGCCAGCAGGGCATCGTCACCGCGCCCGTGGTGGTGGGAGCCGAGGCGATCCTCGACACGGCGTCCGGCGTCCTGCGCGGGGTGACGGTGGGCGACGGCGCGCACGTGGGAGTCCGCGCGCTGGTGACGCGCGACGTGCCCCGCGGGGCGCGGGTGGAGGGCGTGCCGGCGCGGGGGTGAGCGGGGCGCTCGTGCGGGCCCGGCGCGCGCTCGTCCTGCCGCGCGGCGCCGCGAGACGCCCCGCGGCAGACCCCCAAGACCCCCAACCGCCCTAGATCCCCTCGCTCGCCGGCGCCCGCACCCGCGCCACCAGCACCAGCCCCGCCAGGATCGCCGCGGCGCCCGCGAGCTGGGGCGCCGTCGGGGCCTCGCCGAAGATCACGGCGCCCAGGGCGAGCGAGCCCATCGGCTGGATCGTCAGCAGCACCGACGTCAGGGCCGCGGGCAGGCGCGGCAGCGAGGCCGCGATCAGCAGCCAGCCGACGACCTGCGAGCTCAACGCCAGGATCACCAGCCACGCGTGGCCGGGCCACGTCGGCACGAGCTGCGCGTCGCCGATGACCAGGCCCGCGGCCACCGCCGTCGCCGCGGCGACGAGGGTGGCGTCGAAGAGCGGTCCGGCCACGCGGCGCAGGTCGCCGCTGCCCGACCGCAGCAGCAGGATGAACCCCGCGTACGTCAGCCCGGTCAGCACGCCGAAGACCACGCCCTGCTCGGGGTGCGCCCCGTAGGCGCCGCGCTCGAGCGCCCCCGAGACGAGGACGATGCCGGCCAGCACCAGCGGCAGCGTCGCCAGCACGCGGCGCCCGGGGTGCTCGCGCAGCGCCAGCCACGCCACGAGCGGCACGAACGCGACCTGGAGGTTGCCGAGCACGGTCGCCAGGCCGGCGCCGACGTCCGCGATCGCGTGGTGCCAGCAGATGAGGTCGGCGGCGAAGAAGACGCCCGCCGCAGCGGCCAGGGCCCGGTCGCGCGTCGGGCGCCGGCCCAGGCGCCGGTCCTCGCGCCACGAGAGCGCGCCCAGCACCGGCAGGGCGTAGGCGCAGCGGAAGATCGCCGCCGTCGACGGCGTGGCGCCCGACTCCTTGACCAGGATCGCCGAGAAGGCGATCGTCAGCGCCCCGGCGACCGCCATGCCGCGCGGACGCGCGGCCAGGGCCGCGACCGGCGATGCGGGACGGCTCCGTGCGACGCCGCGGGACACGTCACGCCACCCTACGCGCCGCCGCGCGACGGCCGGTCGGCGGTCAGCGCAGCAGCGGCGCGCGCCCGACCCGCGCCGCCGCGACCGACCGGGCGGCCACGCGCAGCCGCTGCGTCGCCGCGGAGCCCGTGGGCAGCACCGGCCCGCCCGACGCGCCCGCGGCCGCGGCGGTCAGCGGCAGCCGGTGGCGTCCGCCGACCGCGACGCGATGGCCCTCGAGCTTCCCGGCGACCGTGCCGTGCCGCGTCAAGGTGAGCGCGCCGATGCGCTGGCCGTGGCTTCCGAAGACCGCCAGCCGGCCCGAGATCGTGCCGCCGCCGAGGGGGAAGTGCAGGCGCCCGCTCAGGCGCGCTTCGGGCAGCAGCCCGTAGCGCGAGAGCTGCAGGCCGGTCGCCGTCCAGGTCGCGACGCCGCCCGCCAGGCCGCCGGCGCTCGGGAGCTGGGAGTCCAGCGCGATCGACGCGGAGTTGTCGGCGTCGGTGACGGTGTCGATGATCGCCCCCACCAGCCGCCCGCTCCGGCCGGTGAGGCCCGGCGCGCGCGCCGCCTGCGCGAGCGAGACCGGATCGACCCCGAGGGTCGGGAACAGGCTGACCGCCAGGCGGCAGGCGCTCGGCGCCGCGCCCTGGGCGAAGCGCCGGATGGCGTTGAGCACGCACGGCGAGGCGTCCGCCCCCACGACGGCGTGGCCCTCGGCCGGCACCGCCACGATGTGGGACTGCGGGAGCTGCGCCGACACCGCGACCGCGTTCTCCAGCGGCGTGCGCATGTCGAACTGCCCGCCGAAGATGAGCGCCGGGACGTCGGGAAACGGCCCCGTCGCGCGCGGGCGCGCCGGCGCCTGCGGCCACAGCCGGCAGTACTCGGCCGCGCTCAGCTCGCGCGCTCCCGGCGGGTCGAAGGGATAGATCACGCTCGGATCCAGGCCGGCCAGCGCCGCGTCCTCGGCGGCGGGACGGTCGGCGATCGACGTCCCGAGCGTGTACGGCGCGGTCATGTCCGCGCACGTGGTCGCCGAGTACAGCCCGATGCTGAGCTCCTCGGTCGTGAACGGCGGCTCGTCGGTCAGCCGCCGCAGCCGCAGCAGCGCGCGCGAGTCGCCCAGCGCGGCGGCGTGCAGCGCGCCGGGCAGCGCCGCCCGCAGCGAGGCGCTGAAGTCGCCGCCGATGAGCATCGTGGCGAGCTGCCCCGGCGTGTTCAGCGACGTCGGGCGCCGGCGCCCGTGCACCGTCGGCGCCTGGCCCACGAGGTCGCCCTGCGTCAGCTTGGAGACGACCGCCGCGGTGTCGGCCACCGGATCGATCCCCAGCGCCCGGCAGCGCGGCGTGCACTCGGTGCGCAGGATCCGACCGGTGTGGCTGTAGATGTCGGTGTCGAAGAGCGTCGGACCGTCGGGCGGCAGCGTGGAGTCGAGGATCAGGCGCTGGACGCGATCGGGGAACGTCCGCGCGTACTGCTCGGCCACGTAGGTCCCGTAGGAGACGCCGAAGAGCGCCAGCCGGGCCGGGCCGAGCCGCTGGCGCAACGTCTCGAGGTCGAGCACGGTGTCGGCCGTCCCGTAGGCGCCGGCGTTCGCGCCGAGGGCCACGCCGCACTCGCCGACGAGGCCGGGGACGGTCGGCGCGAACGTGCCGCGCTTCTGCAGCGCCGGGCAGCGCACCACGCCGGAGCGGCCGGTCCCGCGCTGGTCGACGAGCACGAGCCGGCGCGTGCGCAGCATCGGCGCCAGCGCCTGCTCGTAGTCGGATGCGAACGGCAGCCCGCTCTGCCCCGGGCCGCCGAGCAGCGCGACGAGCACGCCCTTCACCGACGCCGGCCGGCGCTGCACCGCGTAGCGCAGGTAGAGCACGGGGCTGGCCGGATTCGAGCGGTCGAGCGGCACCGCGAGCGTCTGGCAGCCGAAGTCGGGCCCGGCGTCGCAGGTGGCCGCCGCGGCGCGACCCGGCGTGCCGGCGGCCATCAGGACCATCACGCCGGCGGCGAGCGCGCACAGCGCCCAGCGCGGCGTCCGCTCGCGTGCCCCCGGACCAAGCTCGCTGAGCGGGCGACGGACCATGTGCGCCCCGAGACTACCTCAGCCGCTGCGCGCGACCTCCGTTTGGCCTGCATGGCGCGGGCGATGGACCGGCGGTCCAGAGCGGCGGGTTCTTGATGTGGACCTGACGTTTCTGGACAATACTTTCGCGATGCCCAGAGGGGAGAGGACGGCGTTCGGCCCGCAGAGGGATTCGGAGCAGCGGGCGCTGCAGGGCGAATGGAAGCGCCTGGCACGGGCGGCGACCTTCGTCGCGCTGCTGACCAGCCCGGCGATGTTCGCCTGGCTGCGTGGCGTCCACCACTGGCCGCTGCTGTGGGCGCTGGTGGCCACCTTCGTGGTGGTCATCATGTTCCGCGGCTTCATCGACGTCCTCGCCCACAAGCTGATCCCGCGCGCGAACGTCTACGGCGCGGGGCGCGAGCTCATCGACGCCGACATCGTCGAACGTCGCCGCGTCTGGTACTGGCGCACGCGCTTCCGCCGCCTGTTCTGGCTCGGCCTGCTGGTCGCGATCGTCCTCACCACGATGTCGGCGCTGGGCGTCTCGTTCGGCAGCATCGGGACGGCCCTGCCCGGGCTGCTGCAGCTCATCCCGCTGTACGGCTTCCAGATCTTCTTCCTGTTCTTCGCGAACGTCTTCATCCTCTTCGGGCCGATGCTCTTCTTCGGCCTCAAGCAGATGAAGGGCTACGAGCCAGGCGACGCGGACTGGGGCGTGAAGCTCGGCGACGTCCGGGGCCAGGCCGAGCCCAAGGAGGAGGTCACCAAGGTCATCGAGCTGTGGTCGGCCGGCGAGGACTTCCGCCGCGCCGGCGGCAAGCCCGAGCGCGGCCTGCTCTTCATCGGCGCGCCCGGCACCGGCAAGACCATGCTGTCCAAGGCGATCGCGACGTCGTTCAACTCGCCGATCGTGACGATGCCGGGCTCCGGCTTCGCCCAGACGTTCATCGGCATGGACGTCGTCGTCGTCATGTTCCTGATCCGCAAGGCGCGCAAGCTCGCCCGCAAGTGGGGCGGCACGTGCATGATCTTCATCGACGAGATCGACGCCGTCGGTATGCGCCGCCAGGCGCTGCAGGGCAGCAACTACGGCTTCCGGCCCACGGTCAGCGGCTTCGAGGAGCCGCCGCTGTACGGCCCGTGGGGCGCGCTGACGGCGACCGGCGACCTCGTCCTGGAGAACCGCCAGTGGCGCGACCGCCTGTTCATGTCGCGCGCCGAGCCGCGCGGCCCCGTCGGCCCGCCGCCGCCGCTCGCGGCCGTACGCGACCGCATCCAGGGCGTGATGTTCCCCGGTATGGGCGGGGGCGGCCAGCTCGCGCTCAACCAGCTCCTCGTGCAGATGGACGGCATCGACGAGCCGCCGTTCCTGCGCAAGTTCCTGACCAACCGCTTCAACACGTTCCTGGACGCGATCTACATCGTCCCCCATCGCGTCCGCAAGCTGCGCCTGCGGGTCAAGCCGCCCAAGCCACGCGGCGAGCAGATCTACTTCATCGGCGCCACCAACGTCCCGATCGAGGCGCTCGACCCCGCGCTGGTGCGCCCGGGTCGCATGGGCCGCCACATCTGGTTCCGCACGCCGACCAAGGACGACCGCAGCGACATCTTCGACCTCTACCTGGGCCGCGTCGCCCACGAGGCCGACCTCGACCGCCCCGAGCGCCGCGACGAGCTCGCGCGCATGACCAACGGCTACTCGCCGGCCATGATCGAGCAGGTGTGCTCGATGGCGCTGACCTACGCGCACTCCGACGGGCGCCCAGAGTTCGTGCGCAAGGACATCGTCGAGGCGATGACGACGATCGAGTCCGGCACCGCCGTCGGCGTGAACTACATCGAGGACGAGACCCGCGCGGTCGCGATCCACGAGGCCGGCCACGCGGTCGCCAGCCACGTGTACATGAAGGACGTTCTCTCGACCCGCCTCTCGATCCGCATGCGCGGCGGCTCGCTCGGCCACCACCAGGCGATCGAGAAGGAGGAGCGCTTCTCGAGCTGGCGCCACGAGGAGGTCGGCAACCTCGTCTGGACGCTCGGCGCCATGGCCGCCGAGCACGTGTTCTACGGCGAGAACTCGATCGGCGTCGGCGGCGACATCCAGAGCGCGACGTGGCGCGCCGCCCGCATGGTCGGCATGAGCGGCATGGGTCCCGAGCCGCTCGACCTGCGCGGGCGCGTCCCCAAGGAGCGCCTGGCCGAGGTCGAGAAGGAGCTCATGGACCGCTTCGAGAAGATCGGGCTGCAGATCATGAACCGCGCCCGCATGGGCAGCGCCATGGACAGCGACCCGATCGGCTCGGTCCTCGGCGACCCGGCCAAGCGCCGCGCCGCCGCGCAGATCCTCGGGCAGGCGTACATCACCGCCGTCTGCTGCGTGCGCGCCAACCGCGAGGCCGTGGCCCGCGTCGCCGACGCGCTGGTGGCGCACAAGGAGCTCTACGGCGACGAGGTCGTCGAGCTGCTCGAGGCCGCCAACCCCGCGCCCCCCGCCATCGACATCCTCGACGAGCAGATCTGGCCGAAGCTATGAGCGAGCGCGACGAGAGCCCACAGGCCCCGCGGCCCTGGGACCCGGCGGGCACGCAGCCCAAGCACGACCCGGACTCGCTGCTGCCCGAGCGGCGCGAGCCGCTGCTGCCGCCGGACGCCGAGGTCGTCGAGTCCGACGCCATCGACGAGGACGGCGGCGACCTCCTGCCCGAGCGCCGGCGCGAGGGTGGGGCCCCCGCCGTCGCGGTTCCCCGCGCCCACTCCCCCTTCGCCCCGCGCTTCCAGTTCCTCACCGGCGCGCTCGTCGCCGTGGGCGTCGCGGCGCTGGTCGGCATCGCCGTCCTGGTCATCGGCCCGTCGACGGCGACGCCCGGGCCGGCGTGGTCGCCCTGGAAGCCGTCGCAGAACGGCGTCGTCGGCGCGAACGAGATCGCGACGCACATCGCGTCGGGATACCGCGACGACGGCGAGCAGCTCGTCAAGATCGAGGCCAACGAGCTGTCGTTCAAGGGCGTGCCGCTGACCGTCGCCCTGCGCCAGGCGCCGGAGAAGGGCGGGGACATCCAGGTCCACGACGACAAGGGCGTCCTGTACCAGCTCTGCGGGCTCGGCCCGAACTGCTCGATCGACCACGGCAAGCCGTCCAGGGCGCGCATGTTCCTGCTGCGCCGCGAGGCCCTGGAGCTCGCGCTCTACTCGTTCCGCTACCTCGACATCAAGCAGGTCGTCGTGCTCATCCCGCCGCGGCCCGGCCGGGTCCAGACCGTCGCGCTGTACTTCCGCCGCGGCGACGTCCAGGCCGAGCTCCAGCGGCCGCTGACCGCGTCGCTGCTGCCGCGC
>JAXDHQ010000295.1:0-5146 GCA_034664395.1 Solirubrobacteraceae bacterium | reverse complement strand
AGGAGCTCCATCGAGTCGGCGTCGCGGTAGCGCTCGTCGGTGTCGGGGAAGTGCTGGCCGATGTCGCCCAGCGCGGCCGCGCCCAGGTGCGCGTCGATGATCGCGTGGGCGAGCTCGTCGGCGTCGGAGTGGCCGTCGTGGCGGCGATCGGCACTAGGAGCTCCGCAGGGTGGCCACCGCCAGCGCCGCCACGCCCTCCCCGCGTCCGACGAAGCCCATCCCCTCGCCGGTCGAGGCCTTGACGTTGACCTGCTCGGGCGTCACGTCCAGGCCGCGAGCCAGGCAGGCGCGGATGTCGTCGCGGTGCGGAGCGAGCTTCGGGCGCTCCATGACGACGGTGGCGTCGACGTGGGCGACACGCAGCCCGCGCTCGCCCAGGGTCCGCACGACCGTGCGCAGGAGCTCCATCGAGTCGGCGTCGCGGTAGCGCTCGTCGGTGTCGGGGAAGTGCTGGCCGATGTCGCCCAGCGCGGCCGCGCCCAGGAGCGCGTCGATGATCGCGTGGGCGAGCACGTCGGCGTCGGAGTGGCCGTCGAGGCCGCGATCGTGGGGGATCGCCACGCCGCCCAGGATCAGCGGCCGCCCGGCCACGAGCCGGTGCGAGTCCCAGCCGATCCCCGCCGTGGTGGTCACCCGATCGGCTCCAGCCGGCGCTCGCGGCGCTCGAACACGGCGAGCTCGGTGACGCCGAGGTCCTCGAGCACCTTCAGCGCGTGCTCGTAGTCGCGGCCGACGTCCTCGGGCGTGTGCGCGTCGCTGGACAGGGCGATCGGGTTGCCGGCCTCGAGCACCATCTCCAGGAACGGACGCGCCGGATACAGCTCGCCGACCGGCTTGCGCAGCCCGGCGGTCGAGACCTCCACGGCGATCCCCGACTCGGCGATGCCCTCCAGGGCGATCTCGTAGTAGTAGCGCAGGTCGCGATCGGGGCTCGGGCGCTGCCCGCCCCAGTACTTGACCAGATCGGGGTGCGCGAGGATGTCGAACATCCCGGTCATCGCCGCCTCGCCCAGCCACTCGAAGTACGTGCGCCACACGCGGTCGGGCGAGCTCGCCGTCGACCAGATGTCGTAGAGGTCGTAGTCGACCGCGCCGTCGCCGACGAAGTGGATCGAGCCGACGACGTAGTCGAAGTCACGTCCGCTGAGCAGGTCGGCCATGCGGTCCTCGCGGCCGGGGATGAAGTCGGCCTCGATGCCGAGCTTGAGGTCGGTGCGGTCGCGCACGAAGTCGCAGTAGGCGTCGAGGTCGTCGCGCGCCGACTGGCGCCACAGCTCGTGCTGCCAGACCTCCAGCGCCTGCGTGAAGCGGTAGACGTGCTCGGCCACGCCGAGCTCCTCGATCCCGTGCTCGGACGCCGCGGCGCGGTAGCGCTCGGCGTTGGCCGGGGTCAGGTAGCGCTCGGCCGGCGTCTCGTCGACGTCGTCGGGGCGGAGGTGGACGTGGTAATCGGTGAGCACCGGGCGGCATTCTCGCAGGGCGCCGCGGGCGCTCAGCGGCGGCCCAGCAGCAGCTCGGCGACCCGCAGGTCGATCGGCGTGGTGACCTTGAGGTTCTCGGCCGGCGCCGGGACGAGCCGCACCGTGGCGCCCAGCGCCTCGACCAGCGACGCGTCGTCGGTCGCGGCCGCCAGGACGTCGTCGTCCTGCGCCAGCGCGCGCTCGAGCACGTCGCGGCGGAAGGCCTGCGGCGTCTGCACCGCCCACAGCCGCGAGCGGTCGAGCGTGCGCACCACCTCCTGCCCGGCCGACTCCTTGATCGTGTCGACGACCGGGGCGGCGGCGATGGCGGCGTCGCAGTCGCCGGCGCGCAGCGCCTGCAGGCAGTCCTCGACGATCGCCGGGGTCAGCAGCGGCCGGGCGGCGTCGTGGACGAGCACGACGCCGTCGCCGGCGCGCGCGGCGCCCAGGGCGGCGCGCACCGAGTGCGAGCGCTGCGCCCCGCCGGTGACGCCCAGCGTCCCGGCGGGCGCCGTGACGCCCGGCGGCAGGGCGACGACGATCTGCTCGATCGCCGCCACCGCCTGCAGCGCGACGATCGACCACTCGATCATCGGACGCCCCGCCAGCATGACGAACGCCTTGGGCCCCTCGGACCCAAGGCGTTCGCCACGACCCGCGGCCACGACCAGCGCGACCGCCATCGACTGCCTCTACGCGGAGGCGACCTTCGCGCCCGCCGATTCGGCGAGCAGGTTGTCGAGGTGGTCCTCCGCCTCGGTCTCGTCCTTGTCGAGCGCGTACATCAGCTCGGAGGCGAGGATCTTCTTGGCGCGGGTGAACATCTGCTTCTCGCCCGTCGACAGGCCCTTCTGGTGCTCGCGGATCGCGAGGTTGCGCACGACCTCCGCGAGCTCGTAGATGTCGCCCGTCTTGATCTTGTCGCGGTTGTGCTTGAACCGGCGGTTCCAGTTCTTCGGCATCTCCGAGACGTCGTCCGCCAGCACCGCGAGGACCTTCTTGACCGTCTCCTCGTCGATGACCCGACGCAACCCGGCCAGGGCGGCGTTCTCGCACGGGACCATGACGGTCATGTCGTTGTGCAAGATCTTGATGGTGAGGTACTCCCGCTCCTCACCGAACATCTTGCGGAGCTCCTTCTTGAGGACCTTGCCCGCCCCGTGATGCGGATAGACGACGTTGTCACCACACTCGAACTCGATGTTCTCGAGCTCGGGGACTTCGAGGTCTTCCACGAGCTGCGCGTCAATGCTGTCAGGAATGATTCTTCCTCCTTGGGGGGCTGAAGGCACGAAGATGGAGTGTGCCGTTGGGGGGGGTGTTTCGGTTCTAGGTCTGCAGGTAGCGGTCCACGAGGTTGATCTCCTGCAACCGGCGCAGGCCCTCGCGGATGTCCTTGGCGCGGATCTCGCCCACGCCTTCGACGGTCTCGAGCTCGGCATCCGTGGCCGCGAGCATCTCGTCGAGGCCTCCGAACTCGGTCACGATGTGCTGGACGACGAGCTTGGGCAGCCGGGGGATGCGGCCCAGGATCCGGTAGCCGCGCGGCGAGACCGGATAGTCGAGCGTGTTCAGCTTGCGGTCGTAGCCCAGGACCTCGGCGAGGCGGCCGAAGTCGAGCAGGTCCTGGTGCGGCAGCCGGCCGATCTGATCGAGCCCGGCCGCGAAGTCCTCCTCGGTGTCCCGCGCCAGGTAGTCGTGCACGAGCGCCGCCTTGTCGGCGGCGGTGCCGACCATCGTCTCCTCGAGCTGCATCTCGATGAGCCGGCCCTCGGTGCCGAGCTCGACGATGTAGCGCTCGATCTCGACGGCCATGCGCGTGACGAGCTCGGCGCGCTGGAGCACGGTGAGGACGTCGTGCAGCGTGGCCCCGCCCTCGAACTCCAGGGCGGTGAGGCGGGTGGAGACCTGGTCCAGGCGGGTGCGGTACTTGTCGAGCGTGGCCAGCGCCTGGTTGGCCTTGGCCAGGACGACGGGGATGTCCTCGAGGATGTACTTGGTCCCGTCGACGTAGAGCGAGACGACCTCGCGCCGCTGCGAGATGGCGATCACGAGCGCGTCGGTCTGCTTGGACACGCGCTCGGCGGTGCGGTGGCGGGTGCCGGTCTCCATCGAGAGGATGGTCGGATCCGGCATGAGCTGGACGTTCGCCATCGTGATCTTCGTCGCGTTGGCGTTCAGGACGATGGCGCCGTCCATCTTCGCCACCTGGTAGAGGAGCGCCGGCGTGTAGTCGATGTCGAGCTTGATCCCGCCGGAGAAGAGGAAGCTCAACTCCTCGGGATCGCCCATGACGATGAGGCCGCCGGTGCGCGCGTGGACGATGTTGTCGATGCCCTCGCGAAGCGCCGTGCCGGGCGCCACCATCTCCAGGGACTTGACGAGCCGGGGCTCTTGGCGACTCTCGAGCTCGGTGAGCTCATCCCCGGAACGCTGCGCCATCGTGCCCGATTCTAGCAGCGTTTTTAGCTGGGCCTTAGCCCGTCAACGGACTGTCAAGCCGCCTGCACGCCCCGCCGGGCACCGCCCAGCGCGGCGCCGATCGCGTCGCGCAGCGTGCTCGAGCCGACCGGCGACACGACGGTGCGCAGGCCGAACTTGGCGGCCTCGGCGATGCGCCGATCGGGGTGGCCGACGCTGCGCAGCTCGCCGGTCAGGCCCACCTCGCCGAAGCACGCCAGCGGCGCCGGGTCGGTCGCCACGCCCCGCGCGGCGCTCGCCACGGCGAGGGCGATCGCGAGGTCGGCGCCGGGCTCGTCGACGCGCACCCCGCCGACGACGTTGACGAAGACGTCCTTGGTGCCGAGCCCCAGCCCGGCGTGGCGGCCCAGGACCGCGAGCACGAGCGCCAGGCGGTTGCGGTCGATGCCGTTGCACACGCGCCGCGGCGGGACGAGCTCGCTGGAGGACACCAGCGCCTGCACCTCGACGAGCAGCGGGCGCGACCCTTCCATCGAGGCGAGCACCACCGAGCCGGCGGCCCGCGTGGCCTCGGCCACGAAGCGGGCGCTGGCGTCGAGGACCTCGACCAGGCCGCCCTCGCGCATCTCGAAGACGCCGACCTCGCTGGTCGACCCGAAGCGGTTCTTCAGCGAGCGCAGCGTGCGGTAGGTGCGCTCGCGCTCGCCCTCGAACTGCAGGACGCAGTCCACGAGGTGCTCGAGCACGCGCGGCCCGGCGAGCGAGCCCTCCTTGGTCACGTGGCCCACGAGCACGACGGCGGTGCCCTGGCGCTTGGCCACCTCGGTGATGCGCGTGGCGACCTCGCGCACCTGGCCGACCGTGCCCGGCGCGGACTCCAGCGCGCCGGAGTGCAGCGTCTGCACGGAGTCGATGACGCACGCGTCGGGACGCTCGGCCTCGAGCGTGGCCAGCACCGCGTCGAGGTCGGTCTCGGCCAGCACCGGCACGTCGAGCGCGGCCGAGCCGAGGCGCTCCGCGCGCAGGCGGATCTGGGCCGCCGACTCCTCACCGGAGACGTAGAGCGTGCTGCGTCCCGCGGCGGCGAGGTGGCCGAGCGCCATGTTGGTCAGCGTCGACTTGCCGATGCCTGGCGAGCCGCCCAGGAGCACGAGCGAGCCCGGCACCAGGCCGCCTCCGAGGACGCGGTCGAGCTCGCCGATGCCCGTGCTCAGCCGCGGCGACTGGGCCGCGCTGACCTCGCGCAGCAGCACCGGCCGGGGGGG
>JAXDHQ010000294.1:0-11386 GCA_034664395.1 Solirubrobacteraceae bacterium | reverse complement strand
CGCGCGGATCGCCGACGGCTACGTGACCACCAAGCCCGACGCCGACCTGTTCGAGCTGTACCGGACCGTGGGCGGCGTCGGGCCCGTGCAGGCCGGCACCAAGGTCTGCTTCGGCCCCGACGAGGCGCAGGCGCGGCGCACCGCGCACCGCCTGTGGCCCAACGAGGCGCTGCCCGGCGAGCTCGCCCAGGTGCTGCCGACCCCCCGCCACTTCGAGCAGGCGTGCCAGCTCGTCACCGAGGAGATGGTGGCCGAGTCGGTGTCGTGCGGCCCCGACCTCGACCGCCACGTCGCGGCGCTGCAGGAGTACGCCGACGCCGGCGTCGACGAGCTCTTCGTCCAGCAGATCGGCCCCGAGCAGGACGCCTTCTTCGAGACGTGGGCGCGCGAGGTGCTGCCGCGGTTCGGGTGACTTCGGCGCCGCGCTGGTCGTCGGCGCGCGTCTCGCGGCGCTGCGCGGCGCATGGCATCGAGGGGAAGCGGAGCGGGCGGCGCCTCGGGGCGCTCGCGGTCGTCCTCCCGCGCGCGTGCTCGACGCGAAATGCACCGTATGCGGGCAGTGTTCGTCGAGCACCTGGCGCCGGGCGTGCTTCGCAACGGGGAACACCCCAAGCGTCACGACTCTCCGCGACTCTGCTTTCCCCTCGGTGCCCTGCCTCGCGCGGTGCCGCCCACGACCTGGGTTTCGACGACCCCCGCTGGCCCTCGACCCGACGCGACCTATGTCCAACCCCGTGCGAGACGAACGGCCGGCCTGGCGTCGATACAGTCCGACCATGGCGCCTGATCGGGATCTCTTCGCCAACTTCGAGCGCATGCGGCGCGAGGTGGACGTTCTCTTCGGCGACGTGTTCGACCGCACCGGCCTGGCGCCGCGCCGGCGCGGCGGCTTCTCGCCGCGCGTCGACGGCTTCTACGAGGACGGCCCGCCGCGGGCGGGCGTGCAGGCCGAGCTCGCCGGCATCGACCCCGACGAGCTGACGCTCGAGATCGAGGGGCGCGAGCTCGTGCTCGCCGGCCACCGCCGGCCGGCCGACGCCGAGGGCCGCGTCTACCAGCAGCTCGAGATCGACTTCGGTCCCTTCCGTCGCGTCATCGCGCTCGGCGCCGAGGTCGTCGCCGACCAGGCTCGCGCGACGTACCGCGACGGCATGCTGCGCATCGAGCTGCCGCTCGTGCGTCCCGACGTCCGCACCCGCAGCGTCCCGATCGAGATCGACCGCGACGAGGAGCTGCTGGAGGGGGCATGACCGACGTCGCCGAGACCAACGGAGGCGCGCAGGCCGTCCCGCTCGACGTCCAGGGCGCGGTCCCGGGCACCCTGCCGGTGCTGCCGCTGCGCGAGGCCGTCCCGCTGCCCGACACGCTGCTGCCCCTCGCCGTGGGCCAGGAGCGCTCGGTCCAGCTCGTGGACGACGTCCTGCGCGGCAACCGGATGCTGGTGATGGTCTCCTCTCGGCATCCGGAGAAGGAGGCGCCCGGGCCGGACGACCTCTACGACGTCGGCGTCGTCGGCGCGATCGCGCGCATGCTGAAGGTCCCCGACGGCACGATCCGGATCCTCGTCCAGGGAGGCCAGCGCGTCCACATCGACCGCTGGGTGCGCGAGACGCCCTACCTCGTGGCCGAGGTCTCCGAGGTGCCCGACGTGGTCGCCGACGAGACGGCCGAGCTCGAGGCGCTCATGCGCAACGTCCAGGGCACGTTCACGCGCATCGTCGAGGCGAACCCCTACCTGCCCGAGGAGCTGCAGCTCGCGGTCGCCAACGTCGACGACCCGAGCGTCCTCAGCCACCTCATCGCCGGGTCGCTGCGCCTGCGCACCGACGAGAAGCAGTCGCTGCTGGAGGAGGTCGACGTCGCCCGGCGCCTGCGCCGCCTGGTCGAGATCCTCGCCCGTGAGCTCGAGGTCCTGTCGATCGGCTCGGAGATCCAGAACCAGGTCCAGTCCGAGATCGACAGGGGCCAGCGCGAGTTCGTCCTGCGCCAGCAGCTCGATGCCATCCGCAAGGAGCTGGGCGAGTTCGACGAGTCGGCGGCCGAGGCCAACGAGCTGCGCGAGCAGCTCGCCGGGCTCGACCTCCCCGACGAGGTGCGCCGCCAGGTCGACCGCGAGCTCAAGCGCCTGGAGGCGCTGCCGCCGCAGGCCGCCGAGCACAGCGTCATCCGCACGTGGCTGGAGTGGATCGCCTCGCTGCCGTGGAACAGGTCGACGGAGGACAACCTCGACCTCGCGCACGCGCGCGACGTGCTCGACGAGGACCACTACGACATCGAGCAGGTCAAGGACCGCATCCTCGAGTTCCTCGCCGTGCGCAAGCTCAAGCCCGACGCGCGCGGCTCGATCCTGTCCTTCATCGGCCCGCCCGGCGTCGGCAAGACCTCGCTCGGGCGTTCGATCGCCCGCGCGCTCGGGCGCGAGTTCGAGCGCATCAGCGCCGGCGGCGTGCGCGACGAGGCCGAGATCCGCGGTCACCGGCGCACGTACATCGGCGCCATGCCGGGCGTGATCATCCGCGCGCTGCGCGACGCGGGCTCCAACAACCCGCTGTTCATGATCGACGAGATCGACAAGGTCGGCTCGGACTACCGGGGCGACCCGGCGAGCGCGCTGCTGGAGGTGCTCGACCCCGAGCAGAACGCGACCTTCCGCGACCACTACCTCGACGTCCCGTTCGACCTCTCGAAGGTCATGTTCGTGACCACCGGCAACACGCTGGACACGATCCCAGGGGCGCTGCTGGACCGCATGGAGGTCATCCAGCTCGCGGGCTACACCGAGGAGGAGAAGCTCGAGATCGCCAAGCGCTACCTCGTGCCGCGCCAGATCGAGCGCAACGGCCTGCGCAAGAGCTGGATCTCGTTCTCCGACCGCGCGCTGCGCGTCGTCATCCACGAGTACACGCGCGAGGCGGGCGTGCGCGGGCTCGAGCGCCAGATCGGCGCGATCTGCCGCAAGATCGCGCGCGACGTGGCCGAGTCCGACGGCAGGCCGCCCAAGAAGGTGACCGTCTCCGAGCAGCGCGCCCGCGAGCTGCTGGGCAAGGCGCGCTACTACCCCGAGACCAAGCGCCGGACGCGCGAGCCCGGCGTGGCCACCGGCCTGGCCTGGACGCCGGCGGGCGGTGACGTGCTCTTCGTCGAGGCGACGGCGATGCCCGGCAAGGGCGTGCTGACGATCACCGGCCAGCTCGGCGACGTCATGAAGGAGTCCGCGCAGGCGGCGCTCTCCTACGTGCGCGCCCACCACGCCAAGGTCGCGGCCGGGCTCGACGAGGACTGGTTCGCCGAGCACGACCTCCACATCCACGTGCCCGCCGGCGCGATCCCCAAGGACGGCCCCAGCGCCGGCGTGACGATGGCGACCGCGCTCGTCTCGCTGATCAGCGCCCGGCCGGTGCGCGACGACGTGGCCATGACGGGCGAGATCACGCTGACCGGCCAGGTGCTCCCGATCGGGGGCCTGAAGGAGAAGTCGCTGGCCGCCCAGCGGGCCGGCATCCGCGTCGTGATCGCCCCGGCGCCCAACGAGGTCGACGTGGACGAGATCCCCGAGCACCTGCGCCGCGATCTCGACTTCGTCTTCGTCGAGGACATCGAGCAGGTCCTCGAGGTCGCGCTGCAGGCGGTGCCGTCCAACGGCCGCAGACGCTCGCGTGCGGCCTCCAGGGCCCGGGTATAGGATCGCCAACGGACTTCAAGCGACGTCTGAGAGGACAGCGATGGCAGCGAAGAAGCAGGCGGCCAAGGCGCGCCGTGCCGCATCGGGGGCCAGCCCCTACGTCCAGCGCGTGGTCGAGGACGCGGAGCTGCGTGACAACGTCATGGTCGCCTTCGACAGCGCCAAGAGCGCCTACGGCCGGCTGACCAACGGCAAGCCGGCGACGAAGGTCATGGACGACAAGAAGCTTCACAAGGACCTCCGCCAGGCCGCGGAGGCGTTGCGCGACGCCGGCCAGGCGCTGCGCGAGGGCCCGCAGAAGCCCAAGCGACGCGGCGGCTTCGGGAAGCTGCTGATCGTCGGCCTCGTCGGGGCCGGCCTCGCCGTGGCGCTGAGCGAGGACCTCCGCAACAAGATCCTCGACCTCCTGTTCGGGGCCGAGGAGGAGTTCGACTACACCTCGACGACGTCGCCCGCGTCGGCTCCGGCGAGCGAGACCGTCAGCTCGTAGCCGGCCGTCCTCGCGGGCTCGAGCAGGTCCTGAAGGGCGCCCGATCGGGCGCCCTTCGTTCGTTCGCCCCCGCCCGCCCGGCTCGCCACCGGTCCTCTCGCTCCCGGCTGGCCGGCCAGCTAGCCTAGGGTCGATGGAGGCGGCGACCCGGCACCGGGACATCGAGGGCGACAAGGCCCAGCGCATCGTCGACGCGATGCGCTCGAGCGTGGCGCGGCGGGGCGTGGCGGGCTCGACCTTCGACCACGTCGCGCGCGAGGCGGGCGTGTCGCGCGGGCTGGTGCACTACTACTTCGGGACGAAGGAACGCCTGCTCGCGGAGGTCGTGCGCCGCGACTGCGAGCTGCGCATGAGCGTGCTCGACGCGCAGCTCGCGCCAGCCCGCGACGCCGACGACGTCGTCTCGGCCCTCGTCGCCTCGCTGCGCGACTTCGTGCGCGAGGAGCCCGAGTTCATCACGCTCGTCTTCGAGCTGTTCACGCTCTCGCGCCGCAACGAGGAGATCGCCGGCGAGTTCGCCGAGCTGCTGCGGCGCACGCGCGAGCACGTGGCCGGCATGCTCGAGCGCAAGCAGGCCGAGGGCGCGCTGCACCTGCGGGCGGCGCCGGATGCGGTGGCCGACGTGCTGTTCTCGCTCGCCGACGGCGTGAGCCTGCGGATGCTCACCGAGCGCGACCACGACTTCACGCAGACCATCGCGGCGGGGGCGCTGGCCGTCCGCGCGCTCATCGACTGACTCCGCTTGTGTGACGCGCCTCACACCGGGCGCGGCGCGGCTCCTGCATTCTTGGCTGGCCAGCCAGCCAAGACCCGGTCCGTCTCGCTCCAAGGGGGCCCAACGTGCGCACGCTCATGCTCGGCATCGACCGTTTCGTCCGGCGCCATCGCGCCGCGGTCCTCGCCGTCTGGCTCGTGGCGCTCGCCGCGGCCGTGCCGCTGGCGATGCGCCAGTCCGACCACCTCACCGGCGGCGGCTACGGCGTCCCCGGATCGCAGTCGCAGCGCGTCGAGTCGGCCCTCGGGCGGGACTTCGCCGCCGGCTCGCGGGCGACCCTGGCCGCGGTCGTGGTGCCCGCGCCGGGCGCGTCGGCCGCCGACGTGCGCGCCGCCCTGGCCCGGGTCGGCGCCGCCGCCGGGGCCACCGCGCACGTCGAGCTCTCGGCGCGGGCGCGCGGCGTGGCGCTGGCCGAGCTGCGCCGCGACGGCGTGCGGACGCTCGTCGTCCCGCTGACCGTGGACCTCACCGAGTCCGACGCGCCCGACGTCGCCACCGGACTGCGCGACCGCCTGGGCGTGGGCGACGGCGCGACCGGGCCGGTCGCGCTGCACCTCATCGGCCAGAGCGCGCTGTGGGCCGGCCTGCAGGACCTCACCAAGCGGGACCTGGCGCGCGCGGAGTCCGCCGGGTTCCCGATCGTGGCGATCATCCTGCTCGCCGTCTTCGGCTCGCTCGCGGCGGCGGCCCTGCCGCTCGCGCTCGGGCTCGTCTCCGTGGTCGTCACCGGCGCGCTCATCTACGCGCTCTCGATGGCGATGGAGATGTCGGTGTTCGTCACCAACATGGCGTCGATGATCGGGATCGGCGTCGCGGTGGACTACTCGCTCTTCGTCCTCGCGCGCTACCGCGCCGAGGTGCGGGCCGGCCGCAGCCCGGACGAGGCGCGGGCCGTCGCGCTGTCGACCTCGGGCGTGGCGGTGACGTTCTCCGGGCTGACGGTCGTCGTCTCGCTCGCCGGGCTGTGGATGGTCGACACGACCGCGATCCGCTCGATGGCGCTCGGCGCGATCCTCGTCGTGGCGGTCTCGGTGCTCGCGGCGGCGACGCTGCTGCCCGCGCTCATCTCGCTGCTCGGGCGCCGCGCGTCCACGCCGGGTCGCCTCTTCGCGGCACTGCACCGCGTCCGGCGCTCCTGGGCGCCGCGCCGGCCGGGCTCGACGCGGCCCGGCGCTCCCGTCCCGCCCGACTTCTGGACCCGCTGGGCCACGGCGGTCATGCGCCGGCCCGGCCGGGCGCTGGTCGCCGGCGCCCTCGTCCTGGCGGCGCTGGCGACCCCGGCGCTCTGGCTGTCGACCACCGACGGCGCGCTGCGCCAGTTCCCGGCCGGCAACGAGACGCGCCAGGGCTTCGAGGCGGCGCGCGCGGTGACCGGCCCGGGCGCGGCCTCGCCGGTGCGCGTCCTGGCGCCGCGGGCGCAGGCGGGCGCGGTCGCCGCGGCGCTGCGCGCCGACCCCGAGGTCGAGCGCGTGATGCCCGCGGTCGCCTCGCGCGACGGAGCGCGCGCCTTGGTCAGCGCCATCCCGCGCCACGACGGCGAGTCGCCGCAGGCCAAGGCGCTGGTCGCGCGCCTGCGCGATCGGCTGCCCGCCGGCGCCGAGGTGGGCGGCACGTCGGCCGGCCTCGTCGACTTCCACGACCTCGTCGACGGCTCGATGTGGAAGATCGCGGTCTTCGTCCTCGGGCTGTCGTACGTCGTGCTGCTCCTGCTGCTGCGCTCGGCGGTCCTGCCGCTCAAGGCGGTGGCCATGAACCTGCTCAGCGTCGGCGCCGCCTACGGCGTGCTGTCCGTGGTGTTCGGGCAGATCGACGCGATCACGCCGCCGCTCGTGCTCGCGGTCGTGTTCGGGCTGTCGATGGACTACGAGGTCTTCCTGCTGTCGAACATCCGCGAGCGCTGGCGGGCGACCGGCGACACGCGCAGCGCGGTCGCCGAGGGCCTGGCGGCGAGCGCGAAGACCATCACGAGCGCGGCACTCATCATGACCGCCGTGTTCGCGGTCTTCGTCCTCACCGGCGTGCCGTCGATCCAGCAGATCGGGCTGGGCTGCGCGGTCGCGATCGCGGTCGACGCCACCGTCGTGCGGCTCGTCCTCGTGCCGGCGGCGATGGAGCTGCTCGGGCGCTGGAACTGGTGGCTGCCGGCGCCGCTGGAGCGGCTGCTGCCGAGCCGCGGCCTCGAGGAGCCGCTCCCGGCGTAGGATCGGCGCATGGACCTTCGTACGCTGCAGCAGCCCCTGAAGGACGGCTACCGCGCCGAGCCCGAGCGCGCCCGGATCACGCTGACGGCGCGCGGCAGCGCGGCCGACGCCCCGGTCGCGTGCTCGGTCGACCTCGGCCGGGCGATCTACGAGGCCCAGGCCCACACGGGCGTCGGCGGCGCGGGCACCGCGGCGTGCTCGGGCGACCTCCTGCTCGGCGCGCTGGCCGCGTGCGCGCAGCTCACGTGCCAGATGGTGGCGGCGGCGATGGGCCTGGAGGTGCGCTCGATCGAGACCACCGTGGAGGGCGACCTCGACCTGCGCGGCACGCTCGGCCTGGACCGCGACGTCGGCGCCGGCTTCGACGCCATCCGCCTGCGCTTCGCGGTCGACGCGCCGGGCGCCGACGACGAGCAGCTCGCCGCGCTGCTGCGCAAGACCGAGCGCTACTGCACGGTGGCCCAGACGCTGATGGCGCCGCCGGCGATCGAGATCGAGCTGACGCGCTGACGGCTGCGGGCCGTGCTCGTCGGGGATGATGTCCCGGCGTGCGGGTCGCCCTGTTCATCACCTGCTTCAACGACACGCTGTTCCCCGGGACCGGTCGCGCCGCGGTGACGGTGCTCGAGCGCGTCGGGGCGCAGGTCGACTTCCCGCTCGATCAGACCTGCTGCGGGCAGATGCACGCCAACTCGGGCTACGGCCACGAGGCGCTCGGGCTCGTCCGGCGCTTCGTGCGCGTGTTCGGCGACGCGGAGGCGGTGGTCACGCCGAGCGGATCGTGCGCGGCGATGGTCCGCGAGGGCTACGAGCGCCTGGCCGCCGAGGCCGGCGACGAGGCCCTGGCCGCGGACGTTCGCGCGCTGGCGCCGCGCGTGTTCGAGCTCAGCGAGTTCCTCGTCGGGCGCCTCGGGGTCGAGGACGTCGGCGCCGCGTTCCCGCACCGCGTCACCTACCACCCGACGTGCCACTCGCTGCGGCTGCTGAAGGTCGGCGACGCGCCGGCGCGGCTGCTGCGCGCGGTGGGCGGGATCGACCTCGTCGAGCTGCCCGCGGCCGAGGAGTGCTGCGGCTTCGGGGGCACGTTCGCGGTCAAGAACGCCGACACCTCGACCGCCATGCTCACCGACAAGCTGCGCAGCATCCTCGACACGGGCGCCGAGGTCTGCACGGCGGCGGACAACTCGTGCCTGATGCACATCGGCGGCGGGCTGCGGCGGGCGCGCGCCGGCGTGCGGGTCATGCACCTGGCCGAGATCCTGGCGAGCCGAGAGGCATGAAGGGCGGCTTCCCGGCGGCGGCGCGCGTGGCGCTGGGCGACGCCCAGCTCCGCCGCAACCTCGGCCACGCCACGGCGACGATCCGCGCCAAGCGCGCGGCGGTGGTCGCGGAGGTCGAGGACTGGGAGGCGCTGCGCGACGCCGGCGCCGAGATCAAGGACCGCGCGCTGCGCCACCTCGACGTGTGGCTCGAGCGCCTGGAGGAGTCGGTGCAGCGTGCGGGCGGCACCGTCCACTGGGCGCGCGACGGCGCCGAGGCGTGCGCGGTCGTCGCCGACGTCGCCCGGGCGCACGGCAGCGACGAGGTGATCAAGGTCAAGTCGCTGGCGACCGACGAGATCGACCTCAACGCGGCGCTCGAGCGCGCCGGCGTGCACGCGGTCGAGACCGACCTCGCCGAGCTCATCGTCCAGCTCTCGGGCGACACGCCGTCGCACATCCTCGTGCCGGCGATCCACCGCAACCGGGCCGAGATCGCCGCGCTGTTCCGGCGCACGCTCGGCGTCGAGGTGTCCGACGACCCGCGCGAGCTCACGGCCGCGGCGCGCGCGCACCTGCGGGCCAAGTTCCTGTCGGTTGCGGTGGGCGTGAGCGGCGCGAACTTCGCCGTGGCCGAGACGGGCCACGTCGTGGTCGTCGAGTCCGAGGGCAACGGTCGCATGTGCACGACGCTTCCCGAGGTGCTGGTCTCGGTGGTGGGGATCGAGAAGGTCCTGCCGCGCTGGCGCGACCTCGAGGTGATGCTCCAGCTCCTGCCGCGCTCGTCGACCGGCGAGCGGATGAACCCGTACACGTCGGCGTGGTCGGGCGTCGCCGCGGGCGACGGCCCGCGCGAGTTCCACCTCGTGCTGCTCGACGCCGGACGCACGGACGTGCTCGCCGACGAGGTCGGACGCGCGGCGCTGCGGTGCATTCGCTGCTCGGCGTGCCTGAACGTGTGCCCGGTCTACGAGCGCACCGGCGGCCACGCCTACGGCAGCGTCTATCCGGGGCCGATCGGCGCCATCCTCACGCCGCAGCTCGGCGGCTTGGCCCAGGCGCCGACGCTGCCCTGGGCGAGCTCGCTGTGCGGCGCCTGCTACGAGGTCTGCCCGGTGAAGATCGACATCCCGTCGATCCTCGTGCACCTGCGCGGGCGCGTGGTGCGCGAGGCCGGCGCGCCGGCGGCGGAGCGCGCGGCGATGGCGGCGATGGCGCGCGTGTTCGCCAGCCGCCGCGCGTACGAGGTGGCCCAGCGGGCGGCGCGCCTGGGCCGCGGGCCGCTGGCCGACCTCGCCCTGCGGCCGTGGACGCGCTCGCGCGAGCTGCCCGAGGTTCCGTCGCAGTCGTTCCGGGAGTGGTGGCGTGAGCAGCGCACGTGACGACGTGCTGGCGCGCGTGCGCGCGGCCCTGCGCGACGTGCCGCGCGACGAGGCGCCGCAGGCGCCGGCGTACGAGCCGCCGCCGGCTCCGTCCGGCGATCCGGTCGCCCGCTTCGCCGAGCGCGTCGCCGACTACCGCGCCACCGTCGTCGAGGCGCGCGACGTCGCCGCCGCGGTGGCCGAGGCGTGCGCGGCGCAGGGAGCGGCGCGGCTGGCCGTCGCGCCGGGCGTGCCCGCGGCATGGCGTCCGGCCGGGGTGGAGCTCGTGGCCGACGACGGGCTGTCCGCCGGCGCGCTGGACGAGCTCGACGGCACGCTCACCGGCTGCGCCCTCGCCATCGCGGAGACCGGCACGTTCGTCCTCGACGCCGGCGAGCGCTCGGGCCGCCGCGCGCTCACGCTGATCCCCGACCTGCACGTGTGCGTCGTCGAGCGCCGCCAGGTCGTCGCCACCGTGCCCGAGGCCATCCGCGCGCTGGAGGGCGGCGTCGGCCCGTTCACCTTCGTCTCCGGCCCGAGCGCGACGAGCGACATCGAGCTCGACCGCGTCGAGGGCGTCCACGGGCCGCGGCGGCTGGTGGTGGTGCTGGCGTAGGGGGCGCCGGTGGTGGCGCGGCCGCCGGCGCGCTCCGCCTGCGCTTCCGCGGGTGCGCGGCCAGGGCACCGAGGGGAGAGAGCCTGCGCAGTTTCGTGACGTTTGTGGTGTGCGCCGTCGCAGGTGGCGGTCGCGCGGCGGTGCTGGTGCACTTTGGCGAACCTGGGTTTCGCTTAAGTGCGCCGGCGCTCGAGGTTGAGGCGCCCCGGGCGTCGGACGGCGCAGGTGCGTCGCGGTGTCGCGACGCAGCGCGCGAGCGCCGGCGCAATTCGCCCCAGGGGGTCGGGGGGGTGCGCGCTTTCCCCCGCATATCAGGGAAAAGAGCGCACACCCCCCGGCCACGAGGCGCCAATGGCGACAACGGAGCCGCGATCCGTCACGAAACTCCGCTGGTTCGCTTCCCCTCGGTGCCCTGCCCACCACCCAACGCCAGCGGCTGAGCGCCCGCGCGGCGAGCTGGAGGGCGGCGCCCTGTCGCGGGCGCGGCGGCGCGGTCAGGGCGCTCGCGCGCCGAGCTGGAGGGCGGCGGCCTGTCGCGGGCGCGGCGGCGCGGCCAGGGCACCCGCGCGGCGAGCTGGAGGTCGGCGCCCTGTCGCGGGCGCGGCGGCGTGGTCAGGGCGCCCGCGGCGCCGAGCTGGAGGGCGGCGCCCTGTCGCGGGCGCGGCGGCGTGGTCAGGGCGCCCGCGCGGCGAGCTGGAGAGGCGGCGGCCTGCCGCGGGCGCCGCGAGCGCGGGAGGCGGCGACCGGCGCGAGCCCTGCGCCGCCTACCCCCGCCCGTCCACCTCGGCCCCCTTCTCGAACAGCGGCGCGTAGTCGGCCGAGAGCTGGGCGCGGACGTAGGCGAGGTCGCCGGCGACGGCCTCGTCGAGGGTGGCGAGGACGGCGCGGGCGTGCTCGAGGGCGTCGGCGTCGGGGACCCCCTCGCGGTCGCCGACGCGGCGGACGAACTCGTCGGCGCCGAAGCGCTCGGGGCCGCGGGCGCCCGCCGCGATGGCGTGGCGC
>JAXDHQ010000293.1:0-6942 GCA_034664395.1 Solirubrobacteraceae bacterium | reverse complement strand
GCCCCCCGGGGGGGGCACACGACGGGCCTGACGGCGGCTCGGCGCCGCCTCGACGCCCGTTCGCTCCCGTTCCGGGGTCGTCCGATGGACCACACGCCAGTGCGGAAACCGCGTGCGTCGAGGCGCGCATTCGCACCTGGGGCGCCAAGTCACGCATCCCTACAAGTCGGGTTGCCCCCCAAGGACGGCCGCATGACGGCAAGGAGCAATGCCATGAGCTTGACGCAGCGACGATACCCACCCCCCGTCGGGAGGAGAGTCCCACGCCGCCGCGTCCTCGCGGCCTGCGGGGCCGTGCTCGGAGCGCTCGCGCTCCTGGCGCCCGGCGCGAACGCCGCGCCCGTTCCCGCGGGCCCGTACGTGTCCGGCGTGACCTTCCCGTTCAACGGGGTGTGGCTCGATGACGCCTCGCCGGCGGGCGGGCACTACTGGGACGCGAGCGGCGCCGGACTGTGCCGCATCGACCAGGACCCGGTCACCCTCGCCTTCAGCGAGAACGTCGGCACCTGCGACGTGCAGGCCAAGAAGCCCACGCAGGCCGTCGTCGACCCCGCGACGGTCTCGACCACCACCCCCTACTTCGTCTACGCCGCCGACATGTCCAGCAAGAGCGGCGGCCCCGTGCGACTGACGTTCGACCCGACCGCCGACGGCGGCAACGGCGCGATCGTCGCCGGCAGCGGCACGCTGCTCGGCGGCGCGAACGTCGTCGGGTTCTTCGCCGACTCCGCGGGCAACTTCAAGAACTCCTCGGTGGCCCTGGGCCCGTGCGACCACAGCACGAGCAGCACGATCACCGCCTCGAACTGCAAGGCGCTGTACCTGGGCTTCGAACGCTCGAAGATGATCGAGCGCATCAACTTCGTCGACCAGCCCGTCGGCCAGCAGTCGCTCGAGACGATCTCCAAGGTCACCGACCCGCGCAAGGGCGTTCGCTTCGGCATCGGGATGTTCCACAACGCCGGTGGCAGCGACGACCTCTACATCGACGAGCTCGGCGGCAACGGCGTCTCGATGATCTCCGACGTCGGGCACTGCTCGCCGTCGCTCGGCTCGTCGACCCCGACGGTGGTCAACCCGCCGACCAACCAGGCCGGCGGCTGCGCCGCGACCGTGGTCGGTGGCATCACCACCAACTTCCCGCAGGGCATCGTCATCCAGAACGACGCCAGCGGCAACGGCCACTACATCTACTACAGCGACTCGCCGCGCACCGGCCAGGCGACGATCCTGCGCTACGACCCCAACGCGGGCGTGCAGGACGTCATCTCCTCGTCGGTCACCCCGTACGACTCGCTGCTGAACCCCGGCGAGACGGTCTCGACCTACACGTTCGTGCTCGGCCTCGCGCTGAACCCGCACACCGGTGACCTCATCATCGGCGACGACCCGACCTTCGCGGTCCTGGTCAACCCGCCGCTGAACAAGGGCCACCTGTTCAAGATCGACGCGGTCGCCGGGGTCCTGCCGGCGGAGTGCCTCGGCACCACCGCCGCGCAGTGCACGCAGCCGCCCGCGCCGAGCACGGTCACGCCGAAGCTCTACGCCTACGGCCTGACCGCGCCCAAGGGCGGGACGACGTTCGTCCCCTCCGACAACGGCGGCCACCTCTGGGCGGCCGACCACTCGCAGGGCCTGTGCCGCCTGGACGTCGTCCAGCAGGCGCCCGGCCTGCACGCCTTCAACACCGCGGCGTGCGACGACGGCACCCTCCTGGGCTCCGGCGGCCAGACCGTCTACGACGACACGATCGTCCCCGGCTCGACGAACCTGCACTACCTGTACGTCGCGCAGAACGACCACCTCAGCCCCGGGGTCATCCGGTTCACCTACGACCCCAGCGCCGACAACGGCGACGGCATGATCGTCGGCAACGGCGTCGTCATGGCCCCGAACGCGGGACTCAGCGGCGACAAGGCCAACGGCCTCGCCATCGGCCCCTGCGTCCGCAACGCCGACGGGTCGCAGAAGTTCCCGACCTGCAAGCACGCCCTGTACATGGGCGGCCTGCTCGACGGGTTCATCCGCCGCATCAACAACCCCGAGGACGCCCCGAGCGCCCAGAGCGTCGACGTGGTCGCCATGACCACCGAGCAGCGCGCGGGCCAGGGCGGCAAGGGCATCAACGGCTCGATGGGCATGCTCGGCGACGACCTCTACCTGCCCGAGAACCAGGGCTTCACGGTCGTCAAGAACATCAGCGGGTGCCCGCGCCTCGTGCAGGGGACCCTGCAGGCCTGCGGCACCACGCCGCTGAACATCGGCCAGTTCGGCTTCATCTTCGGCTCGGCCGTCGGCGTCGACCCCGACCCCTCGCACAGCTCGGCGGGTCTGGTCTACGCGGCGATCTCGCCGGGTGCGGCCAACGCCACCGTCTACCAGTACGACGTGGCCACCAACACCTCGCGCGTGTACGCCACGCGCGGCCAGCTCCCCGCGGCCAACACGGCCGAGGCGACGGTGTACTGCTCGACGACCTGCACCCGGCCCGTGGACCCGGCGAACCCGCCCGGCGGCTTCGGCGCCTTCCGCTTCGCGCAGGGTGCGATGGTCGACGCGAACGGCACGCTGTACCTGACCGAGGACGCCTTCGCCGGCGCCCGCGGCGGGCGCGGCCACGCCTGGTGGGCCCCGTTCACCGCCTACCCGCCGGGGGCCACCCCCGTGCCGCTGCCCCAGTCGGCGCCCGACCCGCCCGCCAACCAGGTGTGCAAGGTCACGGTCAACGTGCCGGGGCTGTCCGGAGGCCAGACGTACTGGGTGCAGTTCACCGCCCACGCGGCCGGCCAGCTCAGCGCAACATGGACGACGCCGATCGCCCAGTCCGCGCAACTGCTCATGTACCCCAACAACCCGTTCAACGGCCTCGCTGACCCCGTGAACACAGGCTCCAAGGGCGGCTTCATCGCTCGCCAGGTGACCTCGAACACGCGGAGCTTCAGCATCTCGACGGCCCCGAACTCGCAGCCGTTGGGGACCTACACGGTGCAGTTCTTCAACGCCGGCAGCACCTTCGGGAGCTCCACCGGCACGATCAGCTACGTCAACGACGGTGCGACGGCGTGCCCCACCACGGCCGCCAGCAACATCGTCCGGTAGGAGGGGACATGGCGCGCATCGTCATCGCCGCCCTCCTCGCCGCGGCCCTCGTCACCCCGTCGCTCGCCATCGCGGGCGGCGGGGGGACCGTGGCGCTGCGGACGACCCTGTCCGGTCACGCCGCGGTCCCCAAGGGCCCGCGGCGCGGCCACGGCAGCGCCGTCCTCACGGTGACCGGACGCCGCGTGTGCTGGACGTTCCGCCGCCTGCGCGGCATCGACCGCCCGCGGGCGGCGTTCATCAAGAAGGCGATCCCGGGCGAGTTCGGCCCCGTCATGGTCATGCTCGGTCGGCGCTACGGCGCCAACGGCTGCGCCACAGCGCCCGTCGGCGTCGCGGAGGCGATCGCCAAGAGCCCGCGCAGCTTCTATCTGAGCATCAACACGCGCAGGTACCCGCTGGGGGCGCTGCGCGGCCAGCTCCACACGGGCTAGCCGCGAGCCGGGAACGGCGCGGGGAGGTCGTAGCTCCCCGCGCCGGACTCGCAGGTTTCCGTGCAAACTCCCGCATTCCGGGGTGCGCGCTTGGCGCTCCCGATCTTCGGGACCTTCACGTACAAGTGAGCGATGCATCGGTCCCAGCCTGCGACGACCCTCGTGGTCGCCGACGATCACCCCGTCTACCGGGCCGGGCTGGTCGACGCCATCGGCGAACGGGACGAGCTCGAGCTGCTCGCAGCGTGCGGCGGCGGACGCGAGGCGCTGGCGCGCATCCTGGAGCTCCAGCCGGACGCCGCGCTGCTCGACGTGCGCATGCGCGACTTCGGCGGCATCGAGGTGCTCGAGGAGCTGGTCCGCGCGCACTGCGAGACCCGCGTGATCTTCCTGTCGGCGTTCGAGGACGGCGACCTGGTCCACCGCGCCCTGACCGTCGGCGGCGCCGGCTACCTGTCGAAGGAGACCGATCGCGACGAGATCTGCGACGCGGTGCTCGCGGCCGTCGGTGGCGAGGTCGTCGTGTCGCACACGCTGCCGGGCGCGCTCGTCGACTACCTGCGCCGCCAGGCCGAGGTCAAGCCGCCCGCGCTGGGCGCCCGCGAGCACGAGGTCATGCGGCTCACCGCCGAGGGCCTCAGCGGTCCGCAGATCGCGGTCACCCTCGGGATCGGCTCGACGACGGTCAAGACCCACCTGCAGCGCGTCTACCGCAAGCTCGAGGTCACCGATCGCGCCGCGATGGTGGCCAAGGCCCTGCGCCAGGGACTGCTGACGTGACCGGGCGGCTGGGCCTCGAGGGCCCGAGCGCCCACGCCCGCATCGCCGCCCTCGCCCGCCTCTCGCTCGTCCCGCTGATGCTGCTCGCCGAGCCGCTGGAGACCCCGCACTCGCCGCGCGACCTCCCGTTCTCGGACCCCCTGAGCGGGATCCTGATCGTGTACGTCGCGCTGGCGCTGGTCTACGCCTACGCCGCCAGGCGGGAGGTGCGGCTGGCGCCGTTCTTCGTCGCCGACACGGTGCTGCTCGGGCTGCTCGTGTACGGCGAGGGCGGGGCACTGGCCGACGTGCGCTTCACGCTGTGCATCCCGGCGCTGGTCGCCGCGTTCCTGGTCGGGCCGCGGTTGACCCTGCAGCTCACGGTCCTCTCGGTGACCGCCTTCGTCGCGGCCTCGGTCGCCCATCCCAGCCTCGGACGCGACTTCCCGCTGCGCGTCGTCATCGTCCACGCGCTCGACCTCGCCTGGCGCGGCGGCCTGGCCGTGGTCATGTCGTACTTCCTCATGCGCCGGGCCGAGCGCATCCGCCAGCTCGCCGAGAGCCGCAGGTCGCTCGTGGCCCAGGCGCTCACCGCCGAGGCGCGGGCGCGGCGGGAGCTCGCCTACGCCCTGCACGACGAGCTCGTGCAGGAGCTGCTCACGGCCCAGCAGGACGTCACGGCCGCGCGCCGCGGCCGCGTCGAGTACCTCGAGCGCGCCCAGCGCGCGCTGGGCGTGGCCGTCGAGCGCCTGCGCCGCCAGATCTTCCGGCTGCACCCGCCCGAGCTCGAGCGCGCCGGCCTGGCCGCCGCGCTGGAGGCGGTGGCGGCACAGCAGCCGCTGCCCGACGGGTCGCTGCCGATCCTCGTCGTCTCGCCCGACGCGACGGGCGTCGACGACGAGCTGCTCTTCTCGGTCGGTCGCGAGCTGCTGACCAACGCGATGCGCCACTCCGGCGCGCGCACCGTGTCGCTCACCGTCGAGCGCGACGGCGACCAGGTCGTCCTGTCCTGCCGCGACGACGGCCTGGGGATGGCGCCCGAGCGGCGCCACGAGGCGGTCGCCCAGGGCCACCTCGGCCTGGCCGCGTGCACCGAGCGCGTCGAGGCCCTCGGCGGCCGGCTCGAGCTCACGCCGGTGCTGGGCGGCGGGACGTGCGTCCGGGCGGCGATCCCCGCCCCCCGCGTGCCCGACGTTGCCGCGGCGGTCGCGCCGGCGGCGGCGCTCTCCGCCGTCCTCGGCTAGACCGGCACCCCGCTGCGCTTCAGGGCGGCGCGCACCGCCTCGGTCAGCGTCTCGATGTCGTAGGCGCCGTAGTGGCGGCGGCCGTTGATGAAGAACGTCGGCGTGCCCGACACGCCGCTGGCGTCGGCGCTGCGCACGTCCTCGGCCACGCGCGGGGCGTACGCGTGGCGGCGCAGCTCGTCCCAGAAGCGCTCGACGTCGAGGCCGATCTCCTCGGCGTAGCGCACGAGGTCCGCCGGCGTGAGGGCGTCCTGGTGGTCGATCAGCGTGTCGTGCATCTCCCAGAACGCGCCCTGGGCGCCCGCCGCCTCGGCCGCCTCGGCGGCGAGCTCCGCGTGCGGGTGGACGTCGGTCAGCGGCAGGTGGCGCCAGACGTAGCGCAGGTCGCCGCCGAAGGAGGCCAGCAGCTCGCGGATGACGTGCTCGGCCTGGCCGCAGTACGGGCACTCGTAGTCGCCGTACTCCAGGAGGGTCACCGGGGCGTCCTCCGAGCCGCGGATGTGGTCGCGGTCGGGGTCGACGTCGACGGCCAGGTCGAGGATGTCGTCCTCGGTGCCCAGGAGCTGGCGGGCGCGGGTGCGCGGCGGGATCAGGCGGATGACGCGGAACACGGTCCACGCCACGAAGGACGAGAGGATCGCGCCGCCGAGGATGCCGAGCTTGGCCTCGTCGAGCAGCCGGCCGTGGAAGGCGAGGCTCGAGATCAGCAGCGAGACCGTGAACCCGATGCCCGCCACCGCCCCGACGCCGATGAGGCCGAGCCAGCTCACGGGCAGCCGCGCGCCGCCGGGGCGAGGCCGCGTGGCCAGCCACGACGCGGTCGTGATGCCCACCGGCTTGCCGAGCGCGTAGCCGAGCGCGATGCCGAGCGTCACCGGCGACGCGATGGCGGCGGCGAGCAGCCCGCCGGTGAGGTGGATGCCGCCGTTGGCCAGCGCGAAGAGCGGGACGATGGCGAAGCTCACCCACGGGTGCAGGCGGTACTGCATGCGCTCGTTGGCCGAGATCGCCGAGGCGAGGCTGAGCTGCGCCATGCGCGCGAGCTCGGGCGTGGGCTGCTCGCGGAACGAGCGCACCACCGCGGTGGCGCGCTCGAGGTCGTGGCGCGTGGGCGGGTAGGCGCTCGTCACCAGCCCGATGGCCAGCCCGGCGATCGTCGGATGCACGCCCGACTTGAACAGCGCCACCCACAGGGCGACGGCGACGACGGCGGCCGCGGGCGCGCGTCCCACCGGCACGTAGCGCAGGGCGAGCAGGACGCCGAACAGGCCCAGGGCGATCGCCAGCGCCACGACCGAGACGCGCTGGCTGTAGGCGGTGGCGATCACGGCCAGGGCGCACAGGTCGTCGACGACCACGAGCGTGAGGAGGAACACGCGCAGGCGCGTCGCGCCGCGCGGGCCGAC
>JAXDHQ010000292.1:0-6360 GCA_034664395.1 Solirubrobacteraceae bacterium | reverse complement strand
AGGGCGTCGCGGCGGGTGCGCAGGCCCTCGGCGATGGAGGCGAGCGCGTCGCGGCGGCGCCGGACGGCCGCCTCGGCCGCACGCCGGCGCTTGTCGAGCACGACGAGCCGGCGCTGCTCGTACCCGGCGTCCGAGCGGGCGCTCAGCCGGCTGCTCGCGCAGCGCGCCGCGGCCAACGCCCAGCCCGGCCCCGGCGGCCCGTGGGCGATCCCGTGGCCGATCGTGCAATGCGAGTCCGGCGGGCAGAACCTGCCGCCCAACAGCGCCACGGCGTCGGGCTACTACCAGATGCTCGACTCGACCTGGCACGGGCTGGGCGGCAGCACGCCGCACGCCTACCAGGCGAGCAAGGCCGAGCAGGACCGGCTCGCCGCGCGGCTGTGGAACGGCGGCGCCGGCGCGAGCAACTGGGTGTGCGCCGCGCTCGTCGGCGCCGTCTAGACGCTCGCCCTCCAAGCGCCGATTGTTGCACGCGCAACAGAAAGTCCATGCATCGGCGACCCTTTGCCATTCCGCGACGACGCGCGCTCGCCGATCCTGGATGCACACCCCGCCGAGCCCATGCGAGGCCGGCGGGCACAGATCCCAGAGCACGTCTTCGAGGAGCACAACATGTCCGCCACCCAGATCCCCACGCTGGTCCCGACCGGCACCTGGACCGTCGATCCTGCCCACACCAACGTCGAGTTCCAGGTCAAGCACCTGGGCATCGCCACGGTCCGCGGCGCCTTCAACGCGTTCGAGGGCACCCTCGAGATCGGCGCGGACCTCGCGTCGGCCGTCGCCCACGGCAGCGTCGAGGCCGCGTCCGTCGACACCAACGAGGAGCAGCGCGACGCGCACCTGCGCTCGCCCGACTTCTTCGACGCCGAGAGCCACCCCAAGATCACCTTCCGCTCGAAGGCCATCCGGTCGGTCGGCGACGACGCCGTCGAGATCGTCGGCGACCTGACGCTGCACGGCGTGACCAAGGAGATCGTCCTGCACGGAGAGGTCCAGGGCACCGAGACCGACCCGTGGGGCAACGACCGCGTCGGCCTGGAGATCACCGGCCAGCTCAGCCGCGGCGACTTCGGCATGACGTTCAACCAGGCGCTGGGCAGCGGGAACGTCCTCGTCTCCGACAAGGTCAAGCTGCGCATCGACGTGTCCGCCGTCCGCCAGGCCTAGCCCGACTCGAGCACAGCTCTCCTCCCCGCGAAGGGCACCCGGCGACGGGTGCCCTTCGCTCGTTCGCGAACGGGTGCGCATCGATCCGCTGGTCCACTTGTTATGTTCCCGCGACGCCGAGTCCCGTCCGCCCCAGGGCGGTGGGAGCGGGGGAACCACAGAGGCGGCTCCGGCCGCCTCAGGGGCGAATCGCCACACGGTGGCGTAGCGCGTCGGCGCGAGCCCGTCAGCTCACCTCGTAGGCGTACGAGACCGCGAACAAGGAGCACAACGGATGAGCGCGATGACGGGCGCTGTGGGCATGCCCCTGCCCGCGAACGACGGCTGGGCGATCCTCGCCGACCCCCCGGGCGAGCGCGACCTCGGCCTGGGCGGCTACTGGGAGGAGTCGCTCGCGCGCTCGGTGCGCCGGCGCGGCGCCCGGCGCCGGACTCCGCTCGTCGCGCGCGGCAGCGCGCGCATCTCCATCGCGCTGGCGGCGGTCGCGCTGACCGGACCCACCGCCGGCGCCATGGCCGCCGCCAAGAGCGCGACGACAACGGTCAGCGTCGGCCTCTCGCGCGGCGACAGCGGGCCGCAGGTGGGGGCGCTGCAGCGCGCCCTCGGCATCGTCGCCGACGGCATCTTCGGCCCGCAGACCGAGCAGGCCGTGCGCTCCTTCCAGGCCGCCCACGGGCTCGAGACGACCGGCGCCGTCGGGCCGCGGACCGCCAGCGCGCTGGGCACCGGCGCGCGGGCGACGAGCGTCGCGGCGCCCACGAACGCTCCCCGCGCGGGCGGTGGGTCGGCGACGGTCCGCGCCGTGCAGCGCGTCCTGGGCGTCGACGTCGACGGCCGGATCGGACCCCAGACGCGCGGGGCGCTGCGCGCGTTCCAGCGTGCGCACGGCCTGCCCGCGCACGGCCGCGCCGACGCCGCCACGCTGCAGGCGCTCGGGGTCGCGGCGCAGGCGCCGGGAGCGTCGGGCACCTCGGGCACGAACGGCACGACCGGCACGGCGATCCCGGTGTCCGACCCGGCGGGCGGCACGGACGGGACGTCGAGCGACGGCACGACCACGGCCGCGCCGAGCCCGGCGTCGTCGGGCGCGCAGGCGGTCGTCGACGCCGCCATGTCGAAGATCGGCGCCTCCTACGGCTCCGGCGGCAACGGTCCGAGCTCCTTCGACTGCTCGGGGCTCGTGGCCTGGGCCATGCGCCAGGCGGGCGTCAGCGTCCCGCGCACGAGCTTCGCCCAGTTCGGCAGCGGCACCGCGGTCGACCGCTCGGAGATCCAGGCCGGCGACCTCGTCTTCTTCGCCACGAACGGGCCGGGCGCGTCGGACGTCGGCATCGCCGTCAGCGCGACGAGCGCGGTCTCGGCGACGACGCACGGGGTCATGACCCATTCGATCCTGAGCGGCTACTGGGGCGCGCACTACGTGGGCGCGCGGCGGGTGGCCTAGCTCAGGGCTGCCAGACGGGCGGGCGCTTCTGCAGGAAGGCGCCCATGCCCTCCTGAGCATCCGGCTCGAGGGCGTTGCTCGTCATGACGCCCTTGGTCAGGTCGTAGGCGCCCGCCTCGTCGAGCTCGACCTGGGCGTAGAACGCCTCTTTGCCGATGGCGACCGTCGTCCGGCTCGCCTCGGCCACCCGCGCGGCGAGCGCGTCGACGGCGGCGTCGAGCTCGGCGGCCGGCACGACCTCGTTGACCAGGCCCCAGTCGCGCGCGGTGGCGGCGTCGATGGCTCGCCCGGTGAGCAGCATGTCCATGGCCCGCTTGCGCCCGACCGCGCGCGAGAGGGCGACCATCGGCGTCGAGCAGAACAGGCCGATGCGCACGCCCGGCGTGGCGAAGCGCGCGCCCTCCTCGGCGACGGCCAGGTCGCAGGCGGCGACGAGCTGGCAGCCCGCCGCGGTGGCGACGCCGTGCACGCGGGCGATCACCGGCTGGGGCACGCGGTGGATCGCCTGCATGAGGCGCGTGCACTCGTCGAACAGCTCCTGCAGGAACGCCTCCTCGGGCTCGATCATCTCTCCGAGGTCGTGCCCGGCGGAGAAGCCGGGACCCGCGCCCTGGACGACGATCGCCCGCACGCTCCGGTCGGCGCCGAGCGCCTCCAGGGCGCCGCGCAGCTCGCGCATGAGCGCCAGGCTGAGCGCGTTGCGCCGCTCGGGGCGGTTGAGGATCAGCCGGGCGGTCGTGCCGTCGCGCTGGACGAGCACGGCCGGCGCGGTCGTCGTGTCGGTCGTCGCCATGCGGCCGATGCTCCTCGCGCCCCCGGCGCGCGTCAAGCCGACCGGGCGCGCGAGCCCGGGCGCGTTCGGATATGACATGGGACATGAGCCTTCCGGACTCCTTCCGCGCCTACCTGGCCACGCAGCGCGACGGCGACGTCGATCGCGGCCCCGTCACGCTGTCGGGCGACGACCTGCCCGACGGCGACGTGACCCTGCGCGTGCAGTGGTCGAGCATCAACTACAAGGACGCATTGGCGACGAGTCCGAAGGGCCAGGTGGCCCAGATCTCCCCGCTCGTGCCGGGGATCGACCTCGCCGGCGAGGTGGTGGAGTCCAGCGACCCCGACGTGCCCGCCGGCGCGACGGCGCTGGTCACCGGCTACGACCTCGGCGTCGCCCACCACGGCGGCTGGGCCGAGTACGCCCGCGTCCCCGCCGGCTGGGCGCTGCCGCTGCCCGACGGCCTCAGCGCCCGCCAGGCGATGACGCTCGGCACCGCCGGCTTCACGGCCGGGCTGTCGATCCAGGCGCTCGAGGACGCCGGCGTCCGACCCGACGCCGGCCCGGTGCTCGTGCTCGGGGCCAGCGGCGGCGTGGGCAGCGTGGCGGTCGGGGCGCTGGCAGCGGCCGGCTACGAGGTGGTCGCGGCGACCGGCAAGGAGAGCGAGCACGAGTACCTGCGCGCGCTCGGCGCGACGGAGGTCCTGGGGCGCGAGGAGACCACGGCCGCGTCGGACCGGCCGCTGGAGAAGCAGCGCTGGGCGGGGGTCGTCGATCCGGTCGGCGGCGCGGGCACCGCCTACGCGCTGCGCACGACGCGCTACGGCGGCGCCGTCGCCCTCAGCGGCCTGACCGCCGGGGTGTCGCTGAAGACGACGGTGCTCCCCTTCATCCTGCGCGGCGTGAGCCTGCTCGGCATCGACTCGGTCGCCGCGCCGTCGGCGCTGCGACGCAAGGTGTGGGCGCGCCTGGCAGGCGACCTGCGCCCGCGCGGCCTGGACGAGTCGATCGCGCGCGAGGTCGAGCTCGAGGACATCGACCCCGTCCTCGACGCGCTGCTCGCCGGCGAGGCCGTCGGGCGCACGGTGGTGCGCCTGCCGGGCGCCTGACCCGTCAGCCCGGTCGGTAGGGCGACTCCCGGTCGACCCAGATGCGCCGCTCGGACTCGTCGATCTTGTAGTCGTTGATCGAGGCGTCGCGACGGCGCATGTAGCCCTCCTCGTCGAACTCCCAGTGCTCGTTGCCGTGGCTGCGCCACCACTGCCCGTCGGCGTCGTAGGACTCGTACTCGAAGCGCACCGAGATGCGGTTGTCGTGGAAGCACCACAGGTGCTTGCGCAGCCGGTAGCCCTGCTCGCGGTCCCACTTGCGGGCGAGGAACGCGCGGATCTCGTCGCGGCCCTGGAAGAACTCGTCGCGGTTGCGCCAGTCCGAGTCCTCCGTGTAGGCGCCGGCGACGCGGTCGGGATCGCAGGTGTTCCAGGCGTCTTCGGCGGCCTGCACCTTCTTGCGCGCGGTCTCCTCGGTGAACGGCGGGACGGGGGGGCGAGGCGTCATGGGACCTCCTGGTCATGGTGCTGGAGCGCGGGAGATCCTCTCCGCTCCGAGCCCGTCGCGCTAGTGGGCGGTGTCGCGCGTGACCGTTGGGTGTGGACGAACCACGCGAGGCCGCCGATAGTGAGCGCCACGGAGATGAAGAAGTTCAGGCGCAGGCCGAGGATGTGGTGCGCCGGGTCGACCCGCAGGAGCTCCTCGAAGATCCGGAAGGCCGAGTAGCCGGCGACGTAGAGGGCGAAGAGCCCGGGCGGCCGGATCTCGCGGCGGCGGCCGAGCACGACGAGCGCGACGGCCAGCGCCAGGTTCCAGATGATCTCGTAGAGGAAGGTGGGGTGGAAGGTCGCGCTGTCCGCGTAGCGCTCCGGACGGTGGTCGGGCGAGATCTCCACCCCCCACGGCAGCGTGGTGGGGCGCCCGTAGAGCTCCTGGTTGAAGTAGTTGCCGACCCGGCCGATGGCCTGCGCCACGAGCAGCGCGGGCGCGCCGGCGTCCATGAAGCGCGGGACGTCTGCGCCGGCGCGGTGCACCCGCCAGATGCCGACCAGGGTGCCCAGCGCGATGCCGCCCCAGATGCCCAGGCCGCCCTTCCACACCGCGAACGGTCCCCACCAGTGCGGGGGGACCTCGTTCCAGCTCGTGGCCAGGAAGTACAGCCGCCCGCCGATCAGGCCGGCGGGAAAGCCCCACAGGGCGACGTCGTAGACGAGGTCGCGATCGCCGCCGGTCGCCTCCCACCGCCGCGCGCAGATGGCGACCGCGGCCATGACCGCGAGGACGTAGCAGAGCCCGTAGACGTGGATCGAGAACGGGCCGATGTGGATCTGGTCGAACGACGGGCTGGGGATGAAGCCGACGGGCACGGGCGCGATGGTGCCACGTCGGACGCCGCGACCCGCCGGCGGGGCGGCGCGTCAGTCCGAGCCGGCGAGCGCCGCGCGCGAGCGCGCGGCGAGGATGATGAGCTCCGCGCAGGCGTCGAGCGCGATCGCCGTGGAGTCGAGGACGAGGTGGTACAGGTGCGGGTCGCGGGCCTCGGCGCCGTAGTACTGGTGGAGGTAGGCCTCGCGCGCGCGGTCGGTCTCCTTGAGCCGGCGCTCGGCCTCGCGCCGCTCGATGCCGAGCGCTTGCGCGGCCTGCTCGACGCGTCCCTCGCGCGGTCCGTCGAGGCGGACGTGCAGGGCGCTCGGATGGTCGCGCAGCACGAGCGCGCCGCCGCGGCCGAGGATCACGGCGCCGTGCTCGGCGCGCTCGCGGATGATCGCCTCGGTGGCCGCGAGGTAGGGGCGGTCGTCGAGCACCTCGGGCGCCAGCGCCCCGCCGAACACCTGACCCGACGGCGCGAGGCGGACGAGCACGCGCTCGAGCAGGCTGTCGACCGCCTGGTCGCGCGCGAGCGCCTCCTCCAGCGGCACCG
>JAXDHQ010000291.1:0-6358 GCA_034664395.1 Solirubrobacteraceae bacterium | reverse complement strand
GATCGGCTGGATGTCGATCGGCTCGGTCGCGTGCCTGGCGAGCGAGTACTCGAGCACCTCGTAGGCGATCTGCTGGCTGGGGTCGTAGCCGACGAAGATGCGGTGGGGCGGTGTCATCGGTCAGCTCCTTGGCGTCGTCGCGAGCTCGCGTACGCGCTCGCGGTAGTGGCTCAACACGTCGTAGGGCTCGGGCCGGTCGCCGTACACGGCGCGGCGCATGAGCTCGGCGAGCGCCTCGGGCGAGGCGCGGTGCGCCGCGCCGGCGGCGTGGGCCTCGAGGTAGGCGACGACCTCGTCGGCGCTCGCCGCCCGGACGCACGTGCCCGGGATCTCGTCGAAGAGCGTCCTGACCTCGTGCAGGTAGAACGGGTTGACGAGCGTCCGGCCCTGCAGCAGGACCTCGATGCCGATCGAGGAGCCGACGTCGACGACCACGTCCGCCACGGCGATCAGGGCGACCGAGTCGACGTCGCCGACGTCGTGGATCTGCGACCAGTCGATCGACGGCTCGGCGCGCAGCGGGTCGGCGCTGCCGTCCTTCGGACGCGGATGCCCCTTGATCGCGAGCGAGACCACCGGGTGGGCGTGCAGCCGCCGCACGAGGTCGACGACGGCGCCGGCGTCGACGCGGTTGCGCCACTTGGGCACCATGAACACCACCCTCAGGCGCCGACCGTCGGTCGCCGGCCAGGCGTAGGGCGTCACGAGCGCGCGGTTGATGGCGTACCACTGCGGCGCCCAGCGCAGCGATCCCCACGTCTGCATGATCGCCGGCGCGCCGCGGGCGTGCTCGAGGTGCAGGCGCCGATGGTGCTCGGTGCTGAGCACGTACGCGCTGAAGCGGTTGCGGTCGCGCCAGTCCAGGCCCCCGTTGAGCAGGGCGAGGCGCAGCTCCTCGTTGACGGCGGCCTCGAGCTTGATCGAGACCCCGTGGGGCAGGCAGACCGTCGCGCGCCCGAGCAGCCGCCCCGCGACGAGGAAGTTCGTCCGCGTCTGATGGGGATCGCGTCGGGGCGCCAGCCGCAGCGAGCGCACGAAGCTGCGCGCCACGTCCCGGACGCCGGCGAGGCTGCGCAGGCGCTCGTAGCCCTCGCGCAGGCCGTAGCCCCACTCCACGCAGACCACGCGCACGTCGTGGCGAACGATGAGCCACAGCGCGTGGAAGACCGTGCTGCGCAGCGTGCCGCGGATCGCGGCGCCGCGGCCGCGATCGCGCGCGGGCCAGATCTCGTGCAGGTGGAAGGCGGGGAACGTGCGCAGCAGGCGCAGCCGGTGGTCGCCCGCCGGATCGTGTCCCGGCGAGATCACCGCGTGGACCTCCTCGCCGCCGTCGAGCAGCGTCCATGCCAGCGGCGCCATGTGATCGATGTCCGGATACGTGCGGAACACGATCAGGTAGCTCACGCCGGCGCGCTCCGCAGCAGCCCGTGGATGGCCAGGCACTCCCGCAGCAGCGCCTCGACGTCGCCGAGCGCGAGCATGCTCGGCCCGTCGCTGAGCGCGGCGTCGGGGTCGGGGTGGGTCTCGAGGAAGAGCGCGTCGACGCCGAAGGCCACCGCGGCCCGCGCCAGCGGCGCCACGAGCTCGCGCCGGCCCCCGGAGCGCCCGCCGGCGCCCCCGGGCGACTGCACGCTGTGGGTGGCGTCGAAGACCACCGGCGCGTGGAGGCGCATGACCGCCAGCGACCGCAGGTCGACGACGAGGTCGTGGTAGCCGAAGGTCGTCCCGCGCTCGGTGAGCAGCACGCGCTGACCGCCCGCGGCGCGTACCTTGCCGACGGCGTGGCCCATGTCGTCGGCCGCCATGAACTGCCCCTTCTTGACGTTCACCGTGAGCCCCGACGCCCCGGCCGCCGCGAGCAGGTCGGTCTGGCGGCACAGGAAGGCGGGGATCTGCAGCACGTCGGCCACCTCGGCCACCGGCGCGACCTGCCAGGTCTCGTGCACGTCGGTCATCACCGGCACGCCGAGCGACTCGCGCACCTCCGCGAGGACGTCGAGCGCCGCCGCGAAGCCGATCGAGCGGAACGAGCCGGCCGAGGTGCGGTTGGCCTTGTCGAGGCTGGCCTTGAAGACGTAGGGCACGTCGAGGCGCGCGCACGCGGCGCGCAGCTCGCTCGCCACCTCGAAGGCGAGCGCGCGGCTCTCCACGGCGCACGGCCCCGCGAGCAGCGCGAGGCCGCCGGCGCCGACGCTGACCCCGTCGCCCAGGGCGACCGGGCCGGGCGTGCGTGCGCCCACCGCCGCGCTCATGATCCCGGCAGGTGCGCCTGCACCGCGTCGTGGAGGCGCAGGAGGCCGACGCAGCGGTCGCCGTCGACCACGACCGGCGCCGTCAGGAAGGCCTTCGTGCGCTGCTCCATGACCAGGAGCGCCTGCGACAGCGGCAGCTCGGGCGTCACCGTCAGCGGCGCGCGGGACATGACGTCCGCGACGCCGACGCCGGCGAGGTCGTCGGTCGCGAGCAGGCTGCGGCGGATGTCGCCGTCGGTCACGAAGCCGACGAGTCGCCGGTCGGACTCCGTCACGCACACGGCGCCGTAGCCCTTCGCGGTGATCTCGATCACCGCCTCCTTCAGCGACGCGCGCCGGTCCACCATCGGCAGCTCGGCGCCGCGGCGCATGACGTCGTGCACGGTCAGGCCCAGGCGCGCGCCCAGGGCGCCGGCCGGGTGCAGTCGCGCGAAGTCCTCTGCGGTGAAGCCGCGCCCGCGGGCGACCGCGGCGGCGAGCGCGTCGCCGAGCGCCTGGGCGACGAGCACGCTGGCCATCGGCGCGACGTCCAGCGGACAGCCCTCGCGCTCGACCGAGGCGTCGAGGGCGACGTCGGCCTGGCGTCCGAGCGGCGATCCGCGGGTGCCGACGATGGCGACCAGGGCGACGTCGTGCGCCCGCAGGTGCGGGATGAGCGCGAGCAGCTCGCGCGTGCTCCCGCTCTTGGAGAAGAGGATCGCGACGTCGCCGCACTCGAGCACCCCCAGGTCGCCGTGCAGCGAGTCCGACGCGTTGAGGTAGAGCGCCGGAAGCCCCAGCGACCGCAGGGTCGCGGCGACCTTGCGTGCCGCGTGTCCGGACTTGCCGACGCCGAGCGTGATCACCTTGCCCTCGAGGCGGATGAGCTGCTCGGCCGCGGCGTCGAAGCTCGCGTCGAGGCCGTCGTGGACGCGCTGGAGCGCCGCCACCTCGTCGGCCAGCGTGCGGCGCGCGACCTCGCGCACCCCCGGTGGCGTCGCCGTCGGTGCGCTCATTCCAGGGCTCCCGCGACGACCATCGCCCGCACGTGCGCCAGGTCGGCCGGCGTGTCCACCGACGGCCCCTGGGCCTCGACCTCGAAGGTGTGCACGCGCAGCCCCGCCTCGAGCCACCGGAGCTGCTCGAGGCGCTCGGTCTGCTCCAGGGAGCTGGGCGGCAGGTCCCAGAACATCTCCAGGAACCGGCGCCGGTACGCGTACAGCCCGACGTGCGCCCAGAAGGTGGCCGCGCTCGTCCAGCTCTCGGCGCGCACGTCGCGCACGTGCGGGACCGGCGAGCGCGAGCAGTAGAGCGCCCGTCCGTCGTGCGCGCGGACGACCTTCACGACGCTCGCGTCGTGGAGGTCGCGCCCGGTCGTGATCCGGTAGACCGGCATCGTCACGCTGGCGTCGCTGCGGCGCGCCTCGCGCACGCTGCGCGCCACGACGCTCGGGTCCATGAGCGGCGCGTCGCCCTGCAGGTTGACCACGACCTCGGCCTCGATCCGGTCGACCACCGAGGCGATGCGCGCCGTCCCGGAGTCGAGCTCGGGCTCCGTCAGCATCACGGCCGCCCCGAACGATCGAGCCTCGGCGGCGACCTCGTCGGCGTCGGTGAGCACGACCACGGGCCCGCACCCGGCGGCGACCGCCACCTGGTAGGTGCGCCGGAGCATGGACTGCCCGCCGATGTCGGACAGGACCTTGCGCGGCAGGCGCGAGGACCGCAGCCGGGCGGGGATGGCGATGACGGCGGTCACGGCGCGGGCACCGCCACGTCCGCCGACCCGTGCACCAGCTCGGCGGTCTGCGCGGCGAGGTCGACGCCGACCTCGCCGCTCCAGGCGTCCAGCAGGCGCTCGGTCACCGGACCGGTCGCTCCGTCTCCCACCAGGCGGCCGTCGATCTCGGCGACGGGCAGGACGCAGAACGGCAGGCCGGCGATCAGGACCTCGTCGGCGTCGGCGAGGTCGTCCTCGCCGATGGGGGCGTCCTCGAGCGCGACGCCCGCGGTCGCCGCCGCCGACCGCAGCCACGCCGACGCCACGGGAGGCGGTCCCACGGGCGGTTGCAGTCGCAGCGCCCCGCGGCGGACGACGCCGAGCTGGCAGCCGAGCCCGTCGACGATGCTGCCGTCCGCAGCCCAGCGCAGCGGCCACCCGCCGGCGGGTCGGCCCGCCTCCGCGCAGAGCTCCACGCGAAGGCGGGCCTCGCCGCGGTCCGGCAAGACGAGCGGGGCGAGCGCGCGCGCGACCTCTCGCAGGGGGCGGCGAGCGACCGCGACGCGCGGGCGGGCATCCATCCCCGCGGCGTCGAGGTGCGCGACCGAGGGCGGCTCCGCGAGGGTGACCGCGTACACCACGTCGCCGCCGAAGTCGCCCCGGTGGCTCAGGAGGTCCGCCCGAACGCGGCTGGTCAACGCGAAGGGATCGTCCGCCGCTCGCAACCCGGCGCCCGCCGCGGCGGCGTGGGCGCGCCGGACGTGGTCCATGAGGCGCAGCGGCCGTCCGCCGAACGTGCGCCCCGTCTCGACGATGGCGCTCACGTGGGGCGGCAGGACGGCCGGGAGCGCCTCGCCGGCCTCGCAGCCGCCGTTGGAGGCGGCGGGGAAGCCCGGCGCGGCGAACCCGTCTCCGGCCCGCCACGCGTCGGCATGGACGGCACGGTCGTCGACGTAGACGTCGGCGGACGGCTTGCCGAACACGAGCTCGTCGTAGCGCACGCCCCAGCGCTCGAGCTGCGCGCGGGTCCGTTCGCTCCAGTCGATCCCGGTCGCCGATCCGCGGGCGGTCGAGATCACGATCCGGTTGCCCGCGTCGGCCAGGGCGTTGACCCGGGCGATCGCCCATGCGAACGGCTCGGCGGACCCGTAGTCGCCGAACGTGTTGCTGCACAGGGTTCCGTCGAGATCGAAGCAGACGGTCTTGGCCATGCTCGCCGGAACAACGCCACCGCGGCGCGCGAAATGACGGGGCGCGGCGCCTCAGGCGGAGACGGCCATCGGTGCGCCGCTCATCTCGACGAGCGACCGGCGCACCGCCCGGCGGCCGCGATGGTGCAGCCCGTGGATCGCGTCCTCGGACTTGCCCATTCGCTCGGCGATCTCGCCGGGGGCCAGGCCGACCACGTGGCGCAGCACGAGCACGCTGCGCTGCTCCTCGGTCAGCCCCTCGAGCGCGTCGCAGAAGTCCCTTCGGCACTCGGTGGCCCGCTCGTCCAGCGGCGTGGACGTACCGCGGACCTCCGCGCACGGGACCGGCCGGCGCGCGCGGACGTGGTCGATGGCGGCGTTGTGGGCGACGCGCAGGATCCAGGCCGAGAAGGGCATCGAGCGCTGCTCGTACTTGTTGATCACAACAATGATCTTCGCGAAAACGTGCTGTGTGATGTCCTCGGCGTCGTGGTCGTCATGGACGATGCTCAGCACGTAGCCGTACACGTTGTCGGCGTAGCGCAGGTACAGGTAGCGGATCGCGTCGCCGTCGCCCTGCTTGGCGCGCCTGACCGCCCAGTCCGTCAGCCGGCGCACCTCGGCGCGATCGTCGAGTTCCGCGCACGCGTGGAAGCAGCCCTGCTTCGGACCGCTCTGCAGCCGGTTTGCGGCATGCGTGTAACCGCCGCTCTGGCCCATGAAACCTCCCCAGGATTGGCGCCCGACGGTCCTGCCAGCACCGGGCTCCGACACTCGCGGGCGACCGTAGGCATGGCTGGTTGGCCGCGGCTTGGCAGCCGTCTTGGCACTGGTTTTGTTTGCGAAGCGACTTGTTGTGCAAAGAGTCACCCAGGCGTTGTGGTGCCTCCGAACGGCGCGTACCGTGGCGCACGGAAGGGTCGAGGCGTGGGCTGGATGGCCGGCGCCACGGCTGGAGATAGGGGGAACTGGCGACGGGAAGGCGAGCTCTTTGCGCCCGTACCGTGAACGGCGTGCACCCGTGGACGCGCTGGCCACCGACAGCGCGCAGTCGGGCGCTTGGTTTGGGCTGGACGGCGCCAACGTGCTGGCCCATGCGCCGTTCGGGGTTCTCGTCTTCGACCGCTGGGGACGGCTCATCGGTCACAACTCGGCCAGCGAGCAGCTCCTCGGGCCGCTGCGCGAGGATCGCCACGGCGAGCCTCCGCGGTGCTGCG
>JAXDHQ010000290.1:0-14703 GCA_034664395.1 Solirubrobacteraceae bacterium | reverse complement strand
GCCCTGCTCGATCGCGCGGCGCAGGGCGACGCGATGGTGGTCGCGCAGCGCCGGCGGGACGAACAGGTCGACCAGGTCGCGCCCGAGCGCGTCGAGGCGGTGGTAGCCGAAGAGCTGCTCGGCGGCGGGGTTGAACTCGACCACGCGGCCCGCCCCGTCGATCGAGACGATCGCGTCCATCGCCGACTCGACGATCGCCGCGCGCGTCCACTGGCTGACCGTGGTGTCGCGCAGCAGGACCATCAGGCCGCGCTCGTCGCCCTCGGGGCCCCGCAGCGGCGCGTAGGTCGCGGCGACGTCGACGGTGGTGTCGTCCGGGCGGGTGATCCGCAGCGGCACGTCGCGCAGCACGGCGCCGCTGCGCACCGCCGCGGCCGCCGGGTCCGTCTCGGGGGTCACCGGCGCGCCGCCGGCGTGGTGGACCTCGAACGTCGCAGACCAGCAGGGGTCGCGGTTGAGGTCCTCGGCCGCCGAGCCGAGCCTGCGGCTCGCGGCCTCGTTGTCCGTGAGCAGCTCGCCGTGGGCGTCGATGGTGAGGATGCCCTCGTCCATCGTCCCGATGACCGAGCGCAGGAGATCCTCGCTCTCGTGCAGACGCTCGAGCTCCTGGCGGCGGCGCGTGGTCTCCTGCAGCAGCGCGACGGCCCGGCCGGCGGGGCGGTCGAGCTCGTCGACCACGGGCAGGATCCGCACCCAGTAGCAGCGCATGCGGTCGGGGGTCCAGTAGTCGAAGCTCTGGGGCGTGCCGGCGAGCGCCTCGCGCACGCGCGGGCCCACCGACGACCACGTCGCCGCCGGCACGACGTCGGCGAGCAGCCGCCCCTCGCTGAGGGGCGAGGGCTCGTCCTCGAACATCGGGCCGGCGAGCGCGACGATCCGCAGCTCGTGGTCGACGATGGCCAGGCCGGCGTCGGGCAGCGCCTGCAGGAAGGCGAGCGCCACGTGCGGCAGGTCGGAGAGGTGTTGGGGTTCGAGGTGGATCACCGGGCGGCGAGCCGCTCGGCGTGCTCCTGCAGCCGGCGCTCGCCCACTTCTACCCGTCCGTCGCGCGAGACTCCCTGCGCCTAGACGTCCGTTCGACTACTCGGGCGCGCGCGGGCTCGCGGACCGCGCCGCCCGCCCCTCAGGCCCAGATGTCCGCGCACTCCGCGCAGACCTCGTCGGGCACGACCCCGACGGACATGAGCACCGCGAAGATCCTGCATCCGACGCAGAAGGCGAACACGGACTCGAGCGTCGCGAAGACGACCATCGCCGCGGTCAGCACGTCGGCGACCGTCGGTGCCCCCAGCACGAGCGCGCACAGCGCCGCCACCGTCGTCACGACCGCGCCGATCGCCTGCGCGAAGCGCTTGGGCGGTCCCGCCACGTGGCGCGGAGCCCCCAGGCGCGGGGCGACGACGGCGGTGGCGAAGCGGCCCAGGGGACTGAGCGTCGGCCCCGTGAGCACCCGCGCCCAGAAGCCGTAGGCGAGCACCACGAGCAGCCAGCGCCAGCCGGTGGCCAGGACCAGCAGCGACAGCAGCGCGACGCCGCCCGCCACCACGCGTGCGGCCTTCTCGTTGACGGGATGGGGGAAGCCGATCAGGCGACGCATGGTCCGTCACACGGTAGCGGCGGCGGACCGCCGCGATGGCCGCACATGGCATCCTTGGCGGCCGTGAGCGACGACGACGGCATCGCCATCTCCTACACGGTCCTGGCCCGCGGGACGACCGTCCGCGCGGCCGACGGCGTCCAGGTCGGCACCGTCCGCCGCGTGCTCGACAACGCACGCGAGCACATCTTCGACGGCATCGACATCGACACGCCCGACGGCCGGCGCTTCGTCGACGCCCCCGAGGTTGCGCACATCGCCGAGCGCGCCGTCACGCTCACGATCTCGGCGGCCGAGGTCCGCGAGCTGCCCGCCGCCCAGGGCGTGCGCGAGCGCGTCGATCAGGCGCCCGCCCTGCGGCGCGTCAAGCGGCTGGTCCGGAACCTGCGCGGGCGCTGAGCGAGGCGGCGGGCGCCGCGGGCGCCGGCGAGGGCGCGGACACGCGGCGGGAGACGCGAGTCGAAGCAACGGGTGCCGCCGCCGCGCCGAGCAGCGCGGCGATCTCGGCGGGGGCCACCGGACGCGCCCAGTGGTAGCCCTGGCCGCTCTGGCACCGCCAGGCGCGCAGCAGGGCGGCCTGCTCGGCGGTCTCGACCCCCTCGGCCACGGCGTGGAGCCCGAGCGAGTGGGCCAGCCGCACGACGCCCTCGACGATCGCCGCGTCGTCGACGTCGTGGGCGATGCCGTCCACGAAGGTCTTGTCGATCTTCAGCGTGTCGACCGGCAGCAGCGCGCGCAGGTGGCGCAGCGACGCGTGGCCGACGCCGAAGTCGTCCACCGCCAGGCGCACGCCGAGGCCCTTGAGGGCGGCCAGCGTCCCGGTCATCGCGGCCGAGTCGGCGAGCACGGCGGTCTCGGTGATCTCGAGGCACAGGCGACGGGCGGGCACCCCCGATTCGGCCAGCACGTCGCGCACCATCTCGACGAAGCCGCCGGCCGCGAACTGGCGCGCCGACACGTTGACCGACATCTCGAGCGTCTCGTGCTCCCACGCGACGAGCTGGCGGCACGCCTCGCGCAGCACCCACGCCCCGATCGGCACGATGAGCCCGTTGCGCTCGGCCAGCGGGATGAATCGCAGCGGCGAGATCGTCCCGTGCTCGGGGTGCTCCCAGCGCAGCAGCGCCTCCACGCCGACGATCCGCTCGTCGACGAGCGAGACGATCGGCTGGTAGACGAGCACGAGCTCGTCGCGCTCCAGCGCGCCGGGCAGCGCGCTCTCGATCTCCAGGCGCTCGACGGCGCGCTGGCGCATCGACGAGTCGAAGACCTCGTACCGCGCCTTGCCGAGCTCCTTGGCCCGGTACATCGCGGCGTCGGCGTCGCGCAGGAGCGACTGCGGATCGACGTCGACGTCGTCGGGCGCGGTCAGCGTGATGCCGACGCTCGCGGACACGTAGCGCTGCTCGCCGTCGAGGACGAGCGGCTCGCGCAGCGTGTCGGCGATCCGGTCGGCGACGCGGCGGGCCTGCTCCTCGCTGTGGATCCCGGGCAGCAGCACGGTGAACTCGTCGCCGCCGAAGCGGGCGATGACGTCGTCGGGGCGCAGCACGCGGCTGAGGCGCTCGGCCACCGAGGTCAGCAGCCGGTCGCCCGCCCCGTGGCCCAGCGAGTCGTTGACGACCTTGAAGTCGTCGATGTCGACGAAGAGGACGGCGACGTGGCCGTTGCGGCGCCCGAGCGCGGTGTGGAGCTGCTCGAGGAAGAGATCGCGGTTGGGCAGCCCGGTGAGCGGGTCGTGGCGCGCCTGCCAGGAGACCTTGGCCTCGGCCGCGCGGCGCTTGGTGACGTCGATGCAGTGCGTGATCCACGCCTCGGGCGCGCCGGTGCCGTCGAGCAGCGGCGAGTGGCGCCACAGGCCCCAGCCGCGGCCGTGGCTGTAGCGCAGCTCGAGCTCGTCGCTCTCGTCGGGGAAGGGGCGCCCGCCGAGGTCGCCGGCGTCGACGAGCTCGACCAGCGGCCGCCCGGACGGGTCGGCGCCGAAAGACTCGATGAGCTCGGCGTTGGCGCGCTGGACGACGCCGTCGAGCCCCACGAGGGCCACGCCGATGGGCGCGTCGTCGAACGCGGAGCGGAAGCGCTCCTCGCTCTCGGCGGTCGCGGCGCGCGCGTCCTCGTTGAGCCGCCAGCCGACCACGTTCACGACGGCCAGCGCGGCGATGAAGATGGCGTGGATCGAGGCCCACCGCCACGGATGGGCGAGCGCGCTCGGGTCGTTGTAGACCGAGCTCGGCGCCAGCGTGCCCATGACGCCGTGGTGGACGATGACGTAGGCGATGGCGAGCAGATAGGGCACCCACTCCTCGTAGAGCGCCAGCAGCGACACCATGACGAAGAAGTGGAAGTGCCCCTCGATGGCGCCGTTCATCAGGTGCACGACCATCACCGAGCTGGTCAGCAGGCCCATGGCGACCGCGATGGCGCGCGAGCGACGGGAGTAGCTGCGGAACCCGGCGACGACCGCGCAGACCGCGATCGGGAAGGCGTCCACCGACGCGTGCCAGAGGGGATGGCCGAGGATCAGGCCCCAGGCGAAGATCCCGACGACGTGCGCCCAGACCACCCGCACCATCCAGCGGTGACGCTGGCGCCAGACGGCGGGCGGAAGCGTGCGCCCACGCGGCAAGCTGGCGGAGAGGCGGCGGAGCGCTTCCATCCCACTGTCTTCGGTTGCAGTGCGGCGTTTCTTTAGCGGCGGCGCAGCACGCGCGAGTCGTCGTCGCGGCGCAACGTGACCCGCTCGGCGTCGAGATGCTCGAGCAGCGCCTGGGCGAACCGACGCGACGTGGACAGCTCGTCGCGCAGCCGGGCGAGCGTGATCGACCCCTCGACGTCGATCACCGCCTCCACGCACGCGCGCACGCGTGCGACGGCATCGGGGTGGGCGTACATCGAGCGGCCGATCCGGACCGCGCGCCCGGCCGCGCGCAGGGCGCGCAGGTCGTCGCGATCGAGCTCGTCCTCGGCGGGCGGCTCGTGCCCCGCCGCGCGCAGGCGCTCCTCGAGGGCGAGGGCGGACGGGCGCAGCGGCGCCGGAGCCGCCGGCGGCGCGGCCACGGACGCCGGCGCCGCGCGCTCGGGCGCGGCGGGCTCGGGCTCGCCGCGCCGCAGCCGATCCAGACGGGCGAGCGCCTCGGGCCGACGCCCGTGTCGGCGTGCCGCCGGATCGAGCACGACGCCGCCGCCGAGGGTGTCGGGCGGCGCGATCGACCGCACGACCACCCGGTCGCCGGCGCGCGCCATCAGCGGGCGCTCGAGCCGCGCCTGCCACAGGCCGTCGCCGAGGTCCGCCAGGCGCGCGGCCGACTCGCGCGTGCCGTGGTGGACGTGCGCGCGCATCCCGTGACGCGCGTCGCGCAGCGCCAGCTCGCAGTCGAGGACGAGCGCCGGCTCCACCGCGCCCGGCGCCGCGACGACGTCGCCGCGCGCGACGTCGCGGACCTCGATCCCGGCGAGGTTCAGCGCCACGCGCTGGCCCGCCTGGGCCCGCGCCACCGGCTCGTCGTGGACCTGCACCGAGCGCACGCGGACGCGCAGCCCGGCGGGCAGGACCGCCAGGCGGTCGCCGGGCGCGATCGACCCCGACCACAGCGTGCCGGTGACCACGGTCCCGGCGCCGTGGATCGTGAACGCGCGGTCGACGTGGAGGATCGGCTCGTCGTCGCCGCCGGCGCGCCCGCGCAGCCGCCCGGCCACGCGGTCGAGGGCCTCGGCCACCGCGTCCACGCCGGCGCCCGTCCGCGCCGAGCAGACCACGACGTCGAGCTCGCCGCGTCCGCCCAGCAGGGCGACGGCCTGCTCGGACGCCCGCGCCGGATCGGCCAGGTCGGCCTTGGTCACCGCGACGACGCCGTCGCGTACGCCGAGCGCGGCCAGGACGGCGGCGTGCTCGACCGTCTGCGGCATGACGCCGTCGTCGGCCGCGACCACCATCAGGTAGAGGTCGATGCCCGTGGCGCCGGCCACCATCGTGCGCACGAAGCGCTCGTGGCCGGGCACGTCGACCACCGACAGGCGCCGTCCCGACGGCAGTCGCAGCGGCGCGTAGCCGAGCTCGATCGAGATCCCGCGCGCCTTCTCGGCCGGCAGGCGATCGGTGTCCACCCCGGTGAGCGCGGCCACGAGCGCCGTCTTGCCGTGGTCGATGTGGCCGGCGGTGCCGAGGGTCAGAGGCGCGTCGCTCATCCCGCGCGGGCGGTGCGCACCGCGGCGGCGGCCTGCTCGGCCTCGTCGTCGGTCAGGGTGCGCACGTCGAGCAGCAGGCGCCCGTCGGCGATCCGGCCGACGACCGGCGGCTCGCCGGCCCGCAGCGCCGCCGCGAGCCCGACCTCGACGGCCACCGCGGGTCCGGGCAGCTCGAGCAGCGGCAGCGCGCCGCCGCCCACCTTCGCGGTGCTCGCGACGACCTCGCCGCCGCACGCCTGCGCCAACGCCGACGCCCGCGCCTGCAGCTCCGCCGGCGCGGCGTCGAGCATGGCCAGGACCGGCAGCTCGCGGCGCGCGAGCTCGGGGTCGCGGTAGAGCGCGAGCGTCGCCTGCAGCGCGGCGAGCGAGAGCTTGTCGATGCGCACCGCGCGGGCGAGCGGATGGCGCCGGCACGCCTGCACCGCGTCGAGCGTCCCGACCATCAGCCCGGCCTGCGGCCCGCCGAGGAGCTTGTCGCCGCTGAAGCACACCAGCGCCGCGCCGGCGCGCACCGAGCGCCGCACGGACGGCTCGTCGGCGAGCAGCTCGAGGTCCTCGGCCAGCACGCCCGAGCCGACGTCGTCGATCACCGGGACGCCGAGGGAGCACAGCGCCTCGATCTCGACCTCCTCGGTGTAGCCGAGCGTGCGGAAGTTCGAGGGATGCGCGCGCAGGACGGCGCCGGTGTCCGGGCCCAGCGCCCCGCCGTAGTCGGCCAGGCGCGTGCGGTTGGTGGTGCCGACCTCGACCAGTCGCGCGCCGGCCTGGGCGAGCACCTCGGGGATGCGGAAGCCGCCGCCGATCTCGATGAGCTGCCCGCGCGACACGACGACCTCGCGTCCGGGGCCGGCCAGGGCCGCCGCGGCGAGCAGCACCGCGGCCGCGCAGTTGTTGACCGCCAGCGCGGCCTCGGCGCCCGTCACCTCGCGCAGCAGCGCCTCGACGTGGGCGTGGCGCGAGCCGCGCTCGCCGGAGGCCAGGTCGAGCTCGAGGTTCGAGTAGCCCTCGGCCGCGGCCGCCACCGCCGCGCGCGCCGCCGGCGCCAGCGGCGCCCGCCCGAGGTTCGTGTGCACGACGACGCCGGTGGCGTTGAGCACCCGGCGCAGCGACGGGCGCAGGCGCTCGCGCGCCCGCGCGACGAGGTCGGGGTCGTCGGCCGCGCCGGTCAGCAGCTCCGCGCGGCGGTCGGCGAGCTCGGCGCGCGCGACCGACGTGGCCAGGCGGTCGACCGACGGCAGCGCGCGCAGCCGCTCGCGCACGCGCGGGGGCGGGGCTTCGGACATGGACGCGGATGCTACGACTCGGCGGCGGCGCGGCGTGCCTTCTGCGGCCCGACCACGTACTTCGGGTCGGCGGCGCTCTGGCGCCCGGCCCGGAAGACCGACCAGCGCGTCGCCATCGCGCCGGCGAGCATCAGCGCGCCGCCGGCGACGGCGCCCGCGCGGCGGCGCCCGGCGACCGCCATCACCGCGGCCCCGGTCGCGGTCAGCGCCTTCGCCGCCGTGGAGAAGCGGCCCGCTTCGCCCTCGTGATAGGGCTCGCCGAGCTCGCCGAGCCGGCGCTCCATGACCGTGGTGGCCGCGATCTCGCCGGCCGCGCCGGCCAGCGCCAGGCGCCGCGCGGGCGCGCCGCCGCCGAGCAGCGCGACGGCCGAGCCGGCGCTCATCGCCGAGCCGGCCGCGAAGACGAACGGCAGCTCGTGGCGCGCCTCGTGCCAGACCGGCACCGCGGTGTCGGCCACGAGCACGGCGGTGTAGGTCGACACCACGGGGCCGAGGAGCGCGGCGCCGCCGCTCAGGCGCCCCAGCCGCGGGAACCAGCCGAGCACGCTGCGCGCCAGGCCGAGCGCGACGAGGCCGGTCGTCGCGCCCAGGACCCACGAGCCGACGCTCATCGGCGACGTCGGCTTGAAGACCCGCAGCATGTGGTGGAAGCGCGCCGAGCGCCCGAGGTCGGAGATGAGCAGCGGCGGGCTCGCCGCCAGGCCGGTCGCCGCGACCAGCCACGCGCGGCGCGCCAGCTCCCCGTCGCCGCGCAGCTCGCTGACCACGGCGAACGGCGCCGCCGCGCCGGCCATGCCGCCGAAGAAGAAGTACGTGGGGATCTCCCACGTCCACACCGGCGCCTTGAGGATCGGCTTGCCGTAGTAGGACTGCGGCCGGGTGCCCTGCGTCCTGTCGCTCACCGCCGGCCCCCGAGCCCGGCGAGGGCGACGCCCGCGAGCAGGGCGGCGCCGGCGCCCGCGGCGGCGCGCCACATCGATCCGAGGTCCCGCGTCGTGGAGACCGGGGCGGGCGGCAGCCCGTAGACCTCGGGCTCGTCGAGCAGCAGGAAGATCGAGCCCTGGCCGCCGACGCCGTCGGACGGGTCCTCGCCGTATAGGCGCGCGGTCGTCTCGCCCGCGACGTGGAGCACCTCCAGGCGCGCGGCGGCGCGCTCGCGCAGGTCGTCGAGCTCGCCGAACTGGATCGACTGCGTCGGGCACGCCTGCGCGCACGCCGGCGTCATGTCGTCCTTGAGGCGGTCGTAGCAGAGGGTGCACTTGAAGGCGCGCCCGTCCTCCTCGCGGCGGTCGATCACCCCGTACGGACACGCGGGGACGCAGTAGCCGCATCCGTTGCAGACGTCCTGCTGGACGACGACGGTGTCGAACTCGGAGCGGAACAGCGCGCCGGTCGGGCACACCTCCAGGCACGCCGCCGACGTGCAGTGCTTGCACACGTCGGAGGACATGAGCCAGCGCATCGACCCGTCGTCGCGCGACTGCTCGACGAACGCCACGTGGCGCCACGTGTCGGAGCCCAGCGCCTGCGTGTTGTCGTAGGACTCGCCGGTGAAGTCGAGGCCGTCCTCGGGGACGCCGTTCCACTCCTTGCACGCGACCTCGCACGCCTTGCAGCCGATGCACACCGACGTGTCGGTGAAGAAGCCGACGCGCGCGCTCACGGGCGCTCCCCTCGGTCGTGGACGCCCGCCCGGCGACGGTAGTCGTCGACGAGCTCGCGCAGCGCGGGGCCGCGCGGGCGGCGCCCCGGGCGCACGTCGCAGGTCAGCGCCTTGTACTCGCCGATGTGGACGTTCGGGTCCAGGGCGAGGCCGATCAGGTCGTTGGCCGAGTCGCCCGTCGCGTAGCCGCGCGAGCCCCAGTGGTAGGGCAGGCCGACCTGGTGCAGGCGGCGGCCCGCGATCGTCAGCGGCGCGATGCGGTCGGTGACCATGACCCGCGCCTCGATCGCGCTGCGCGTCGTGATGATCGTCATCCAGTCGCCGTGCTCCAGGGCGCGCTCGCCCGCGAGCTCGGGCGACACCTCGCAGAACATCTCGGGCTGCAGCTCGGCGAGGTAGGGCAGCCAGCGCGACATCCCGCCCGCGGTGTGGTGCTCGGTGAGGCGGTAGGTGGAGAGGACGTACGGGAAGACGTCGACGCCGGGCTCGCCGTGCGTCGGGTTGTACGGGTTCTCGCGCCGGTGGAACTGCTGGCGGGCGGGGTTGGCCTGCTGCCCGGAGTACAGGGGGTTGGCGAACGGCGACTCGTGCGGCTCGTAGTGCGTCGGCAGCGGGCCGTCGAGCATCCCGGCCGGCGCGAACAGCCACGCCTTGCCGTCTGCCTGCATGACGAAGGGCTCGTCGCCGCGCAGCGCCGCGGGGCCCTTGGCGTCCTCGGGCGGGCGGTAGTCGGGCGCCATGTCCGCCTTGAAGTCGGCGATGTCCTCGCCGGTCCACTTGCCCTGCTCGGGATCCCACCAGACGTAGCGCTTGCGCTCCGACCACGGCCGTCCCTCGGGGTCGGCCGAGGCGCGGCTGTAGAGCATCCGCCGGTTCATCGGCCACGCCCAGCCCCACTCGGGCGCGACCCACGTCTGCTCGGAGCCGGGCTTGCGCCGTGCCGGCTGGTTGACGCCGTCGGCGTAGCACCCGGCGTAGATCCAGCAGCCGCAGGCCGTCGAGCCGTCGTCCTTGAGCGGCAGGTAGTCGGGCAGCTCCTTGCCGGTGGCCAGGTCGACGCCGCCGATCTCGCGCAGGACGGCCTCGGCGTCGGGCTCGTCGAGCGGCCCCTCGGTCGGGTAGTCCCACGTGAGGTCGAGCACGGGCCGGTCGCGCGGGTCGCTCGAGCCGGCGAGCTTCTCGCGCACGCGACGGCCGAGGTGGTACATGAACCACAGCTCCGAGCGGCAGTCGCCGCGCGGCTGCACTGCCTGGTGGCGCCACTGCAGCAGCCGCTGGGTGTTGGTGAACGTGCCCTGCTTCTCGACATGCGTCGCCGCGGGCATGAGGAAGACCTCGGTGCCGATGTCCTGCGCGCGGCGCTCGCCGGTCTCGATCTCCGGGCTGTCGTACCAGAACGACGCCGTCTCGATCTCGACGAGGTCGCGCACGACGAGCCAGTCGAGGTTGCACAGCGCCTCGCGGTTCAGCCGGCCGTTGGCGGCGCCGACGGTCGGGTTCTCGCCCATGACGAAGAAGCCCTTGACCTTGCCGTCGATCATGTCCTGCAGCGTCGGGTACAGCGAGTGGTCGCCGGTCAGCCGCGGCAGGTGATCGAAGCAGAAGTCGTTCTCCGCGGTCGCCGCGTCGCCCCACCACGCCTTCAGCAGCGAGACGGTGTAGGCGCGGGTGTTGGCCCAGAAGCCGGTCTTCGGCGCGTGGGCCTCGACGTACTCGTCGAGCGAGGAGTGCGCCCGCGCGTTGGGCATCGGCAGGTAGCCCGGGAGGATGTTGTAGAGCGTCGGGATGTCCGTCGAGCCCTGGATCGACGCGTGCCCGCGCAGGGCGAGGATGCCGCCGCCCGGGCGCCCGATGTTGCCCAGCAGGAGCTGGATGATCGCCGCGGTGCGGATGTACTGGGCGCCGACCGTGTGCTGGGTCCAGCCGACGGCGTAGCAGAAGGCCGTCGTGCGCTCGCGGCCGGAGTTCTCGCACAGCGCCTCGCAGACCTCGAGGAACCGCTCGCGCGGGACGCCGCACGCCTCCTCGACGACCTCGGGCGTGTAGCGCGAGAAGTGGCGCTTGAGGATCTGGTAGACGCAGCGCGGGTGCTGCAGGGTCTCGTCGCGCTCGGGCGGCTCGCCGTGCTCCATGGCGCCGCCGTGGGCGCCGTGGGCGGCCTCGCCGGTGGGCGCCGCGCCGACCTCGCGATGGCCCGCGGCCGCGGAGACCGGCATGCCGGCGTACTGCCACGACGCGGGGTCGTAGGTGCGCTTCTCGGGGTCCCAGCCGGAGAACAGGCCGTCGAGGTCCTCGGTGTCGCGGAAGTCCTCGGAGACGATCGTCGCCGCGTTCGTGTAGGGGACGACGTACTCGCGGAAGTCGCGCTCGTTCTCGAGGATGTGGTTGACGACGCCCCCGAGGAACGCGATGTCGCTGCCGGCGCGCAGGGGGACGTGCAGGTCGGCGAGCGCGCTCGTGCGCGTGAAGCGGGGGTCGACGTGGAGGATCTTCGCCCCGCGGCGCTTGGCCTCGACCACCCACTGGAAGCCGACCGGGTGGTTCTCGGCCATGTTCGAGCCCATGATCAGGATGCAGTCGGAGTTCTGCAGGTCCTGCTGGAACGTGGTGGCGCCGCCGCGCCCGAACGACGTCCCCAGACCGGGGACGGTGCTCGAGTGTCATATGCGGGCCTGGTTCTCGATCTGCAGCGCGCCCATCGCGGAGAAGAACTTCTTGATGAGGTAGTTCTCCTCGTTGTCCAGCGTCGCGCCGCCGAGGTGCGCGAAGCCGAGCGTGCGGTTCAGGCGCCGGCCCTCCTCGTCGGGGTCCTGCCACGTCGCCGCGCGCGTGGCGATGACGCGGTCGGCGATCATGTCCATCGCCGTGTCGAGGTCGAGCTCCTCCCACTCGGTCGCGTGGGGGCGGCGGTACCTGACCCGCAGCTCGCGGCGCGAGTGCTCGTGGAGCTGCTTGGAGGCCGAGCCCTTCGGGCACAGGCGCCCGCGCGAGATCGGCGAGTCGGGATCGCCCTCGATCTGGATGACCTTCTCGTCCTTGACGAAGACGCGCTGCCCGCAGCCGACGGCGCAGTAGGGGCAGATCGACTTGACCACCGCGTCGGCGTCGCGCGTGCGCGGCGCCAGGCTCTCCGACGCGCCCGAGCGGGCGGCCTCGCCGAACGCACGACGGTCCTTCGTGCGGAGCTGACGCAGGAGAGCGAACGTCGGGCGGTCCATGCAGAGGCGTTTCATACCCGACTGGGCCGCCTCCCGCACGGCGGGCTGTCCGGGGCCGCTCAGGCGAGGACGAACGAGAACGTCGCGCGCCGGCCGCGCGCCGCCCGGCGGACGTCCATGACCAGCGCCGCGTCGAAGATCGAGTCGGTGCGGTTGCGCGGCTCGCCGGGGAAGTAGAGCTGGGTGGTGAGGACCGGACCGTGCGGGCGCTGGACCTTGACGTGGACGTGGCGCGTGCGGCCCGGATAGAGGCCCGGGACGATGGTGCGCAGGTCGAAGCGACCGCGGCCGTCGGCGAACTGGTGGCCGCGCAGCCGGTAGCCGGCGTTGTCGTAGTGCCCGGCGGCGTCGGCCTGCCAGAAGTCCAGCAGCGCGCCCGCGATCGGCCGGCAGCGCGTGTCGACCACCAGGCCGGTGACCGCGAGCGGCACGCCGCCAAAGCCGGCGGCGACGAGGTTGCGCCGGCGCGGGCTGCCCGGCTCGAAGAACGGCCCCTCGGTCTGGGCGTCGGTCGGGTGCTCGTCGCCGTCGTCGCAGGACGGCGTGGCCGCCAGCCGCCGGGTGGCGGTCGCGGTCGCCGTCGCGCCGCCGCCGCCGCACGCGCCCAGGACGACGGCCATCGACGCGGCCGCCGACCCGCTGAGGAAGCCGCGACGGCTGAGCGCCGGGATCCCGTCGTCGTCGGTCATGGCGCGATCCTCGCGGCGCGGGCGTCAGGTGGGCGTAAGGAGGTCAGGACGGCCGGCGGACGTCGACGAGGTCCTCGATGACGCGGAAGTCGCGGACGTTGTCCGTCAGCAGCGGAACCCGGTGGACGTTCGCGGTGGCGACGATCGCCAGGTCGACCGCGCGGCGACGCGGACGACCGCCGCGACCGGCTACGGCGGCCGCCAGCCGCCCCCATTCGCGGGCCACGTCGGCGTCGATCGGCAGTGGGTCGAAGGTCGCCTCGATCACGCCCAGCCGCTGGACGCGGCGCGCGCGCTCGTCGTCGTCGCCCGCCACCAGCACGCCGAAGTGCAGCTCGGCCAGGGACGCGGCGCTGATCGCGCCCTCGAGCTCCCCGGGACTCTCGGCGCCGATGAGCACCGAGGTGTCGAGGACGGCCCTCATGCCCCGAACGGGTCCGACAGCTCCGCGGGCAGCCGTTCGAGGTCCTCGGCCAGCGTCGCGGGCGCCGGCGTCTCCCAGACCTGCTGCAGCTGAGGACCGGCGACCCACTGGCGCGGCTTCGCCGGCCCGAGGCGCGCCACCGGCCGCCCGGCGACCGTCACCGTGAACTCCTCGCCGGCCTCGGCGCGGCGCAGCACGTCGCCGACGTTGTTGCGCAGCTCCTTTTGCGGGATCGTCGTCACGTCGCGAAGGTAGCACTTCTGCTACCTCGTTGCCACGGAGCGGCGAAGGAGTCGAACCTTCCAGCCGTGTACCACGGCTCCCCCGGCTTTGAAGGCCGGTCGGGGCACCGGCCCCGGGCCGCTCCGCGGCGGATGCTAGCCAGCGGCTACGAGACGGCGATCGCGCCCGGCTCGCCGGCGACGAGCCGCCCGACGACGGCGCCGGGAACCGCGCCGCCGCGCGCGGGGTCGACGGCGCCGAGCAGGCCGCCGGAGGTGGTCGCGTCGCACACGAGCCGCGCGCGCCACGCGGCGACGCCGGGCGCGAACGTCGCGAAGGCATCGGCGTACTCGCGGTTGCGGGCGCTGCCGCCCGACACCGCGCCGTCGTCGGCGAGCAGCGCCTCGATGCCCTCGAGCGCCGGCACCGCGTCGGCGCGCAGCTCGGCGGCCAGCCCGCTCTCGCGCGCCAGCCCGTGGAGGTGGCCGAGCAGCCCGAAGCCGGTGACGTCGGTCATCGCCGAGGCGCCGGAGGCGACCGCCGCCGCGCTCGCCTCCGCGTTGAGCGCCGTCATCGTCTCGACCGCGCGCGCGAGCAGCGCGTCGTCGGCCGTCCCGCGCTTGCGCGCCGTGACGGCGGCGCCCACGCCCAGCGGCTTGGTGAGGACGAGCGCGTCGCCGGCGCGCCCGCCCGCGTTGGTGACGACCGCGTCGGGGTGCACGGCGCCCGTGACCGCGAGCCCGTACTTGGGCTCGGGGTCGTCGATCGAGTGGCCGCCGACGACCTCGGCGCCGGCCGCGCGCACCACGTCCATCCCGCCGCGCAGGACCTCGCCCAGCGCGTCGGGCCCCAGGCGCTCCAGCGGCCACGCCACCAGGTTCAGCGCCGTCAGCGGCCGGCCGCCCATCGCGTAGACGTCCGAGAGGGCGTTCGCGGCGGCGATCCGCCCGAAGTCGTAGGGGTCGTCGACCACGGGCGTGAAGAAGTCGACCGTCTGCACGAGCGCCAGGTCGTCGGAGATCCGCCAGACGGCGGCGTCGTCGCCCGTCGCCGAGCCGACCATGAGCTCGGGCGCCGTGGCCGGCGGCAACCCGCGCACGATCGGCAGCAGCGCTGCGGCGGGCAGCTTGCAGCCGCAGCCGGCGCCGTGCGACAGCGAGGTGAGCGGAACGGCGACCTCCATCGCGCTCGATGCTAACGCGACCGGGCGCACGCGCCGATCTTCTGAGTGATGATGTCCATCCGCGTCCCACCACTGCTCGAAGCGCCCGGGCCCGCCCGGCGCTGAGGACGTCGGAGAGATCGTGCTCGACCGCATCGAGTCCATCGCCCGCACCGCCGCCGACGCGTTCCAGCTCATCGCGGAGCGCGCCGCCGCCGTGCGCCCGTCGCTGCTCATCGCCGGGGCGGTCGTCTACATCG
>JAXDHQ010000289.1:0-11038 GCA_034664395.1 Solirubrobacteraceae bacterium | reverse complement strand
ACCGTGCGCGCCGCCGCGCGCCGGCGCGCGCTGATCGGCGGCCCGGCCCTGGCGACGGCCGACCTGCACGAGCACGCCCGCGCCGGGCGCGAGGGCAACCTCGTCGTCTTCTGCGTCGACGCCAGCGGCTCGATGGGCGCGCGCCGGCGGATGGCGACGGTGAAGGGCGCGGTCCTCGGGCTGCTCGTCGACGCCTACCAGCGCCGCGACCGCGTCGCGCTCGTGACCTTCCGCGGCGACGGCGCCGAGGTCGCGCTGCCCCCGACGGCGAGCGTCGAGCGCGCGGCGGCGCTGCTCGCCGCGCTGCCCGCCGGCGGCGGCACGCCGCTCGCGGCCGGCCTGGACCGCGCCGCGCTGCTGATCGCCGCCGAGCGCCGTCGCGACCCCGACCGGCGCTCGCTGGCGCTCGTCGTAACCGACGGGCGCGCCAGCGGCGGCCCGGCCGGCCGCGACGCCGCCCTGCGGGCCGCGGAGCGCCTCGCCCGCCGCGCCGACGGCGTCGTCGTCTTCGACGGCGAGCGCGGGCGCGTGCGCTTCGGGCTCGCCGCCGCGATCGCCACCGCCGCGGGTGCGCGCCTGCTGCCGCTCGACGCCCTGGACCCCGACCCCGCGAGGAGGGCCGCATGAGCGGCGCCGTCGACGTCCCGCACACCCCCGACGACGCCGGCAGCGCCGAGCCCAGGCGCCGCAAGCCGCGCGACCGGCCGCTGCTCGTCGTCGTCACCGGCGAGGGCAAGGGCAAGTCCACGAGCGCGTTCGGGATGCTGCTGCGCTCGTGGGCGCGCGGCTACCGCTGCGGCGTCTTCCAGTTCGTCAAGTCGGGCAAGTGGAAGGTCGGCGAGCACCGGGCCGCGCGCGAGCTCGGCGGCATCGACTGGGAGAAGATGGGCGACGGCTGGACCTGGATCAGCCGCGACCTCGACGAGTCGGCCGACCGCGCCCGCGAGGGCTGGGCCGAGGTCAAGCGGCGCATCGCCGCCGAGCGCTACGAGTTCCTGCTCCTCGACGAGCTCACCTACCCGATCAAGTACGGCTGGCTCGACGAGGACGACGTGGTCGCGACGCTGCGCGGCCGGCCGGGCTTCCAGCACGTCGTGGTCACCGGGCGCTACGCGTCGCCGGCGCTCGTCGCGGCCGCCGACCTCGTCAGCGAGGTCGTCAAGGTCAAGCACCCGATGGACCAGGGCGTGCGCGCCCAGCAGGGGATCGAGTGGTGAGCGTGCTCGTCATCCCCGACGGCGCGGCGCAGCCGCCGCGCGGCGGGCCGACCGCCCTGGAGGCGGCGCGCACGCCGGTGCTCGACGCGCTGGCGGCGGAGGGCGAGGTGGTGCGCGTCGTGACGACGCCGGCGGGCCTGGCGCCCGGGTCGGAGACCGGCGTGCCGGCGCTGCTGGGGAGCGCCCCGCGCGCGCCGGTGGGCCGCGGTCGCGTAGACGCCGCGGCGCACGGCGTCGAGGTGCCCGCCGGGCTGGTCGCGTGGCGCGCCGACGTCGTGCGCGCCGACGGCACGCGCGCCTGCGAGCCGGACGCCCGCGCGGTGGCGGCGCGCCTGCCGATGCCGGCCGTCGCCACCGGCGGCCACCGGCTCGTGCTGCTCGCCGGGCGCCGCCCGGGCGACCGCGACGTGCTCGGCCTGCGCCTGCGCGTGTGGGACGACGGCGTCGCGCCCGCGGGACCGCTGCCCGCGGCCACCACGCTCGTGTGCGCGCGCGGCGCCGCCGCCGGCTGCGGCGCGCTGCTCGGCGCCGACATCGTCGTCCCGGCTGGGGCGACCGGCGACGTCGACACCGACCTGGCGGCCAAGGCGCGCGCCGCCGTCGCCGCGATCCGGGACGGCGCGCCGCGCGTCGTCGTCCACGTCGGCGCCCCCGACGAGGCGGCCCACCGCCGCGATCCGGGCGCGGTGATCGCGGCGCTCGAGCGCCTCGACGCCGAGCTGCTCGGGCCGCTGCGCGAGGCGGTGCTGGCGGCCGGCGGCGTCCTCGCCGTCTGCCCCGACCACGGCACCGACCCGGCGACCGGGCGCCACGACGCCGCGCCGGTCCCGGCGCTGCGCTGGGGCTCGGGCGTGGCCGCCGGCGGCCCGGCGCGGATGACCGAGCGCGCCGCCGCCGGCGTGCGCGCCGTGGCCGCGGCGGACCTGCTCGCCTCGCTGGCGGTGGCCGCGTGACCGCGCGCCTGGTGATCGCGGGGACGAGCTCGGGCGCGGGCAAGACGACGATCGCCACCGGGCTGCTCGCCGCGCTGCGCGCGCGCGGCCTGCGCGTGGCGCCCTTCAAGGTCGGCCCCGACTTCATCGATCCCAGCTACCACGCCCTGGCCAGCGGCCGCCCCGGGCGCAACCTCGACGCGTTCCTGTCGGGCCCCGAGCTGATCGCGCCGCTGTTCCGTCACGGCGCCGCCGGCGCCGACGTGGCGGTGATCGAGGGCGTCATGGGGCTCTACGACGGCGCGTCCGGGCGCGGCGAGCTCGCCTCGACCGCGCACGTCGCCAAGCTGCTGCGGGCGCCGGTCGTGCTCGTCGTCGACGCGGCGGCGATGGCGCGCTCGGTGGCGGCGATCGTCCACGGCTACGCGACGTTCGACCCCGACGTCGACGTGGCCGGCGTCGTCCTCAACCGCGTGGGCAGCGCGGCCCACGCCGACCTCTTGCGCGAGGCGCTGGCGCCGCTGGGGATCCCGGTGCTGGGCGCGCTGGCGCGCGAGGACGGCCTGAGCACGCCCGAGCGCCATCTCGGCCTGGTGCCGGCGGTCGAGCGCGAGGCCCAGGCCGTGGCCGCGATCGACCGGCTCGGCGCCGCCGTCGCGGCGGCGTGCGACCTCGACGCGCTCGTCGCGCTCGCCCGCGCGGCGCCGTCGGTCGCCGGCCCCGCGTGGACCCCGGACCCCGGTGCGCCGCCCGACGCGCCGGTCCGCGTGGCGGTGGCCGCAGGCCCCGCGTTCTCGTTCCACTACCGCGAGAACCTCGAGCTGCTGGAGGCGGCCGGCGCCGAGCTCGTCGACGTCGATCCGCTGCGCGACGAGGAGCTGCCGCCGCGCGCCGGCGCGCTCGTCCTGGCCGGCGGCTTCCCCGAGGTCTACGGCGAGGAGCTGTCGGCCAACTGGGCGCTGCGCGCCGAGGTGGCCGCGTTCGCGCGCGCCGGCCGGCCCGTCCTGGCCGAGTGCGGCGGCCTGCTCTACCTCGCGCGCGAGCTCGACGGCCGGCCGATGTGCGACGTGGTGCCGGCGACCGCGCGCATGGCCGATCGCCTGACGCTCGGCTACCGCGAGGCGATGAGCGAAGGCGGGCATCCGGCGTGGCCGGCGGGCACGGCCGTCCGCGGCCACGAGTTCCACTACTCGGTCGTCGAGCCCGCGGCCGGCGAGCTCCCGGCGTGGACGCTGCGCGCCCGCGGGACCGAGCGCGCCGAGGGGTTCGTCGCCGGCGCCGTGCACGCCTCCTACCTGCACACCCACTGGGCGGCGACGCCCGCGGTCGCCGGCCGCCTCGTCGCCGCCGCCGGCGCCGCGCGTGAGGCGGTCGCGTGAGCGGCGCGCTCGTCGGCGTCGGGGTCGGCCCCGGCGATCCGGAGCACCTGACGCTCAAGGCCATCCGCGAGCTGCAGGGCGCAGACCGCGTGTTCGTCCCGCAGACCGGCGCCGCCGGCCGGGCCGAGCGCATCGTCGCCGCGCACGTGCCGGCGCAGCGGATCGAGCGCCTGACGTTCGCGATGGGCGACGAGGCCGCGCGGGCGGGCAACTGGGACCGCGCGGGCGCGGCGATCGGCGCCGTGGTCGCGCCCGGCGGGACGGCCGCGTTCGCCACGATCGGCGACCCGAGCCTGTACTCGACGTTCACCTACGTCGTCCACACCGTGCGGCGGCTGCACCCCGACGTCGAGGTCCGCACCGTCCCCGGCATCACCGCGATGCAGGACCTGGCCGCGCGCACGGGGACGGTCCTGGCCGAGGGCGCCGAGCCGGTCGTGCTCATGCCGTTCACCGCGGGCGAGGACGCGCTGCGCGAGGCGCTGGCGCGCGGCGGCACGGTCGTCGTCTACAAGGGCGGGCGGCACCTGCCGCGCGTGCTCGACGCGGTCCGCGACGCCGGGCGCCTCGGCGACGCCGTCTACGGCGAGCAGCTCGGCCTCGCCGACGAGGCCGTCACGCCGGCGGCGGCGCGCTCCGCCGGCCCCGGCCCGTACATGTCGACGGTGATCGTCCCCGCGGCGCGGCGGGGCGAGCGGGGGGAGAAGCTGTGACCGTCGCGCACATGGCGCCGGCGGCGCCGGTGCAGACGGCGCTGCATCGCCTGGCCCCCGAGGCCAAGGTCGCGGCCACGCTCGCGTTCGTGATCTCGGTCGCGCTCGTGCCGCGCGGCGTCGCGTGGCCCTACGCGGTCGACCTCGCGCTGCTCGCCGCGCTCGCCGCCTGGGCGCGCGCGCCGCTGTCGCTGCTGGCGCGCCGGCTGGCGATCGAGGTGCCGTTCGTCGCGTTCGTCGTCGTGCTGCCGTTCGCCGCCCACGGGCCGCGCGTGCACGTGCTCGGCGTCGGGCTCGCGCACGAGGGGCTCTCCGCGGCGGGCGAGATCGTCGCCAAGGCGACGCTCGCCGTGCTGGCGACCGGGGTGCTCGGCGCCACCACGCCGCTCGCGGCGATCGTCGCCGGCCTCGGCCGCCTGCGCGTGCCGGCGCTGCTGACCGGCGTCGCCGCGCTGGCCATCCGCTACCTGCAGCTCGTCCTCGACGACCTGGGCCGCGCGCGGCGCGCGCGCATCGCCCGGGGCGACGACCCGCGCTGGCTGTGGCAGGCGCGCGCGACGGCGCGCGGCGCCGGCGGTCTGGCCGCGCGGTCGCTGGCGCGCGGCGAGCGCGTCCACATCGCGATGCTCGCGCGCGGGTTCGACGGTCGCCTGCCCGTGCTCGCGCTGGCGCCGCCGGCCACGGTCGGCGCGTGGGTCGCCGCGCTGACCGCCGTCCTGCCGGCGGTCGCCGCCAGCGCGGTCGCGGCCGGAGGGCTGCGATGAGCACGACGGTCGCCGCGCCCCCGGCGCTGCTCGTCGTCGGCCACGGCAGCCGCGACGCCGACGGCGTGGAGGAGTTCTGGGCGCTGGCCGACGCGGTGCGCGACGCCGCCGGCGCGCTGCCGGCCGACTTCGGCTTCATCGAGCTGGCCGAGCCGCTGGTCGACGAGGCGCTCGACCGCCTCGTCGCCGGCGGGGCGCGCCAGGTGGTGTCGGTGCCGCTCGTCCTGCTGGCGGCCGGCCACCTCAAGAACGACGGCCCCGCCGCGCTCGCGCGGGCCCGGGCGCGCCATCCCGGCGTCGACTTTCGGATGGGGCGCGACCTCGGGATCGACCCGATCGTGCTCGACATCGCCGAGGAGCGCATCCGCGACGCGCTCGTCGACGCCGACCCGGCGGAGTCCGCCGTCGTGCTCGTCGGGCGCGGGTCGAGCGACCCCGACGCCACCTCCGACCTGTACAAGGTCGCGCGCCTGCTGGCCGACGGCCGCGGCCTGCCGGCGGTCGAGCCCGCGTTCGCCGGGGTGGCCCAGCCCGACGTCGCGGGCGCGCTCGAGCGCTGCCGGCGCCTGGGCGCGCGGACGATCGCCGTCGTCCCGTTCCTGCTCTTCGCCGGCGTGCTGCTGCCGCGCGTCTACGCGCGCGCCGCGGAGTGGGCCGCCGACCACCCGGGGGTCGACGTCCGCGGCGGGGCGCACCTCGGGCCCGACCGCCGGCTCGCGCGCGTGGTGCTCGAGCGCTACCGCGAGGCGCTGCACGGCGACGTGCGCATGAACTGCGACCTGTGCACCTATCGCGTGCGCCTGCCGGGCTACGAGGACAAGGTCGGGACGCCGATCTCGCTCACGCCGCACGGCGACGGGCCGGCCCGCGCGGGCCGGCGCGCGCGGCGCGCCACCCGGGCGCCGGCGCCGGCGCCGCCGGTGGCGCCGCGCCGCGCGGGGCTGCGCCCGGCCCGCGTGCCCGCGCCCGACCCGGCGCTGCCGCCGGCCCTGGAGGTCCGCGGCCTGCGCTACGCCTATCCCGACGGGACGCCGGCGCTCGCGGGCGTCGACCTCAGCGTCGCGGTCGGCGAGCGCGTGGCGATCCTCGGGCCCAACGGCGCGGGCAAGACCACGCTGCTGCTGCACCTCAACGGGATGCTGGAAGGCGGGAACGGCGAGGTCCGCGTCGGCGGCGTCGCGCTCGGCCCGGCGACGCGGCGCGAGCTGCGCACGAAGGTGGGCGTGGTCTTCCAGGACGCCGACGACCAGCTCTTCATGCCGACGATCGAGGCCGACGTCGCGTTCGGGCCGGCCAACCTCGGCCTGCGCGGCGACGCGCTGCGCGAGCGCGTGCGCGAGGCCCTCGACGCGGTGCGGCTGGCCGACCTGGCCGACCGCCCGCCGCACGCGGTGTCGGCCGGCCAGCGCCGGCGGGCGGCGGTCGCGGGCGTGCTGGCGATGCGCCCGGACGTGATCGTGCTCGACGAGCCGTCGTCGCACCTCGACCCGGCGGCCCGGCGCGAGCTGGTCGACGTGCTCGCGTCGCTGGCGCTGACCACGCTGGTCGTGACCCACGACCTGCCCTACGCGCTCGAGCTGTGCCCGCGCGCGGTCATCCTCGACAACGGCGTCGTGGCCGCCGACGGGCCGACGCGCGAGCTCCTCGCCGACGAGGGCTTCATGCGCGCGCACCGCCTCGAGCTGCCCGCCGGCTTCAACCCGCTCGCGGCATGACCGGGCGCCTGGACATCGTCGGGCTGGGCCCGGGAGCCGCCGAGCACCGCACCCTGGCGGCGATCGAGGCCGTGCGCGGCGCGCAGGTCGTCGTCGGCTACGGGCCCTACGTCGACCAGTGCGCCGACCTGCTCGGCCCCGGCCACGAGGTCGTGCGCGGGACGATGGGGGAGGAGGGCGCACGCGCCGACGAGGCGCTGGCCCGCGCGGCCGCCGGCGCCCGGGTGGCGCTCGTCTCCTCCGGCGACGCCGGGGTCTACGGCATGGCGGCGCGGACGCTGGCGCGCGCGGCGGCGCTGGCGCAGGACGCGCGGCCGGACGTCCACGTCGTGCCCGGGCTCACCGCGGCGCTGGCCGCGGGCGCGCTGCTCGGCGCGCCGCTGGCCGACGACTTCGCCGTGCTCTCGCTGTCGGACCTGCACCTGCCGTGGGAGCGGGTCGAGCGCCGCCTGGTCGCCGTGGCGGGCGCCGGCATCGCGCTGTGCCTCTACAACCCGCGCTCGCGCGAGCGGACGTGGCAGCTCCATCGCGTGCTCGAGCTGCTGCGCGAGCACCGGCCGCCCGACACGGCCGTCGGGGTCGTCACCGACGCCGCGCGCGCCGGTCAGCGCGTCGAGCGCTCGACGCTCGCGGCGCTGGATCCCGAGCGGGTGACCATGCGCACGGTGCTGGTCGTGGCCGGCGAGACGGCCGTCCAGGCCGGCCCGTGGCTGATGGCCGAGCGCGCCGGCGCCGGGGTGGCGTCGTGACCGTGCACCTCGTCGGCGCCGGGCCCGGCGACCCCGCGCTGCTGACCCGCGCCGCGCTCGAGGCCCTCGCCGGCGCCGACGCCGTCGTGTACGACCGCCCGTCGCTCGACGAGGTCGTCGCCCTCGCCCGTCCGAGCGCCGAGCGCCACCTCGTCGGGCTCGCGCCCGGCCGCCGCGCGCTGGCCCAGGACGAGGTCAATGCGCTCCTCGTCGAGCTCGGCCGCAGCCACGGCGCCGTCGTCAGGCTCAAGAGCGGCGACCCGTTCGTGGCGTCGCGGGGCGGGGAGGAGGCGCGCGCGCTCGCGGCCGCGGGCGTCGCCGTGCGCGTCACGCCCGGCGTCTCGTCGGCGCTCGCCGCCCCCGCCGCCGCCGGCATCCCGCTCATGCTGCGCCAGCTCAGCGTCACCGTGACCGTCGTCGACGGCAACGACGACCCCGAGCACGGCGCGCCGCCGGACTGGGAGGCGATCGCGCGCGTGGGCGGGACGCTCGTCATCCTCACCGGCCGCGGGCGCATCCGGCGGATCGCCGCGCGGCTGCGGGCCGGCGGCCTGGCGCCCGACACGCCGATCGCGGCGATCAGCGCCGGCTCGCGCCCGAGCCAGCGCGTCGAGCGCGGCACGCTGGCCGAGCTGCCGCCGCCGCTCCCGCCGCCGGTCACGTTCGTGGTCGGCGCGGTCGCCGCCCTGGACCTCACGACGCCCGCGGAGGCCGTGCATGCACATCCCTGACGGCTTCCTCACCGGCCAGGCCGCGCTCGCCGGCACGGTCGCCGGCGGCGCCGGCCTCGCCTACTGCGTGCGCCGCGCCACGGCCGAGGCGCGCGAGCACGACCTGCCCGTCGCCGGCCTGGCCGCCGCGTTCTTCCTCGTCGGCGACGCGCCGATGTTCCCGCTCACCGTCGGCACCGAGGGGCATCTGCTCGGCGGGACGCTGGCGGTCGCCCTGCTCGGGCCGTGGCTCGGGGCGATCACGATCGCGGTGGTCACGGCCATCCAGGCGCTGGCGTTCGGCGACGGGGGCATCACGACGATGGGCCTCGACGTCTTCAACCTGGCGCTGCTGCCGGCGTTCGTCGGCTACCCGCTGATCCTCCTGCTGCGGCGGCTGCTGCCGCTGCCGGTCGCCTGCGGGCTGGCGGCCTTCGCCATCGTCGTGCTCGCATCGCTGTGCTTCGTGGGCGAGTTCGCGCTCGGCTCGGCGCGTGCGATCCACCTCGGAACCGTGTCGGTCACGGTGCTCGGGACGTACGCCGTCGTCGGGGCGATCGAGGGCGTGGTCACCGGGCTCATCGTCCGCGCGCTGCTCGGCGTGCGGCCCGGCCTCGTGCGCGTGCGCCGGCGCCAGGAGGCCGCGGCGTGAGCGGCCACGTCTGGTTCGTCGGCGCCGGCCCGGGCGCGCCCGACCTGCTCACGCTGCGCGCGGTGCGCGTGCTCGGCGAGGCCGACGTCGTCGTGTGGGCGCGCAGCCTGGTCGACGAGCGCATCCTCGCCCACGTGCGCGAGGGAGCAGAGGTCATCGCCTCGGACGACCGCACGCTCGAGGACGTCGTGGCGGTCTACGCGCGCGCCGCGGCCGAGGGGCTGCGCGTCGCGCGCGTGCACTCCGGCGACCCGTCGCTCTACGGCGCGCTGCACGAGCAGATCGAGGCGTGCCGGCGCCTGGGGCTGACCTTCGAGCTCGTTCCCGGGGTCAGCTCGATGGCCGCCGCCGCGGCGGCCCTGGGCCAGGAGCTGACCGTCCCCGACATCTCGCAGACGCTCGTCCTCACCCGCCGCCCGACGCGCACGACGATGCCGCCCAACGAGGACCTCGTCGCCCTGGCCTCGCACGGCACGACGCTCGTCCTGTTCCTCTCCGTGCGCCGGCCGCGCGAGCTGCAGGCCGACCTGCTCGCCGGCGGCTACGCGCCCGAGACGCCGTGCGCGATCGTCTACCGGGCGAGCTGGCCCGACGAGCTCGTCGTGCGCTGCCCCCTGGTCGAGCTCGCGGCACGGATCCGCGAGGCGCGGATCACGACCCAGGCGCTGGTCATCGTCGGGCCGGCGCTGGGGGCGGTCGACGACGCGGGCCGCTCGCACGTGTACGACCCCGGCTACGGCCATCGCTACCGGCCGCTCGGACGCCCCGACCGCTACCGCTCCCGCGAGGCGGCGCCGTGACCGAGCGCGAGCTGCGCGAGCCCAACCTCCCCGCCAGCGCTCGCCGCGTCGCGACCGGCAAGCTGCGCCGCGGCTGGACCACCGGCACGTGCTCGGCGGCGGCGGCCAAGGCCGCGTGCCTGCTCCTGCGCGACGGCGACCCGCCCGCCGACGTCGACGTGCCGCTGGCCAAGGGCGAGGAGCGCCCGCGCTTCGCGCTGGAGCGCTGCGAGCGCGACGGCGAGGCCGCGGTCGCCGTCGTGGTCAAGGACGCCGGCGACGACCCCGACGTCACCCACGGCGCGCACCTCACCGCGCGGGTGGAGCTGCGCGAGGCGCCCGGACTGGAGCTGCGCGGCGGCGAGGGCGTGGGCACGGTCACGCGCCCGGGCCTGGGCCTCGACGTCGGCGGCCCCGCCATCAACGCCGGCCCGCGCCGCCAGATCGAGGCGGCGGTGGCCGAGGCGCTCGACCTCGAGGCCGTCGGCGTCGTGGTCGAGATCAGCGTGCCCGGCGGCGAGAAGATGGCGCGGCGCACGTCCAACCCGCGGCTCGGCATCGTCGGCGGCATCTCGATCCTCGGGACGACCGGCATCGTCCGCCCGTTCTCGACGGCGGCGTGGCGGGCCAGCGTGGGGCAGGCGATCGACGTCATGGACGCCCAGGGCGAGCGCACGGTCGTGCTCACCACCGGCGGGCGCAGCGAGAAGGCGGCGCGGCGGATGCTGCCCGAGCTGCCCGAGGTCTGCTTCGTCGAGGTCGGCGACTTCACCGGCTACGCGCTCAAGCGCGCGCGCTCGCTGGGCTTCGAACGCTGCGTGTTCGTCGGCATGGCGGGCAAGCTGTCCAAGCTCGGAGCCGGGGTGCTGATGACCCACTGGACGCGCTCGCGCATCGACACCTCCTTCCTGGCCGAGCTCACGCGCGAGGCGGGCGGCGACGAGACGGTCGCGGCCGCGGTCGCGGTCGCCAACAGCGCGCGCCACGCCTACGAGCTCTGGGAGGCCGCCGGCGTCGCCGGTGCGCCCGACCTGCTGTGCGCGAAGGTGGCGGGCAACCTGGCCAGCTACATCGCCGGGGCGCTGGCGGTCGACGTCGCGATGGTCGACTTCGAGGGCGCAGCCCTCGTCGGAGCGTCGCCCGGCGCGCGCGAGCGCCTGCGCCTGGAGGGGCTGGCGTGACCGCGATCGCGGTGCTCGGCGTCCACGGCGGGCGCGTGCCGCCCGGCACCGAGGCGCTGCTCGCCGGCGCGCGCGTCGTCGCCGGCGGGGCCGCGGTGCTCGACGCGCTCGCGCCGCCCGGCGCCCGCCGCGTGGTCGTCGGCGCGCAGCCGCGCGCCGCGGTCGACGAGCTCGCGGCCGCCGACGGGCCGGCGTGCGTGCTCGCCTCCGGCGATCCCGGCTTCTTCGGCATCGTCCGCCTGCTCGG
>JAXDHQ010000288.1:0-32495 GCA_034664395.1 Solirubrobacteraceae bacterium | reverse complement strand
GACGAGCACGTCGGCGTCGGGCAGCTCGGCCTGGACGGCGTCCTCGATCGCGTCGGCGACGGTGTGGGCCTGGGTCAGCGCCGCGTCGGGCCGGACGGCGACGACCAGGTCGACGAACGTGCGCCCGCCGGCGTGACGCACGCGCACCCGGCGGACGTCGACGGGCTCGCTGAGGCGCGCGAACGCGCGGCTGATGGCCTGGTCGGCCTCGGCCGAGGCGCGGTCCATGAGCACCTGGATCGAGTCCCGCGCCAGCCGGGCGGCGGCGAACAGCACGAGCACGGCGACGAGCAGCGCGGCGATCGCGTCCGCCCGCGGCTCGCCCGCGGCCGCGAACACGAGCCCGACGAGCACCGCCACCGAGCCGGCGAGGTCCGATGCGAAGTGCAGCGCGTTGGACGCCAGCGCCGCCGATCCGTAGCGCCGCGAGGCCCGCAGGCTGCTCCGAGCTCGCGCCGCGTCGACCCCGATGATCACCGCCATGACCGCGAAGGCCCACCACGTGGTCTGGACGTGATGCACGCTGCCGGCGGTGAGGCGGTCGAGCGCCTGGTAGCCCAGGAACGCCGACACCAGCATCAGGAACGTGCTCTCGGCCAGCGCCGCGAGGTGCTCGGCCTTGCCGTGGCCGTAGTGGTGGCGCTCGTCGGCGGGACGCACCGCCACCCGGATGGCGGCGAGCGTCAGCAGCGCGGCCACGAAGTCGGTGCCCGAGTGCGCGGCCTCGGCGACGAGGCCCAGCGAGCCCGTGACGAGACCCGTCACGAGCTTCACGGCGACCAGGAAGACGGCCGCGCCGACGCTGATCAGCGCCGTGCGCTGCTGAGCGCGCGCGCTGGCGGCGTCCCGTTCGGCCATGGCTGAACTCTAGGCGGGAGGAGGCCGACGACCGACTCCGCCCGTCGCCGGCCCGCAAGGGTGCGACTGGGGAGCCCGGACTCGAACCGGGATAGCGGGCTCCAAAGGCCCGAGTCTTGCCATTAGACGACTCCCCAGGGAGCCCGCGAAGCGTAACTGCGCCTAGCGATCGCTCTCGGAGGGATCGTCCTCCGCCGTCCACTCGCCGTCGGCCTCCCCGTACTCGGAGTCCAGCGCCGCGGGGTCCTCGACCACGCCCTCCGCGTCGGCCATCGGCGACGGGCCGTGCGGGTTCTCGGCGCGCTCGACGAGCTCGGCCTCGGCCTGCTCGAATCCCTCGGCCTCGCCGCCGCCGGCCTCCTCGACCGGGCGCCACGACTCGTCGGTCTGGCCGGCAGGGCGCGAGTCGACCTCGACGTAGGCCACCGGGTCGCCCTCCTCGCCGGGCTCGCGGTCGTAGGCCTCGCCGCCGATCTCCGCGGCCTCGCGTGCCGCGGCGTCTTCCTGGTCACGCTCGAATTCCATGCTCTGCGGCCTACCGACGTGGCGGCCCGTCCAAACCGTCGCGCACGAGCGCGATCAGGTCGGCCGGAGCCTGCGGGTCGAGCGCGAGCGCCCGGGCGTCGGCCGGGCTGGCCAGCCGCCGCTCGCTGCGCAGGATCCCCAGGACGAGGCCGCGCTCGGCGGCGGCGGCGAGCACGCCGCTCCCGAACGACGCGTCGACGAGCTCCAGCAGCTCCGGGTTCGGCCGCGGGACGGCGATGAGGTACGGCCGCGCGTCGTGGGCCGCGCCGATGACCACGTCGCAGCCGGCGGCGAGGTCGTCGAGCGCGTCGCGCACCACCCGGTGGTCGAGTCCCGGCACGTCCGGCGCCGCCAGCAGCACTGGGCCCTCGTGGCCGGCGAGGGCCGCCTCGGCGGCGCCGAGGGTCGTCGCCTCGAAGGCGCGGCCGGGCGCCGCGGCGGCCGCCCAGCGCCGCGCGCGGGCCGCCATCTCGCCGCGCAGCCGCTGCGCCGCGCCCGCTCCGAGCACGCGGTCGAGCTCGGGGTCGTGCGGCGCGGCGAGCGTGCCGACGACGACCGCGGCCACCGCGCCGGCCTCAGTCCCAGGAGAAATGGGTCCCCACCGGCTCGAGCGTGGCGGCGGCCGCCCGCGGCACCGCGGCGCCCAGCACGCGTCCGAACGCCTGCGTGCTCGCGCCCACGAGCCGGATGAGCTCCTCGACGGGCGTGGGCTCGTCGGGCTTGACGCCGTTGGCGTAGTCGGTCGCGTAGCCCAGCAGCGCGTAGGGGACGTTCGCCTCGCCGGCGAGCACGGTCTCGGGCCCGGCGGTCTGCGAGACCGCGGTCACGCCGGCGTGCATCAGCGCGCGGATCTCGGTGCGGGTGTTGAAGCGCGGGCCGTCGACGTGGCCGTAGCAGCCGCCGTCGCGGGCCTGCAGCCCCGCCTCGGCGGCGCCCTCCAGCAGCGCGCGGCGCAGCGGCTGGCTGAACGGCAGGTCGAAGATCCAGTGTCCGCGCCCCGGGGCGCCGGGCTCGGTGTGCAGCGTGCACAGCGAGCCGTCGGGCAGGCGGTTGACGGGGAAGTGCAGGTCGTCGAAGACGAGCAGCGAGCCCAGCGGCAGGTCGGGGTCGAGCGCGCCGCAGACGGTGGCGGCGAGGATGGCCCCGGCGCCGCGCTCGCGCAGCGCCCAGAGGTTGGCCTGGTGGGTGACCGCGCTGCTCAGCCGCCGGTGGCCCTCGCCGTGGCGCGCGACGGGCAGCACGTCGGCGCCCGCGAAGCGTCCGGCGGTGACCAGGGCCTCGCCGAAGGGCGTGGGGACGGGCTCCGGCGCCCCGGCCTCGAGGCCCGGGAGCGCGTAGGTCCCCGAGCCGGTGATGATCCCGATCCGCATGGCGGCGGATCGTACGTCCGCGGGCGACTAGGAGCCGTCGGGGCCGGCGGGCAGCGCGTCGGGCGTACCGGTGACGGGCTCGTCGGCGCCGGCGATCGGCGCGGCAGCCGGAGCGGGCGCGGGCGCCGCCGGCTGCGCGGCGGGCGCGGGGCCCTTGGCGGCGGGCGGCGGGGCGGCGTGCGACGGAGCGCTCGACTGCGAGCGATCCGACGGGGCGCTGGTGGTGGCGGGCGCCGTGGCGGCCGGCGTGGACGCGTCGGCGGTGGACGCGGGGGTCGAGGTAACGGCGCCGTCGTGCCCCTGGCCCTTCCGGTGGTCGCGGTGGTGCTGACGGGCGTGGCTGGGAGCGGGGGTCGCGGCGTCCGGGGCGTCATCGCCCTCGGGCGTGTCGTCGGTGGCGGGCGCCGGGGTCGCCTGGTCGGCGGCGGGCGCGGCCGTCGGATCGACGATCGGCGGAGCGGCCATCGTCGCCGACGCCTGCTCCGGGCACTCGGTGGGCTCGTCGGCGGGCGGCTGGGCGGCGGCGTCCGTGGCGGGCACGCCCTGATCGTTCGGGGGCTGACCTTGCGGGGCGGCGGGCGGCTCGACGGGCGCCGGCGACTCCACCGGCACGGGCGGCACCGGCGGGACCGGCGGCACGGGCGGCGTGGGCGGAACCGGCGGCGTGGGCGCCGGCGGCTCGACCGGCGCGGGCGGCTCGACCGGGACGGTCGTGCCGTCGGGCACGGTGACGTCGGTGGGGTCGCTGGGCGGCGCGACGTCGGCGGTCGGCGTCGTGTCGGAGGTGGGACGGTCGCCCACGCGCTGGCCGACGGTCACCGGGACGAGGGTGCCCACCGGCGCTCCGGGATCGGCCTCGATCGGGCCGGGCAGCAGGCCCGTGTCCGGCGCGGAGCCGGCGGCCGGTGCGGCGCCGGGGGCGGTGGGCGTTGCAGTCGGGGTCGTGGGCGCCGCAGGGCCGGTGCCGCCGGGCTGGGAGACGACGTGCTGGCCGGTGCCGCGCGAGACCGGCCCGGTGCCGGCCCCCCCGGAGCCGAACGCGGGAGCCCCGGCGCCGCCCGGCGCGAAGAACGCCGGGGCGGCGGCCAGGGGAACCCCGCTGCCCGGAAGGCTGGTGCCGCCGCCCTGCCGGCCGCCGCGCGCGGAGCTGCCGGGGCCGGCCTCGGCCGGGACGTCCGGCAGTCGCTGGCGGCTGTCGGCGACGCCGCGGATGACGGGCCAGTCGCTGAAGGGGAGGACGGTCGCGTTGAGGGCCCAGATGCTGCCGCCCAGGAGGGCGAACGCCACGAGCAGTCCGGACGCCATTCCAAGACGCGCCCGCGCACGTGGCGACAGCCGAACCAAACCCATGAGGCCTGTATCGGCGGCTCGCCGCCGTTCTAGACCCCCTTGTCGGCTGGAAAGCCGCACCGGATTTCAGAAAAGGCCGCTAAATGGCCGGATATCCGGGCCCGCCGGCAAAACTTGGCGCGTATGCGCTAGCACTTTGCGACGTTCGGCCAGGCCCTCCGGGGCGTCGAGGGCGGTTGCGCTAGCTGCGCCGCGGGACGCGCCCGCCCCCGGCGCCGGCCTCGGTGGCCGGTCCGCCGCGGTGGGCGATCCCCAGCACGCGCATCGCCTTCAGGCCGAGCGAGAGCTTCTCGCGGCCGTCGGTGGAGCCCACGTCGAGGCCCGACAGCTCCTTCACGCGCTCGAGGCGATAGCGGATCGTGTGGCGGTGCGTGAACAGGCGCTGCGCGGTGCCCGCGACGTTGCCGTCGGCCTCCAGGAACGCCTCCACGGTCTGCACCAGGCCGGTCTCGTACTGCTCGTCGTAGGCGACCAGCGGCTCGACCGTCTCGGCGTAGAAGCGCTGCAGCTCCGCCGGGTCCTCGCTCATGGCGCTGAGCAGGAGCCGGTACGCCCCGGTCTCGTCGAAGGCGAGCACCGGGCGCTCGGCGTCGCCCTCGGCGACGTTGGCGGCCAGCAGCGCCTCGGCCCCCGCGCGGTGCAGATCGGCCGGGTCGGACGCCGCGCGGCTGCGCCCGAGGGCGAAGGTGTGGCCGGGCAGCGCGCCCTGCAGCTCGCGCAGGATCGCCTCGGCCGCCCGCGCCGCGGCGGCGTCGTCGGTGCCGGGCACGAGCACCACCACCTCGGCTCCGGGCACCTCGTCGCGAGGCGAGAGCGTGGCGGCGGCCCCGCTCGCCACGGCCCGCGCGCCCCGATCCGCCGCGCTGAGCACGCGCTGGCGCCATCCGTCCTCGGCCGGCACGTGCGGATGCGCCCGCGCGACCACGATCGTCGCGCCCTCGACCAGGTCGATCCCGAGCTCGCCGGCGCGGGCGAGGATGTCCTCGCGGCCGGAGAGGTCGCGATCGAGCACCGCGCGCAGGAACGCGCCCAGCGCCTGCTCGGACGCGCGCTCGGGCGCTCGCACGCGCTCGGCCTCGGAGGCGATCAGCGTGGTGACGAGCCGCACCAGGGCCGGACCGGGCTCGCCGCGGGCCCGCATTCGCAGGGTTCCCACGGGGAGGTCGGCCACGCGCAGGTCGAAGGTCTCGACCCCGTCGGCGTCGCTCAGCAGCGCCCGCTCGTCGGCCGGCGAGCGCGCCGCGACCGCCAGCACGGCGCCGGCGCGGTCGGTCAGGACGAGGCTGGCGTCCAGGGCCCGCGCGGCCGCGCGGACGACCTCGGGTAGGCCGGCGCCCGCCTCGACGGCGTCGGTGATGGCGTCCAGCGCCGAGAAATCGAGCCCGGCCGCCGGTCCGTGGGCCGGGGTGGCCATGCTCCGGATTCTACGGGCGCCGGGCGGAGCTCAGCTCGTGAAGCGGTCCCAGAACCAGATCACGGCCGCGCCGCCGGCGACGCCGACCAGCAGGAAGCTGGCCAGCACGTACACCGTCAGCACCAGCGCGGCCACGCGCTCCCAGGCGCGGCTGTAGGCGCCCCACGCGGGCACGACGATGAGACCGACGTAGGCCGCCAGTCCGAAGACGCCGCTGCAGGCCGCGACGAGGTAGATGATCGACTCGTTGCTCATGCGGGCTGGCGCTCATTGTTCCGCACGTGACCGACGATCAGCGCGACGGCACCGCAGACGGCGAACAGGAAGGCGCTCAGCCCCCAGCCACCGACCACGTCGGACAGGTAGTGCGCTCGCAGGTAGAGGCGCGTCAGTCCCACCACAGCGGCGATCGCGACGCTCACGACCACGAAGCCCAGGCGCGCCGCGGGTCCGGGCAGCACGCGGCTCAGCGCGACGGCGACGGCGATCCACGTGATGGCGTAGGCCGCGTGGCCCGACGGGAACGAGGCGCCGTCGGTGTCGACCAGCGGCTGCGAGGGCCGCGGGCGGCCGACGGCGTCCTTGGTCACGTGCACGGCCACGAAGGTCAGCGCCAGGCCGGTCGCCAGCGCCAGCGCGTAGCGCGGCTCGCCGCGGCGGACGAGCACCGCGCCGGCGACCACCACCAGCCCGATGGCCACCGGCAACGAGCCCAGGGCGGTCACGATCCTGGCGACGTCGACGAGCGCGTCGCCACGGAGCTGGTCGGCGAGCCTCAGGACGCGCTGGTCGGCGACCAGGAAGCGGTGGCTGGACACCTCGATCAGGTTGGTGACGAACACGAACCCGCCCACGGACGCGACGGCCAGGAGCGTCGTGAGCTCCAGGCCGAGGTCGCCGGGCGTGACCCGGTCCCACACGAAGCGCGCCGGCCCGCGCGACGTCCGCAGGACGGGCGCCAGGATCCGGGCCAGCGGGCGCAGGGCCGGCCGCTCGCCCTGGCGCTCGATCCACGCTCGCGCTCGGCGGCGGTTGTCGGCGTCGCGCGCCCACCTGACGACCCACACGATCGCGACGACGAGGACGATGACCGCCCCCAGGGCCAGGGCGCCCTTCTTGGCGTAGCCGACGAGCTGGCTGAAGCTCTGCCAGAACACGTAGCCGAGCACCACCAGGCTCGAGCCCCACAGGCCGGCGCCGACGACGTCGTAGGGCAGGAAGCGGCGCAGCGGCATGCCCGAGGATCCCGCCAGGAACGGGGCGATCGCCCGCACCAGGCCGACGAAGCGCCCGATGAGGATCGCCTTGCCGCCGTGGCGGTCGAAGAACGCCTCGACCTGCTCGAGGCGCTCCTCGGTGATGTGGACCTTGCCCCCGTGGCGCACGATGAAGGCCCGCCCCAGCTTGCGACCCAGGAAGAAGCTCGTCAGGTCGCCGGCGACGGCCGCGGCCCAGACGATCGCGATCATCGTCCCGAGCTGGATCTGGCCCTGTCCGGCCACGAGGCCGCCGAGCAGCAGCGCGGTCTCCCCGGGCGCCAGGAGGCCGATGAAGGCGCCGGTCTCGAGGAAGGCGAGGGCGCCGACGAGCAGGTAGGTCCACGTGCCGAGCCGGCGGCCGACGTCGATGAGCAGGTGCTCGACGTTGGGCAGGTGGATGAGCCCGAGCCCGTAGACGACCGACCCGATCGCGACGAGGCCGCCGCCGATCAGCAGCGTCGGCTCCAGCCGGCGGCGGCGCCAGACGAGGAAGGCCGCCAGTGCAGCCGCGAACACGAGCCAGACGGGCTTCACGCCGTTGCCTCCCGGGGTGCGGCCACGTACGGGCGCGGCTCGCGATCGCTCAACAGGGCGGCCGCGCCGTGCGCGGCCTCGAGGTCGTCGAACAGGCCGATCACCGTCGGTCCCGAGCCGCAGACGATCGCGCGCCGCGCGCCCGTCCGCCGGGCGGCCACTAGCGCCTCGTCGATGGCCGGGCACAGCGCGCGTGCGGCGGGCTCGAGATCGTTGACGACGAGGGCCTGCGGCAGGTCGGCGGCGCTCGCGGAGACCTCGCGCAGCCGCTCGGCGAGGTCGTCGGCGTCGCGCGCCAGGCCCTGGCGGTCGGCCTCGCGGTACACCTCGGCGGTGGCGAGCCGCTCGCGGCAGGGCAGGACGAGGATCCCGTACGACCTCGGTGGCGGGAGCGGGGCCAGGCGCTCGCCGGCGCCCGTGGCCAGGTAGCGGGCCGGACGGACCTGGGCGGGGACGTCGGCCCCCAGGCCCGCGGCGATCTCGCGCAGCAGGTCGTCGCCGTCGATCCCGGCCGCGCGGGCGGCCAGGCGCAGGGCGGCGCCGGCGTCGGCGCTGCCGCCCGCCATCCCGCCCGCGATCGGGATCCGCTTGTCGATGCGCAGCCGCACGGGCGCGCCGGTCCAGTTCGTTCGGGCCCGAAACGCCCGCAGCGCGAGGGCGGCGAGGTTCTCGCCCGTGACCCCGGGGCCGACGACGTCGTCGCCGGTCGCGCCGAGCCCGGCCGGCTCGAGCTCGACCGTGTCGGCGAGCGTGATCGGCTGGAAGACGGTGACGAGCTCGTGACGGCCATCCGCACGGGTGGGCCCCACGAACAGGCACAGGTTGACCTTCGCCGGCGCCGCCTCGCGCAGGCCGGTCATCGCAGCGCCTCCGCCAGCGCCACGAAGTCGCCGGGCGCCAGGCGCTCGGCGCGGACGTCGAGCGGATGGCCGAGCTCGGCGAGGGCCTCGCGGGCGCGGTCGCGCACGTCGCCGCCGTACCCGGGGCTGAGCGCGAGCGACCGCGCGAGCGCCTTGCGGCGGTGCGCGAAGGCCGACTGGACGAGCCGGCGCACCTCGTCCGTCGCCGGCGGCCCCGTGCGGGTCAGGACCAGGAGGACCGAGTCGACGTTGGGCACCGGGTGGAAGACCGTGCGCGACACCGCGCGGTGCACGCGCACGTCGCAGGCGAGCTGGGCCAGCACGCTCGGGATGCCGTAGGCGCCGGTGCCGGGCGCGGCGGCGAAGCGCTCGCCGACCTCGCGCTGGACCATGGCCACCCAGCGCGTGACGCCGGGCAGCTCGTCGATCGTGCGCAGGATCGCGGTCGCTGCGATGCCGTACGGCAGGTTGGCCACGACCTTGGTCGGCGCCGGCCGCAGCGACGCGAGGTCGAGGGCGAGCGCGTCGGCGACGTGCAGCGTCGTGTTGGGGTGCGGGGCCAGGGCGTCCTGAAGCGCCGGCGCGAGTGCGGCGTCGAGCTCCACCACGTGGACGTGCTCGGCCAGCGGCGCGAGATGCTCGCTGAGGACGCCGAGGCCGCCGCCGATCTCGAGCACGACGTCGGAGGGATGCAGCTCGGCCGCGCGCTCGATGACCCCGAGGATGTTGGAGTCGATGAGGAAGTTCTGGCCCAGGTCGCGCTTGGGCCGGACGCCGAACTGGCGCAGCCGGCGCAGGCTGGGCTGGCTGGGCAGGTCGCCGGTCACCAGCCCAGCAGCGTGGCAGCGTTGCGGTCGACGATGGCCTCGAGCTCCTCGTAGGCGACCCCGCGCAGGCCGGCGAGGTGGCGGGCCGTGTGGGTGACGAACGCCGGCTGGTTGCGGTGCTTGCGCACCGGCTGTGGCGTCAGGTACGGCGCGTCGGTCTCGACGAGCAGACGGTCGTCGGGGACGCGCTCGGCCGCCCGGGCCAGATCGGTCGCCTTCGGGTAGGTGACGTTGCCCGCGAACGAGATCCACCAGCCCTCGGCCAGGCACTCGTCGAGGCGGTCGGGCATCGAGAAGCAGTGCATGACGACCTGCAGCCCGTGGGCGCGAGCCTTCAGCGTGGCGAGCGTGTCGTCCTCGGCGGCGCGGGTGTGGATGACCAGCGGCTTGCCCGTGGCGCGGGCGAGGTCGATCTGGGCGTGGAAGGCGCGCTCCTGGTCGGCGCGCGGCGCATAGTCGCGGTAGTGGTCGAGGCCGGTCTCGCCGATGGCCGCGCAGCGCGGGTGCGCCGCGAGCGCCTGCAGGTCGGCCAGGTCGGCGTCGTCGAAGCCCTCGGCGTGGTTGGGATGGCGCCCGATCGCCGCGTGGACCTGCGGGAACGCCTCGGCCGCCAGCAGCGCGCTGCGGTTCGACGCGGAGTCCATGCCGACGGTGAGGATCCGCGTGACGCCCTCGCGCACGGCCGCGGCCACGAGCTCGGCGTTGGGCGGTTCGCACGAGTCCAGGTGCGTGTGGCTGTCGATCACTGGTGCTTCGGGAACAGCGGCTCGATCGCGCTGACCGTGTCGAGGTCGCCCGCGCCGAAGCGGGCGCCGGCCAGGTCCAGCGCCGGCGCGCCCAGGGCGCCCAGCAGCTTCTCGGCGGTGGCCGGCATGTACGGCGCCAGCAGGACGGTGACGACCCGCAGCCCCTCGAGCAGGCTGAGCAGGACGCGGTCGAGCTCGTCGGCGCGCGCCGGGTCCTTGGCCATCTCCCACGGCGCCTGCTCCTGGACGTAGCGGTTCAGGCGCCGGACGCGCTGCCAGATCTCCTCCAGCGCCTGCGTGAGCTCGACGCGGTCGATCATCGCCGCCACGCGCTCGGCGAGCCCGTCGAACTCGGCGGCGAGCGCGGGGTCGACGTCGCCACCGGACACGCGCCCGTCGCGGTAGCGCATCGCCATCGCGATCGTCCGGCTCGCGAGGTTGCCGAGCTCGTTGGCGAGCTCGGTCTCGTAGCGCGTCTCGAACGCGGTGGTCGACACCGAGCCGTCCTCGCCGAAGGTCACGTCGCGCAGCACGTAGTAGCGCAGGGCGTCGGTGCCGAAGCGGTCCATGATCTCGAAGGGGTCGAGCACGTTGCCCAGCGACTTGCTCATCTTCTCGCCGTCCATGAGCAGGTAGCCGTGGACGAAGACCTGCTCGGGCAGCGGCAGGTCGGCGGCCATGAGCATCGCCGGCCAGAACACCGTGTGGAAGCGCAGGATGTCCTTGCCGATGACGTGGCAGCTCGCCGGCCAGAAGCGCTCGGTGAGATCCTCGCCGTCGCGGGCGAAGCCGAGCGCCGTGTAGTAGTTGAGCAGCGCGTCGAACCACACGTAGAAGACGTGGCCCTCGTCCCACGGAACCGGGACGCCCCAGGTGAGCTGGGCCCGCGACAGCGAGATGTCCTGCAGCCCGCCCTTGATGAACGAGAGCGCCTCGTTGTAGCGGACCCGCGGCGCGACGAAGTCGGGACGCTCGGCGTAGAGCGCCTCGAGGCGCTCCTGGAAGGCGCTGAGCGCGAAGAAGTAGTTCTCCTCGCTGTGGCGCTCGAGCTCGATGTGATGGATCGGGCAGCGGTTGCCCTCCTCGATCTCGTTGTCGACCTTGAAGTCGGCGCAGCGCGGGCAGTACCAGCCCTCGTAGAGTCCCTTGTGCACGTAGCCGTTGTCGTAGACGCGCTGCAGCACGTCCTGCACGCGGGCGATGTGCTCGGGGTCGGAGGTCCGGATGAAGAAGTCGTTGGTGGCCTCCAGCCGCGGGGCGAGGGCCTTGAAGCGCTCGGCGTTGCGGTCGGCGAGCTCCCTGGGCTCGAGCCCGAGGGCCTTGGCGGCGTCCGCCACCGGCTCGCCGTGCTCGTCGGTCCCGGTGAGGAAGAACACGTCCTCGCCGCGCTGACGGTGGTGGCGCGCCATGACGTCGGCGGCGATCGTCGTGTACGCGTGCCCGAGATGGGGCGCCGCGTTGACGTAGTAGATCGGCGTGGTGACGTAGAACGAGCGTTCGGCGGCCATCGACCCCGGACGTTACAAGGCGCTCGCGGCGCGACTCAGGCGGCGTCGACGACAGCGGCGCGCGTCGCGGGCGCCGGGATCGGCAGCCCTTCGCCGCGAAGGCCCTCGAAGTGGAAGGCCAGCGCTTCCCGCATGTTCTCGACGACTTCGTCGACCGTCCGCCCCGTCGCGATGCAACCGGGGACGTCGGGCGCATGGGCCGAGAAGTTCGACCCCGCGTCGTCGATCACGATGACGTACTGGCTCATCAGCGTCTCCAACCGGCCTGCCGGCGGATGCTCGTGAGTGTACGAGGGTGGACCTGGTCGCGCAGGTGACCGGGAACCGTGACCAGGCCGGGCCGCGTCGAATGCCGGTACTGGCGGTGGCTGCCCCGCTGGCGAACGAGCTCCCAGCCGTCGGCCTCCAGCGCACGGATGACCTCACGGACCTTCATGCCCCGCCGCCGCGCGCGCGGCGGGCGCCACGGCGCGCCGGCGCCGGCGGCGCACCAGCGAGCCGATCGGCAGCGCCAAGGCGACGAGGGCCGCCGCCGGGTAGGCGGTCCAGGGCAGACGGGGCGAGAACGGCTCTGCGACTGGCATCGCGGGCCGCACGGCGCGTGGTTCGGGTCCGAATGGATGCCGCGAAGGCCATCGCCGCCCCCGTGGCGCCCGGCCGAGCGCCGGCGGCGGCGCCGCCCGCCGGGGGTCGCCCAGGAGCGCTTCCGGGTCGACGTAGCCGAAGCGGTCGGCCCGCCACCGCGCCCCCAGGCGCAGGCGCCCGCCGGCGCCCACCTCGCCGAGGCGGTCGCGCACCGCCACCCGCGCCCCCGCGCGGACCGCGAGCGCACCCAACCCGAGATACGTCGCCATCAGGGGACCGCAGCGGACGCTCACGGCCAGGCCGCGACCCGGGACGGGGCCCGCGAAGCTCACCCGCCCCGAGCACGCGGCGCGCACCGGCGCGCCCGGCGGCGCCGCGACGTCGATCCCCCGCCGCTGGCCGGCCGCGAACGGCCGCCCGCGCGACAGGCGGAACCTCCCCACCACGGGCCCGCGCACGGGCCAGCGCCACGCGCCGCCCGCCGGCGGCAGCGGGCGGCGCACCGACGGCGCCGCCCGCGCGGGAAGGATCAGCAGGACGATCGCGGTCAGCGCGAGGGCCAGCGCGGCGAGGACGAACGGGTGGGGACGGGCGGGCACGCGCCGACCGTAGGCGCTGCGGTCGCGATCGCGCCCCGGAGGGCGCGAGATGTCACAGACGCTGCGCTACTTCGATTCGGTCAGCGCGCGATAGAGCGCATTGGCGCTGGTACCGGTGAGCCCGGCGACCACGCCCGCCGCCGGCCGCGCCCGCGCGCCGGCGTCCTCCACCAGCCGCCGCAGCGCCTCGAGCGCGGGCCCCAGCTCGGCCTCCCCCGCCGGCGCGCCGCCCACGACGAGCACCACCTCGCCCCGCGGCGCCTGCGTCGCGTAGCGCTCGGCCAGCTCGGCCGCCGTCCCGCGCACGACCTCCTCGTGGAGCTTGGTCAGCTCGCGGCACACCGCCACCGGGCGATCGCCGTCGATCGCCGCCCGCGCGGCGAGCGACGCGCCCACGCGCCGCGGCGACTCGAACGCCACCACGACCTCCGGCGACGCGAAGACCGCGTCGAGCCCCGAGCGCCGCCGCGGCAGGAAGCCGACGAAGCGCCACGTCGACGCCTCCATCCCGCTCGCCACGATCGCCGCCAGCGCCGCGCTCGGCCCGGGCAGCACCTCGACCTCGAGGCCCGCCGCCATGCACGCCTGCACCAGCACGAGCCCGGGATCGCTCACGAGCGGCATCCCCGCGTCGCTGACCAGCGCCACGACCTCTCCCGCCCGCATCCGCTCGACCAGGCGCGGCGCCACCCGCCGCTCGGCGTGCGCGTCGTAGCGCACCCGCTCGGCGCTGACGCCGTAGCGGTCGAGCAGCACCTTGGTCGTGCGCGTGTCCTCGCAGGCGATGACGTCCGCCTCGCGCAGCGCGCTCAGGACGCGCAGCGTCACGTCCTCGAGGTTGCCGATGGGCGTCGGGCAGACGACGAGCCGCCCCATGGATCCCGCGCGGGGGCTCACCCGACGGAGACCCCCGCCGAGTCCAGCGCCATGCAGGCGGCGCCCAGCATCCCCGCCTCGGCGCCGAAGTGCGCGGAGACGATGCGCGCCGTCTCGCGGTTGACCGCCAGCGCCCGTTCGGCCACGACCGCGCGCGCCGGCGCCAGCAGCAGCTCGCCGGCCGCGATCGCGCCGCCGCCGACGACCACCACCTCGGGGTTGAAGATGTTCACCAGCGAGACGATCCCCAGGCCGAGGCGCTCGCCCATCCGCGTCATGATCGCCCGCGCCGGCCCGTCGCCGTCATGGGCGAGCTCGGTCACCAGCGCGCCCGTGATCTCGCGCCGGCGCGCCAGCGCCTGGCCGAGGGCGGTGCCGGGCCGCTCGCGCGCGACTCGCTCGCCCTCGCGCCCGATCGCGTGGCCCGAGACGAGCGCCTCCAGGCAGCCGCGGTTGGGGCACCGGCCCGGGCACGGCGGGCCGTCGGCGTCGACGATGATGTGGCCGAGCTCCGCCGCCGCGCCGCGCGCCCCGTGGACGAGCCGCCCGCCGACGATCAGCCCCCCGCCGATGCCGGTGCCCAGCGTCAGCATCACCGCGTCGCTGGCCCCGCGGGCCGCGCCGCAGCGCCATTCGACGAGCATCGCGGCGTTGGCGTCGTTGTCGACGACGATCGGCAGACCGACCCGCTCGGCCATCAGGTCGCGGATCGGGACGTCGCGCAGCAGCAGGTGGTTGGAGTCCAGCGCCACGCCGCTCGACGGATCGACCAGCGCGGCGATGCCGAGGCCCACGCCGAGGACCTCGTCGGGGGCCGCCTCGCGCGCCTCCTCGACCGCCTCGACCAGCAGCTCGAGGATCGCGGCGGGCTCCTGCGAACCGAGCAGCCGGCGCGCGCGATGGTGCACCTCGAGCTTCGAGTCGACCGTCCCGGCGAGCAGCTTCGTCCCTCCCAGGTCGACGCCGATGACGCAGCCGGCGGCCATGATCGGCCACCATACCTGGCGATGCCGGAGTCCCAGGCGCCCCCGGAGTACAAGCTCTACCGCTCTCGACCACGCCTCCTCAGCCGCCGCGCCGACGAGGGATCGATGCTCGACGAGCTGCGCGGCACGCCGCAGCCGAGCACCCGCCGGCCGATCACGGTCGGCCGCGTCGTCACGTGGCTCGCACTCGCGCTCGTCGGCTGGATCGCGCTGTCGCTCGTCCTGTTCCTGATCAGCGCGCAGGTCAACCAGCAGCAGGTGTCCGCCGACGCGCAGGCCCAGCTCTCCGCAGGGGGCGTCGGCATCCTGCAGGCGCAGACGACGCTGATCCTCGGCTCCGACCAGCGGACGAAGGGCACGAAGGAGCCGGGCGCGTCGACGTCGGGCCCGAGCCGCAGCGACTCGATCCTGCTCGTGCGCACGGGCGGCGGCCACAGCGCCAAGCTGTCGATCCCGCGCGACACGGTCGTCGACATCCCCGGCCACGGGCGCCAGAAGATCAACGCCGCCTACGCCATCGGCGGCGCGGCCCTGACGCTGCAGACGGTCAAGTCCTACCTCGGCATCCAGGTCAACCACCTGTTCGAGGTGAGCTTCGCCAACTTCCCCGCGCTGGTCGACGCCATGGGCGGCATCGACTACACGGGAGGCTGCGTCGTCTCGCGCATCAGCGGCGGCTCGCGCAACGGCGGCTTCACCCTGCGCCTGCGCAACGGGACGACGCACATCGACGGCAAGCAGGCGCTCGCGCTGGCCCGCACGCGCCACAACCTCTGCAACGCCCGCGAGAGCGACCTCACGCGGGCGCGGCGCCAGCAGAAGATCCTCAGCGCGATGAAGAGCCGCGTGTTCAGCTTCGGCGGCTTCCTGCGCCTGCCGCTGATCTCGTGGAGCGCGCCGAAGGCGCTGAAGACCGACATGCGCGGTCCGTCGCTGCTGGGCTACGCCGCCGGGACGGCGCTGAGCGGCAGCCCGGGGACGCACATCCTGCGGCCCTCGGGCGTCGTCACGCTCTCCGACGGCGGGGCGGGCCTGGTCGTCTCCGACGCCGAGAGGCAGCGCGAGGTGCGCCGGTTCCTCGACGGCTGAGGGCTAGCTCTTCTTCTTGCCCTTGCTCGCCGGCTTGTCCGAGGACGCCGCCGGCGTGGACTCGGACGTCGAGGAGCTGTCGGAGCCCTTGGACTCCTTGCTCTTGGCCTCGGTCTTGTCCGCTCCGTCGGAGGCCGAGCGCTCCATCTCGCGGTTGCGGCGCTTGGTCCCGTAGTCGGTGTTGTAGAAGCCCTTGCCCTTGAAATGGACCGCCACCGGGTGGAAGACGCGCTGCACCGGCGCCTCGCACCTCGTGCAGGAGGACACCGGATCGTCGGTCATCCTCTGCATGACCTCGAAGTTGTGCCCGCGCTTGCAGCGGTACTCGTAGATGGGCATGGCACTCTGAGTATAGGAGTGCCAACAGTCGTCTCGGCAGATCGGCCAATACGATGGGCGCATGGCCGCTGACGTCGTGACCATGGACAAGATCGTCGCCCTCTGCAAGCGCCGTGGGCTGATCTTCCCCGCCTCCGAGATCTACGGCGGCATCGCCAACACCTACGACTACGGGCATTACGGCGTCCTGCTCAAGCGCAACGTCATCGATGCCTGGTGGCAGGCGATGATCGGCGACCGCACGGACATCGTCGCGCTCGACTCGGCGATCATCCAGCACCCGCGGGCCTGGGAGGCCAGCGGCCACCTGGCCGGCTTCACCGACCCGCTGGTCGACTGCCGGACGTGCAAGCTGCGCTTCCGCGCCGACCACATCGACGAGGCGCAGTGCGGGCGCAAGCCGTCCAAGCACCCGGGCGAGGCGCCGGACTGCGACCTCACCGCCCAGCGCGAGTTCAACCTGATGTTCGAGACGACGATCGGCCCCGTGAAGGAGGCCGGCGCGACCGTCTACCTGCGTCCCGAGACCGCGCAGGGCATCTTCCTGAACTTCAAGACCGTGCTCGGGTTCTCGCGGCGCAAGCCGCCGTTCGGCATCGCCCAGGTCGGCAAGTCCTTCCGCAACGAGATCACGCCGGGCAACTTCGTCTTCCGCACGCTGGAGTTCGAGCAGATGGAGATGGAGTTCTTCGTCCCGCCCGACGAGGCGCAGCGGTGGCACGAGCACTGGCTGGCGGAGCGACTGGACTGGTACGTGCGCCTGGGCCTGCGCCCCGATCACCTGCGCCTGCGCCCCCACGACGCCGACGAGCTCAGCCACTACTCGAGCGCGACCAGCGACGTCGAGTACCTCTATCCGATCGGCTGGTCGGAGCTCGAGGGCATCGCCAACCGCGGCGACTTCGACCTGACCCTGCACGCCGCGCACTCCGGCGACAAGCTCGAGTACTTCGACCAGGGGACCGGCGAGCGCTACGTCCCGCACGTCATCGAGCCGGCGGCCGGCGTCGGGCGGACGGTGCTCGCTGTCCTGTGCGACGCCTACGACGAGGAGAACGTCGCGGGCGAGCAGCGGACGGTGCTCAAGCTGCACCCGCGGCTGGCCCCGATCAAGGTCGCGGTGCTGCCGCTCGTGCGCAAGGACGGCCAGCCCGAGCTCGCCCGCGAGGTCTTCGAGTCGCTGCGCGGCCAGATGCAGGCCGAGTACGACGAGGGCGGGTCGATCGGCAAGCGCTACCGCCGCCAGGACGAGATCGGCACCCCGTACTGCGTGACCATCGACCACCAGTCGCTCGAGGACCGCACCGTCACGGTCCGCGACCGCGACTCGCTGGAGCAGGAGCGGGTCGCCATCGACGAGCTCCCGGCCGTCCTCGGCGCGCGGCTGGCGTCGCCGTGGGCGTCGCCGAAGCTCGGCGACGCCTGAGCCCCGGCTTGGCCGTCGCCGCCCGCAGCCGGACCGCGCTGCCGATGCTCGCGGCCGTGGGCGCCGGGGCCGCGCTCTCGCTGCAGTCCTATCTCAACGGCCGGCTGGGGCGCTCGCTCGGCTCGGGCGAGGTGGCAGCGCTGATCAACAACACGACGGCCCTGGTCATCGCCGTCGCGATCGCCCTGCCGCTGGGCGCCATCCCGCGAGCGCTGCGCCGGCTCGGCGAGGTGCGCGTGTGGTACCTGCTCGGCGGCGTGGGCGGAGCGATGCTGGTCACCGCCGGAGCGGTCGGCGCGCCGATCCTCGGCGTCGCGCTGCTGAGCGTGGCGCTGGTCTGCGGGCAGACGAGCGGCAGCCTGTTCGCCGACCGCCTCGGGCTCAGCCCCGCCGGGCGCCACGACGCCACCCCGGCGCGGATCGCCGGCGCCGGGCTGGCGGTGACGGCCGTCGGCGTGTCGGCCTTCGGCGCGCGCCACGGCGTCCACGTCGGGCTGCTGATCTTCGCCGTGGCCGCCGGCGTGGCGGTCGCGCTGCAGCAGGCGGCCAACGGCCACCTGGCGCGGACGACGGGCGAGCCGCTCTTCGCGTGCATCGTCAACTTCATCGTCGGCATCGCCCTGCTGACCGTGGCGGCGGCGATCGTCACCGGCCTGTCGCCCCCGCACGGATGGTCGGGCTCTCCCCTGCTCTACGGCGGCGGCGTGCTCGGGGCGGGAATCGCGACGATCCTCGTCGTGGTCGTCTCGCGCGTGGGGGTCCTGCGGCTGATGCTCGCGGTGACCGCCGGGCAGGCCGCCGCCGGCCTGGCCATCGACCTGGTCGCGCCGGCGCACGCCGGCAGCGTCACCGCGCTGACCGTCGCGGGCGTCGTCATGGCCTTCGCCGCCGTGCTCGTCACCAGTCGCGACCGGGCCTGACGGCGCCGGCGAGGGAGGTTGGTCGCCGTTTGGGGCGGCGAAACGATGCAGAGACGCATATCCGATGTGCGCCGGGGCGCGATCTGTCGATCAATGCTCCATGGCGCTCACCGCCGCGCGCGTGCTGGCCATCACCGACCGGTGCACGTGCTGTCACTCGAAGGTCCGTGCGATCGTCGGCGTCACCGTCGGGGCCGACGCCGCCAGCTTCCTCCCGGTCGCCGAGGTCGGGGCGGCGATCGCCCGCGCCGCCGACCCCGGCGTGCTCGCCGCCCGCCGGATCGCGCCGCTGCGCCAGCGCTCCGGGATCCCCGGCGGCTACCACTCCAACGGCTGCCTGAGCTGCGACGCGCTCGTCGGGCGCCTGCGCCTGGAGCGCCTGCTCGACCGCCACCTCGCCGACGGCGGCACCTACGGTCAGCTCGACGCCGGCATCCAGCTCGACCTCGCGCTCGAGCCGGCCGCGGCGCCGCTGCGGCGCATCGCCTAGTCGCGCTCGGGCCGAGCCCCGGCCTCGGCCTCGGCCAGGCGGCTGTGCAGCCTGTCGCGCAGCTCGTCGGGGTCGTAGTCGCGCTGGGCCCGGCGCCGGCGAGCGACGACGACGCCCGTCGCGGCCACCCCGGCGAGGCCGGCGAGGCCGATGAGCTTCCAGGGCACGCGCATCGCTTGCGTAGGTTAGGGGCCGTGAACGACGCCGCCGTGCCCCTGCAGGAAGCGGTCGCCACCGCCGCGACCGGCGACGTCTGGCTGTTCCGCGGCCGGTCGATCGCCGATCGCGCCATCCGCGCCGTGACCAACAGCCCGGTCAACCACGTCGGCATGGTGGTCGCGCTCGACGACCTGCCGCCGCTGCTGTGGCACGCCGAGCTCGGCCGCTCGCTGCCGGACGTGTGGACCGGCGAGCGCGGGCGCGGTGTCCAGCTCCACCTGCTCGCCGACGCCGTGCGCACGTGGAACGAGCGCTACGGGCAGGACGCCTGGTTCCGTCCGCTCGAGGGCCCGATCGAGCGCCACCACGAGGACCGGCTGCTGGAGGTCGTCGACCGCCTCGACGGCCGGCCGTTCCCGACGACGCCGGGGCTCGTCCGCCAGTGGGTCACCGGCCGCCTGCGCCGCTCGTCGTCGCTGGAGACGATCTACTGCGCCGAGCTCGTCGCCACCACCTACCAGCACATGGGCCTGCTCCCGCGCCGGCGGCCGGCGAGCTGGTACGACCCCGGGCGCTTCTGGAGCGGCGACCGGATCGAGCTCGTGCCGCCGTTCGCGCTCGCCGGCGAGATCGCCGTGCGCTGACCGGCGTACGCTTGGGGCATGTGCCGCAACATCCGCCCGCTCCACAACTTCGCGCCGCCCGCGACCGAGGCCGAGATGCGCGACGCCGCGCTGCAGTACGTGCGCAAGGTCAGCGGCGCCACGAAGCCGTCGCGGGCCAACGCGGAGGCGTTCGAGCGCGCCGTCGACGCCGTGGCCGACGCCACGACGCGGCTGCTCGACGAGCTCGTGACGTCGGCGCCGCCGAAGGACCGCGAGGTCGAGGCGGCCAAGGCCCGCGTCCGCCGGGCGCAGCGGTTCGCCGCCTAGGCGTCGGGCGCGGCCTCGACCAGCAGCGAGGCGCCGATCGCGCCGCCGAGGTCGCCGAGCGCGGCGACGAGCACGACGGGCGGGTCGGCGTCGACGAAGAGGTGCGGACGCATCGCCTCGCTCAGGCGCCGCGCATAGGGCTCGCCCAGCCGGATGCCCAGCCCGCCGCCGAGCACGATCGCCTCGACGTCGAGGACGTTCTGCACCGACGCGATCCCGGCGCCCAGCGCCTCGACGGCCTCGTCGACGAGCTTGACCGCCAGCGGGTCCTCGCGCCGCAACGCGTGCTCCCAGACGCCGCTCATCAGGCGGGTTCGACCGCGCTCGTGCATGATCTTGAACAGGTCGGTCTTGGCGCCCTTCTCGTGGTGGCGGCGGGCGCGGCGCTCCATCGAGCCGCGCCCGGCGTAGGCCTCCAGGCACCCGTGGCGCCCGCACCCGCACAGCGCGCCGCCGATGCGCACGACCACGTGGCCGATCTCGCCGCCGGCGCCGCGCCCCACCCACGGGCGCCCGTCGAGCACGATCCCGCCGCCCACGCCGGTGCCCCAGAACACGCCGAGCAGCGAGCGATACGGCCGTCCGGCGCCGAGCGCGAACTCGGCGTCGGTGGCGACCTGGACGTCGTTGCCCAGGTACGTGCGCGCGCCGAGCGCGCGCTCGAGCGCCGGGCCGAGGGCGAACTCGCCCTCCCAGTCCGGCAGGTTGCGCGCGCTGGTGACGGTGCCGCGCGCGGCGTCGATCTCGCCGGGCGACCCGACGCCGATGCCGGCGAGCGCCGCCGGCTGCAGCCCGGCCTGCTGCGCGGCCTCGGCCATGGCCGCGGCCATCGCGTCGGCCACGTCCTGCGGGCCGCCCTCGACCGGGGTCGGATGGCGCGCCTGCCCGATGACGCCGTGGTCGGCGCCGACCACGGCGGCCTGGATCTTCGTCCCCCCGAGGTCGATGCCGCCGCGCGCGGTGCCCAGGGTGCTTGTCATGGACCGGCACTCTGGCGCACCGCGCGCGGCGACGCGTTGCTGTCAGAGCGACGCGTAGAGCGCCTGCTCGAAGTCGACGTAGACCTGCAGGGCGCGGGGCTCGGCGAACGGCAGGAGCTGGGAGAAGATCGAGCCGGTCACCCGAGTCGTGGGGTCGACCCAGAAGTGGGTGTTGAACAGTCCGGCCCACGAGCCGCTGCCCGCCGCGCGCATCCCCGGCTGGCCGACCTCGTTGATCAGCAGCCCCAGGCCCCACTTCAGGTCGGGGCCGAGGTTGACCTCGGCGCTCAGCTCCGGATGCGCGGTCGCGATCTCCGCCGGGAAGCTCAGGTCGCCGATCTGGTTCGTGAAGGCCTCGTCGACGGTCGCCTGCTGCAGGATGCGCGTCTCGCCGAGCGCGCCGCCGCCGAGCAGCATCCGCTGGAAGCGCAGGTAGTCGCGCGGGGTCGAGTAGAGGTAGTGGCCGCCGCCCCAGTACTCGGGGTCCTGGGCCCAGTCGATGTCGGTCGCGATCCAGGCTCCGTCCTCGCCGCGGACGTGGATCGGCGTCGAGTTGGCGCGCTGCTCGGCGCTCATCCGCGCCGTCGTCGAGTCCATGCCCAGCGGCTCGGTGACGTGGTCGCGCACGTAGGCGTCGAGCGACTGCCCGCTGACCGCCTCGACCACGCGGCCGAGCCAGTCGGTGTTGATGCCGTACTCGAAGCGCTCGCCCGGGTCGAACACGAGCGGCGCGGTGAACATGGACGCCTCGCCGGTCATCACGTTCGGCGTGCCGGTGGCCTGCTCGTAGCGGTCGATGTCGCTGCTGAAGAACCAGTACGCCAGGCCCGACGTGTGGGTCATGAGCTGCCGGACCGTGGCGCGACCGCGGGCCGGGCGCAGCCGCGGGGTGTCGCCGTCGAAGCCTTCGAGCACGCGCAGATCGGCGAACTCGGGCCGGTAGGTGTCGACGGTGGCGTCGAGATCGAGGTCGCCGCGCTCGGAGAGCTGCAGCGCGGCCACCGTCACGACCATCTTCGTCATCGAGGCGATGCGCATCATCGTGTCGGGCGTGATCGGGTCGTCGTGGCCGGCGGCGCGAACCCCGGCGGCGCCCTCGTAGATCACGCCCTCGTCGCCGGCGGCCAGCGCCACGACGCCGGGGACGTCGCCGCGCGACACGGCGTCCTGGAGCACTTGGTCGATCTGGCCGGTCGTCGTCGCCATGGTGAGCGCCTCCTGCGGAGTTTGGGGGACGTCGCGATCAAACAGCCGCGGCGAGCCCGGCGCAACCGAAGTGGGCGCGAGTGCGATCGGCGGCCCGACCACCGCCTAGGGTGGGGCACGCCGTGAGCCCCGTCGCCCTCGCGCTCATCGTCACCGCGGCCGTCGCCCACGCCGGCTGGAACTTCCTCGCCAAGCAGGCGCTCGGCGGGATCGCGTTCGTGTGGCTGGGCGGGGTGACCGCGGTGACCGTCTACGCGGTGCCGGCGTTCGTCCAGCTCGCGGTCGGCGACCGGACGATCAGCGCCGCCGGGCTGGCCTTCATGGCGGGCAGCGGGGCGCTGCACGCGATCTACTTCACGATGCTGCAGCGCGGCTACGCGGCGGGCGACCTGTCGGTCGTCTACCCGCTCGCGCGCGGCACCGGCCCCGCGCTGTCGGTCCTGGCCGCGATCGTCGTCCTGGGCGAGCGTCCGGGGCCGATCGCGCTCGTCGGCGCCGGGCTCGTCGTCGCCGCGGTGCTGTCGCTGGCCCTGGGCGGGCGGCGCCTGCCGTCGGGGGCCGCCATCGCCTTCGCGCTGACCACCGGCGTCACCATCGCGGCGTACACGATCTGGGACGCGCACGCGGTCACGACCCTCGCCCAGCCAACGATCGCCTACTACTGGGGCTCGGAGGTCAGCCGCGCGCTCGTGCTCGCCGGCCCGGCGCTGCGCGACCGCGCCGCCCTGCGCCTCGCCTGGACCCGCGACCGGCGCGCCATCCTCGGCGTGGGGATCCTGAGCCCGCTCGCCTACATCCTCGTCCTGGTCGCGCTCACGCTGGCGCCGGTCAGCGTCGTCGCGCCCGGGCGCGAGGCGTCGATCGTCATCGCCTCGCTGCTGGGCGCGCACGTCCTGCGCGAGGGCGACGTCGCCCGGCGCATGGTCGCCGCCGTCGTGATCGTGGCCGGCATCGCCTGCCTCGCGCTGGGTTAGCGCGGAACGGGCTTCAGCGCGCGGGTCCGGGGTAACACAGGGCTCGTCGAGCTCCATCGGGAGGAGATGAGCATGTACAAGCAGGTCCTCGACCCGGTCGGTCATTCCCTCGGGCTTTCGACGATCTTCGCCGTCCTGCCCCTGATCACGCTGTTCGTCCTGCTGGGCGGCCTCAAGCTCAAGGCGCACATCGCCGCGCTGTGCTCGCTGGTCGTGGGGCTGCTCGTCGCGATCGTCGTCTACTCGATGCCTGCGGGCCAGGCGCTCGATGCCGGGGCCGAGGGCGCCGCCTTCGGCCTCTTCCCGATCATGTGGATCGTCGTCAACGCGATCTGGATCTACAACATGGCGACCGACAGCGGGCACTTCGCCGTCATCCGGCGCTCGTTCGGCCGCCTGAGCGACGACCAGCGCGTGCAGGCGGTCCTGATCGCCTTCTGCTTCGGAGCGCTCCTCGAGGCGCTCGCCGGCTTCGGCACGCCGGTCGCCATCTGCTCGGTCATGCTCATCGCTCTCGGGTTCAAGCCGATCAAGGCCGCGTCGATCGCGCTCGTCGCCAACACGGCGCCGGTCGCGTTCGGCGCGATCGCCGTGCCGATCACCACGCTCGCCCCGCTGGCCAACCTTCCCAAGGACCAGCTCGGCGCGATGGTCGGCCGCCAGACGCCGTTCCTGGCGCTGATCGTCCCGCTGATCCTGGTCGCGATGGTCGACGGGCGCCGCGGCCTGCGCGCCGCGTGGCCCGCGGCGCTGGCCGGCGGCCTGGCCTTCGCCATCGGCCAGTTCGCGTGCTCGAACTACCTGTCGGTCGAGCTCGCCGACATCGTCGCCTCGCTGGCCGGCGCCGGCGCGATCATCCTGCTGCTGCGCGTGTGGAAGCCGGGCGAGGTCATCACGGCGCCGGCGGGGCCGCGGCCGGCGATGGCCGGCGGCGAGAGCGGCGTCGGCCAGGCCCGGTTCGAGAAGGAGGCCGCGCGCCGCGCGGACGCGTCCCCGGACGGCCGGCCCAAGCGCGACACGCCGGGCGAGATGCTCCTGGCCTTCTCGCCGTACCTGATCATTATCGCCGTCTTCGCCCTGGCCCAGATCCACTGGCTGCCGTTCTTCGACTGGCTCGACGCGCGCACCAAGGCGTTCTCGTGGCCGGGCCTGGACATCCTCAACGCCAAGGGCAAGGAGCCCACGGCGGTGACCTACAAGTTCAACTGGGCCAACGCGGCCGGCACCCTGCTGCTGCTCTCCGGGCTGCTGAGCATGCTCTTCCTGCGGATCAGCCCGCGGCGCGCCCTGTCGGCCTACGTCGCGACGCTCAACCAGCTCAAGTTCGCGATCCTCACCGTGGCGACGGTGCTGGCGCTGGCCTACGTCATGAACCTCTCGGGCCAGACGATCACGATCGGCAACTGGCTCGCCGGCACCGGCAAGGCGTTCGCGTTCCTGTCGCCGATCCTCGGCTGGCTCGGCGTCGCCGTGACCGGTTCGGACACCTCGTCCAACGCGCTGTTCGGCGCGCTGCAGGTGTCCGCGGCCCAGAAGGCCCATCTCTCGCCGATGCTCATGGCGTCGGCGAACTCCAGCGGCGGGGTGCTCGGCAAGATGATCTCGCCGCAGAACCTCGCCATTGGCGCGGCGGCGGTCGGCATGGGTGGTCAGGAGGGCGAGCTCTTTCGTAGGGTGGTGAAGTGGAGTCTGCTGCTGATCCTGCTCATGGCGATCCTGGTGTATCTGCAGAGCACCAGCGTCCTGTCGTGGATGGTGGTCAAGACCTGATCGCGGAGCTGCGGCGCATCTGCGGCGACGAGCACGTCGTCACCGACCGCCACTCGCTGCGCACCTACGAGTCCGACGGGCTGCTGCAGTACGCCGCGGTGCCGCGCGCGGCGGTGCTGCCCGGCGACGGCGCCGAGGTCGCCGCCGTCGTCGCGGCGTGCTACGCGGCCGGCGTGCCCTGGGTGGCGCGCGGCGCAGGCAGCGGCCTGTCGGGCGGCGCGCTGCCGGTCGAGGAGGGGGTGCTCGTCGCGCTCAGCCGGCTGCGGCGGATCCTCGAGGTCGACCTGCCCAACCAGCGCGTGGTGTGCGAGCCCGGCGTGACGAACATCGCCATCTCGGCCGCGGTCGGCCCGTCGCACTTCTACCCGCCCGATCCGTCGTCGCAGATCGTGTGCTCGATCGGCGGCAACGTCGCCGAGAACTCCGGCGGAGCGCACTGCTTCAAGTACGGCTTCACCACGAACTACGTCACCGGCCTGGAGGTCGTCCTGCCCGACGGGACCGTGGTCGAGCTCGGCGGCAAGGAGCTCGACGTGCCGGGCTATGACCTGTGCGGCGTGTTCGTCGGGTCGGAGGGCACGCTCGGCGTCGCCACGAAGATCACCCTGCGCGTGGTGCCGACGCCCGAGTCGGTGCGCACGCTCGTGGCCTTCTTCGACTCGCCCGGGCACGCCGGCCACGCGGTGTCGGAGATCGTCAGCGCCGGGATGGTCCCGGGCGCGATCGAGATGATGGACAACCTCGCCATCGGCGCCTCCGAGCAGATGGCCCACGCGGGCTGGCCGCTCGACGCCGGCGCCGCGCTGATCGTCGAGCTCGACGGCCCGCAGGCCGAGATCGAGGCGCGCTTCGACGACGTGCGGCGGTTCTGCGAGCAGACGGGCTCGTCCGAGGTCCGCGTCGCCCGCGACGAGCTCGAGCGCCAGGTCTTCTGGAAGATGCGCAAGGCCGCCTTCCCGGCGATGGGCCGCGTCTCGCCGCACTACTACGTCCAGGACTCCGTCATCCCGCGCACGGCGCTCGCCCAGGTGCTCGACCGCATCGACGAGCTCGGACGCGAGTACGACCTGCGCGTGGCGAACGTCTTCCACGCGGGCGACGGCAACCTGCACCCGCTCGTCTGCTACGACGGCAACACGCCGGGCGAGGCCGAGCGCGCCGAGGAGCTCGCGGGCCAGATCGTGGTGGCGTGCGTCGAGGCGGGCGGGTCGATCACCGGCGAGCACGGCGTCGGCGTCGACAAGAAGCGCTACATGCCCAAGATGTTCAGCGAGGCCGACCTCGACGCTTTCCAGCGGCTGCGCTGCGCCTTCGACCCCGACGGCCTGGCCAACCCGGGGAAGGTCATGCCCACGCCGCGGCTGTGCGGCGAGGTGCCCGGCCCCTACCGCGAGCACCCGCTGGAGAAGGCCGGCCTGGCGGAGCGCTTCTAGATGGGCGCGCTGAGCGCCCAGGACGTGGCGAGCGCCCTGCGCGACGCGCCCGCGGTGCGCATCGTCGGCGGCGGCACCAAGCTCGCGTGGGGTCGCCCGATGGAGGCGCCCGAGCTCTCGCTCGCCGAGCTCGACGCGGTCGTCGAGCACAACGAGGGCGACTTCACGGCGATCCTGCAGGCGGGCGTGCCGCTGGGCGCCGCGCAGCGCCTGTTCGCGGACGCCGGGCAGATGCTCGCGCTCGACCCGCCCGACGACGGGGCGACGGTCGGCGGCGTGGTCGCCACGGCCGACTCGGGCCCGCTGCGCCACCGCTACGGCGGGCCGCGCGACGTCATCCTCGGCGTCCAGGTCGCGATGGCGGACGGGACGCTCGCGCGCGCGGGATCGAAGGTCATCAAGAACGTGGCCGGGTACGACCTGGCCAAGCTGATGACGGGCGCGTACGGAACGCTGGGGGTGGTCACCGAGGTCAGCGTGCGGCTGCATCCCCGGCCGCGCGAGGCGCTGACCGTCGTCGTGCGGTCCGACGACCCGCGGGCGCTGGCCGCGACCGCGAGCGAGCTCGCCCACCAGCCGCTGGAGGCCGAGCGCCTCGACGTCCGCTGGGAGGACGGCTCGGGCGCGGTCCTCGTCCAGCTCTGCGGACCCTCGGCCGTCGACCGCGCGGCGTCGCTGGACGGCGAGGTCGTCGAGGACGACGACGCCCTGTGGAGCGCCCAGCGCGCGGCCCAGCGCGGGCCGGTCGTCCTGCGCGTGTCGAGCACGCAGCAGGGCCTGGCCGACGTGCTCGACGCGGCCCGCGAGCACGGCGCCACGTGCGTGGCGCGCGCCGCGCACGGCCTGGCGTGGCTGCGCTTCGATCGCGCCGACGCCGAGCTCGTCGGCCGCCTGCGCGCCCGCCTGGGCCGGTGCACGCTGCTCGACGCGCCCGCCGAGCTGCGCCGCGCGGTCGACCCGTGGGGGACGCTCGCCGCCGAGCCGCTCATGCGCCGCGTCAAGGCGCGCTTCGATCCGTTCGACACCTGCAACCCGGGGCTGCTGCTGACATGAGCACGAGGACGGACGCCACCGGCGGACCGCGATCCGCGGGCGAGCCGCGCCACGCCGCGGACGCCTACGACGCGCTCAACCCGCCCGAGCCGTCGCTCATCGACGACTGCGTGCACTGCGGCTTCTGCCTGCCGACGTGCCCGACGTACGTGCTGTGGGGCGAGGAGGCCAACTCGCCGCGCGGGCGCATCCTGCTCATGCGCGCCGGCCACGAGGAGGACTCGCCCCTGAGCACCGGGCAGGTGAGCGCGTGGGACAACTGCCTGGGCTGCATGGCGTGCGTGACCGCCTGCCCGTCGGGCGTGCAGTACGACAAGCTCATCGAGGACACCCGCGCCCAGGTCGAGCGCCGGTGGGAGCGCCCGCGGATGGAGCGGCTGCGCCGGCGGATCATCTTCGCCCTCTTCCCCCACCCCGACCGCATGAAGTGGCTGGCGCCGTTCACGCCTCTCGCCCGTCCGACGATCCGCTTCCTCGGGCGCTTCCCGCGCCTGCGCAACCTGGCCCAGCTCGCCCCGCCGAACCCGTCGCGGGTGAGCATCCCCGAGGTCACGCCGGCCCAGGGCACGGCGCGCGGGCGCGTCGGGTTCCTGCAGGGCTGCGTCCAGCGCGTGTTCTTCGGCGACGTCAACGCGGCCACGGTCGCCGTGCTGTCGGCCGAGGGCTTCGAGGTGTGGACGCCCGAGCGCCCGCGCTGCTGCGGCGCGCTGCAGCTCCACACCGGCGTCGACGCCCGCGAGCGCGCGCGCGAGACGATCGAGGTCTTCGAGGGCTGCGACGTCGTCGCCGTCAACGCGGCCGGGTGCGGCTCGGCGATGAAGGACTACGGCCACCTGTTCCGCGACGACCCCGAGTGGTCCGAGCGCGCGGCGGCGTTCAGCGCGAAGGTCCGCGACGTCACCGAGGTGCTCGCCGAGCACGAGCCGCAGGCGCCGCGCCATCCGCTGGAGATGGTCGTCGCCTATCTCGACGCCTGCCACCTGGCCCACGCGCAGGGCGTGCGCGCCCAGCCGCGCGCGCTGCTGGCGACGATCCCGGGCCTGGAGCTGCGCGAGCCGGCCGAGTGGGAGCTGTGCTGCGGCTCGGCCGGCGTGTGGAACCTGCTCAACCCCGAGCCGGCGGCCGAGCTCGGCCAGCGCAAGGCGCGTAACCTGCTCGACACCGGCGCGCAGGCCGTCGCCGCGGGCAATCCCGGCTGCGCGCTGCAGATCGGCGCGTACGCCGACCTGCCGGTCCACCACCCGATGCAGCTCCTGCTGGCATCGATTCAAGGAAGGAAGCCATGACCGTCGACGTCGTCGCCCCCGCCCCCACCGCCGGCGTGCTCACGGACGAGGCGCTGGCGTTCGTCGGCGCGCTGCACGAGCGCTTCGAGCCGCGCCGGCGCGAGCTGCTGCGTGCGCGCGGCGAGCGCCGGGCGCGCATCGCCGCCGGCGAGCGGCTGGACTTCCTCCCCGAGACGCGCGCGATCCGCGAGGGCGACTGGCAGGTCGCGCCCGCGCCGGAGAGCTACCGCGACCGCCGCGTCGAGATCACCGGGCCCGTCGACCGCAAGATGGTCATCAACGCGCTGAACTCCGGCGCGCGCGGCTTCATGGCCGACTTCGAGGACTCGCTGTCGCCGACCTGGGGCAACGTCGTCCAGGGACAGGCGAACCTGACCGACGCGATCGAGGGGACGATCGAGTTCACCGGCGACGACGGGCGCGAGTACCGGCTCGGCGACGAGGCGGCGACGCTGCTCGTGCGCCCGCGCGGCTGGCACCTCACCGAGAAGCACGTGCGCATCGGCGGCGACCCGGTGGCGGGCGCCTTCGTCGACGCCGGCCTGTACCTCTTCCGCAACGCCCGGCGCCTGCTCGAGCGCGGCTCGGGCCCGTTCCTGTACCTGCCCAAGCTGCAGTCGCACCTCGAGGCGCGGCTGTGGGCGGACGTCCTGGGGTTCGTCGAGGGCGAGCTCGGCCTCGACCCCGGCACGGTGAAGACCACCGTCCTCATCGAGACGCTGCCGGCGGCGTTCGAGATGGAGGAGATCCTCTACGAGCTGCGCGACCACTCGTGCGCGCTGAACGCCGGGCGCTGGGACTACATCTTCTCCACGATCAAGACCTACCGCGACCGGGCCGAGTTCGTCCTGCCCGACCGCAACGAGGTCAAGATGACCGTCCCGTTCATGCGCGCCTACACCGAGCTGCTGGTGGCGACCTGCCACCGCCGCGGCGCGCATGCGATGGGCGGCATGTCGGCGGTGATCCCCTCGCGCAAGGACCCCGAGGCGAGCCAGCGCGCGATCGAGGCCGTGGCCGCCGACAAGCAGCGCGAGGCCGGCGACGGCTTCGACGGGACGTGGGTCGCCCATCCCGACGTGGTGCAGACGGCGCTGGACGAGTTCGACCGCGTCCTCGGCGATCGCCCCAACCAGGTCGACCGCCGGCGCGACGACGTCAGCGTCGGGCCCGACGAGCTGCTCGACGTCGCCTCGACGCCGGGAGCGATCACCGAGCAGGGGCTGCGCAGCAACGTCAACGTCGGCATCCAGTACATCTCGTCGTGGCTGCGCGGCAACGGCGCCGCCGCGATCTACGGGCTCATGGAGGACGCCGCCACCGCCGAGATCTCGCGCTCGCAGGTGTGGCAGTGGATCCGCCACGAGCGCACGCTCGACGACGACGGCACGCCGATCACCGCCGACCTCGTCCGCCGGATCGAGGGCGAGGAGCTCGAGAAGATCCGCGCCGAGATCGGCGACGACGAGTGGTTCGAGCGCGAGGGCCGCCCGCGCGAGTCGCGCGAGCTGTTCGAGCAGGTCGCCCTGGCCAACGAGCTCCCGGAGTTCCTGACGATCCCGGCGTACGAGCGCCTGGCGTAGGGCGCAGTCGGTACGTCGCGGTTTGCCGCGGCGGCGCTGCGGGGAGGTTCGCGTGAGTCGGGGGAGCCCGGATGCTGCGACGACGACGCGACCCTGCCACCACCACCCACGGCCTGTTCGCGCGCGGGTACGCCGCGCTGGTCGTGGCCCTGCGCCACCTCGTCGTCCTCGCCTGGATCGCCGCCGCGGTCGCGGCCAGCGTCTCGCTGCCGAGCCTCGACTCGGCGCCGGCGGCGCCGCTGGAGGACCTCGCCGCGCGCGGCGGCGACGCCGCTGCCGCGCAGGCGCTCGAGATCCGGCGCTTCGGCTTCCCGCTCGCCACCGACACCGCGGTCGTCCAGCGCGACCCGCGCGGGCTCTCCGGCGAGGCCCGGCGGCGCCAGCTCGCAGCCGCGCGCGCGGTGAGCCAGGGTCAGGCACGCGACCCCGCCCTGCGGCCGATCCGCGGCGCGATCCCGATCGACGACTCGATCCCGCGCTCGGGGTCGATCGAGGGCCGGGCGACGACCGCGGTCACGTACCTGTACTTCGATCCGCGCGCCAGCCTCGACTCCCGGTCGCGCGCCGCGCAACGCTACGCCAGGGTCGCGCTGGGTCCGCGGGCGGCCGTGGTCGGCGTCACCGGCGCCGGACCGGCGCGCGAGGCGCAGTTCCGCGCCATCCAGGACGCGCTGCCGCTGATCGAGGCGGCGAGCATCGCGCTCATCGCGCTCGTCGTCGGCCTCGCCTTCCGCTCGCTCGGCGCGCCGCTGGTCGCGCTCGGGGCCGCCGGCGTCAGCTACCTGATCGCCATACGCGTGCTGCCGTGGCTGGGCGAGCGCGCCGGCGTCACGGTCCCCAAGGAGATCGAGCCGATCATCGTCGTGCTCCTGCTCGGGCTGGTCACCGACTACTCGGTCTTCTTCCTGTCCGCGGCGCGGCGCGAGCTGGCCCGCGGGCAGCAGCGGCGACGGGCGGCGCGCACCGCGGTGGCCGAGGTGGCGCCGAGCGTGATCACCGCCGGGCTCATCGTCGCCGCCGGCACCGCGTCGCTCGTCGTCGGGAGGCTGGAGTTCTTCCGCGCCTTCGGGCCCGGGCTGGCGGCCACCACGCTCATCAGCCTCGCCGTCTCGGCGACGCTCGTGCCCGCGCTGGTCGGCATCTTCGGCGAGCGGCTGTTCGGCCGCTCGCTGCGGCGCGAGGCGGCGCGGGCCGAGGCCGCCGCCGCCGAGCCGCAGCCGCCCGAGGACGAGGTGCCCGCGGGCCTCGGCCGCGGCCCCCGGCGGGGACCGCTGGCGCGGCTCGCGCTGTCCGCGACGCGGCCGCGGACCGCGCTGCGCCGGCTCGGCACGCTCGCGCGCGACAGCCAGACGAGCGTCGTGCGCGTGCTGATCGCGCGCATCGCCTCCTCGCCCCCGCTGGCGCTCGTCATCGCCCTGGTCGCGACCGCGGCGCTGGGGTACGTCGCGCTCGACGTGCGCTCGACCCAGCTCGGCCTGGGCTTCGTGCGCTCGCTGCCGCCCGACAGCGAGGTGCGCCGCGCCGCCGAGGCCGCGGGCAAGGGGTTCGCGGACGGGATCGTGGGTCCGACGGAGGTCGACGTGGTGGCGCCCGGCGTGGCGGGGCGCCGGGCGCAGCTCGTCCGCCTCGAGGAGCTCGTGCGGCGCGAGCGCGGCGTCGCCGCGGTCGTCGGGCCGGGCGAGCAGCTCCCGCCGCCCGTCCCCCAGGCGACGGTCGCGCGCGACGGCGGGGCCGCGCGCCTGGCGGTGGTGTTCGACCGCGACCCGCTCGGCGCCCCGGCCATCGATCGCCTCGACGCGCTGCGCCAGCGGATGCCGACGCTGCTGCGCCAGGCCGGGCTGGACCCCGCGACGCGCGTGGCCTACGGCGGCGAGACGGCGCTGGCGGGCGAGACCGTCGACCGTGTCCTGTCGGACCTGTGGCGCGTGGGCATCGTCGCGCTGCTCGTCAACCTGGTCCTGCTCGCGCTCTTCATGCGCGCGCTGGTCGCGCCGTTGTACCTCGTGGGCGCGAGCGTGCTCGGCCTCGTCGCGAGCCTCGGCGCGACGACGTGGCTCTTCCAGCACGTCCTCGGCTACGAGGACCTGACCTACTACGTCCCGTTCGCGGCCGCCGTGCTGCTGGTCGCGCTGGGGTCGGACTACAACGTGTTCATCGCCGGGCGGATCTGGCGCGAGGCGCGGCGGATGCGCCTGCGCGAGGCGATCGCGGTCGCCACGCCGCAGGCGTCGAAGGCGATCCGCGTCGCCGGGCTGGCGCTGGCGGCGTCGTTCGCGCTCCTGGCGATCGTGCCCGTGCGCTCGTTCCGCGAGTTCGCCTTCGTGATGGCCGCGGGCGTGCTCATCGACACGTTCGTGGTCCGCTCGCTGCTCGTGCCCGCGCTGACCTCGCTCTTCGGCGAGCGCGCGTGGTGGCCGGGACGGCGCGTGCGGCTGATGTCCGCGCGCGAGTTCGTCGAGCGCGTGGCCGGCCGGGCCGGGCTCGGGACCGAGCACGCCTCGCGGGCGACCGACGCGGCGCTCGCCACCCTGTCGGAGCGCATCACGCGCAGCGAGACG
>JAXDHQ010000287.1:0-6139 GCA_034664395.1 Solirubrobacteraceae bacterium | reverse complement strand
CGGCCACATCGTCGCCGAGGGCACGCCCGCCGAGCTCAAGCGCGACATCGGGGGCGACTCGGTCGAGGCGATCCCCGCCGATCCCCACGACCGCGACCGCGCCGCCCACGTGCTGGCGCGCTTCGGCGAGGACGCCGCCCACTCGCCCAAGGGCGTCGCCGTGCGCCTGCGCGGCGGGTCCGAGCAGCTCGCCGACATCGTGCGCGCGCTCGACGAGGAGGGCGTGGCGCTCGCCCACCTGCAGCTCCACTCGCCCTCGCTCGACGACGTCTTCCTGGCCAAGACCGGCCGGTCGCTCGAGGGCGCCGGCGCGGAGGACGAGCCGGCGCAGGACACCGTCGCCGCATGACCTCGACGTCGCAGCAGGTGGCCCTCGTGGCGCGACGCTCGGTCCGCCGCACGCTGCGCCAGCCCGCGCTGATCGTGCCGACGATCGTCTTCCCGCTCTTCCTGCTGGCCGTCAACGCCAGCGGGCTCAGCGCGGCGACGAAGATCCCCGGCTTCCCGGCGCGCTCCTACCTGGACTTCGCGATCACGGTCTGCTTCATGCAGGGCGCGCTCTTCGCCGCGGTGACGGCCGGGACCGCGCTGGCCACCGACATCGAGACGGGCTTCCTCAACCGCCTGCAGCTCACGCCGCTGCGGCGGGTGGCGATCCTCATCGGCCAGATGGCGGGCGCCACCACGCTGGCGCTCATCGGCGCCGTGACCTACCTGGTGGTCGGCGTGCTCGCCGGGGTCGAGGTCAAGACCGGCGTCGGCGGTGCCGTCGTGCTCGTCGCCTACGCGGTGCTCGCCGCCGTGGCGTTCGCGGGCATCGGCGCGACGATGGGCGCGCGGACCGGCTCGGCCGAGGCCGTCCAGGGCGTCTTCCCGCTCATGTTCGTCGTCTTCTTCCTGTCGTCGATGAACATGCCGCGCAACCTCATCGCCGTCGACTGGTTTCGCACGGTGGCCACCTGGAACCCGATCTCCTACCTCATCGAGGGCATGCGCTCGCTGGTCATCACCGAGTGGGACGCGACCGCGCTGCTGCGCGGCCTGGGCGTCGCGGTCGCCGTGCTCGCCCTCTCCTTCTGGCTCGCATCGCGCGCCCTGGCCACCAGGATGGCGCGCTCGTGACCCGCGACCTGGTCTCCGTCAGCGGGGCGGTGCTGCGGCGCAACCTCACGCACGCCTTCAAGAACCCGGCGCTGCTGATCCCCTCGATCGTCTTCCCGCTCGTCTTCCTGCTGGCTTTCGCCGGTGGGCTCTCCAACGTCGGCGACGTGCCCGGGTTCGACTTCCCGTCCGGCTACACGGCCTTCCAGTTCGTGTTCGTCTTCCTGCAGGCGGCCGCCTTCGGCGGGGTGTTCACCGGCCTGGCCATCGCCGGGGACTTCGAGTCGGGGTTCGCACGGCGGCTGCTGCTCGGCGCGCCGCGACGGATGGGGATCATCGCCGGCTACGTGCTCGCCGCGATGGCGCGCTTCGCCGTCACCGGCGCGGTCGTCAGCGTGGCGGCGCTCCTCGCGGGCATGCGGGTCGACGGCGGCGCTGCGCAGCTCCTGGGCTTGCTGTCGCTCGCGCTGCTGCTCAACGTGACCGCCACGCTCTGGGCGACCGGGATGGCGATGCGCTTCCAGTCGCTGCAGGCGGCCCCCGCCATGCAGATCCCGGTCTTCCTCATCCTCTTCCTGGCTCCGGTGTACGTCCCGCTCGATCTGCTCAGCGGATGGATCAGCCACGCGGCCGCCTACAACCCGGCCACGGTGCTCCTGGAGGCCGGGCGCGGCTTCCTGTCGGGCCGGCCGACCCAGGTCGGGCTCGCCTACCTGGCCGGGTTCGGGCTCGTGGCCGTCGGCTTCGCGTGGGCCGTCACCGGCCTGCGCCAGGCGCAGCGCGGCGAGTGACCTGGTCCGTATCCTCCGAAGCGGTGCTCAACGGCGACGCACGGCGACTGGATCCCGCGGACCTTGGCGATCACGTCGACCGTCTGTACCGGGCGGCGTGGGCGCTGTGCGGATCGCGCGAGGACGCGGAGGACCTCGTCCAGGAGACCTTCGCGCGCGTGCTGGCCAAGCCGCGCTTCCTGCGCAACGACGACGACCTCGGCTACCTCCTGCGGGTGCTGCGCAACACGTTCGTCAGCCGCCACCGCACGGCGATGCGCCGCCCCCAGGCCGTCGCGCTTCCCGACGATCTCGAGCACGCCGACCAGTCGAGCGCGACCCGGCCCGACTCGGCGGTCGAGGCGCGCGAGGTCTTCGCCTACATCGCGGCGCTGCCGGAGTCCTTTCGCGACGCGCTCGTGGCCGTCGATGTCGTCGGGCTGAGCTACGGCGAGGCCGCCCGGCTGCTCGGCACGAAGGAGGCCACGATCACCTCCCGGCTGTTCCGCGCGCGGGCTCAGGTCGCGCGCGGGATGGATCCGACCCGGGAACGCGTCCTTTAGGGCAAGCCGTGCTACCGCCCGACCCGGACAGCTCCCAGCTCGATCCGCGCGCCGTCGAAGACGCCGAGCGCGGACGCACGCTCGTGCTCGCCGCCGCGGCGCAGACGTTCGCGTCGCCGGCGCTGCGCGAGCGCCTCCAGGACGACCCTCGGCGGACGCGGAGGCGGACGCGCCGGCCGGTCGCCCGCGGCCGTCGCGCGCTGCTCGTCCCCGTGGGCGGCCTGGTCGCCGCGGTCGTGGCCGTCGTCATCCTCGCCGGCGGCGCCGGCGCCCCGACCATCCTGGCCGCCGCCTCGCTGGCCGGCCGGGGTCCGCAGGTGGCGGCGCCGAGGACCGATCCGGCCAACCCCGCCGTCCTGCGCGAGGGCGTGGAGGGCGTCCAGTTCCCTGAGTGGGGCCGCTCGTTCCGGTGGCGCTCGGTCGGCGTGCGCTACGACGACATCGAGGACCGCAAGGCGACGACGGTCTACTACGAGAGCGTCCGGGGCGCGCGCGCGGCCTACACGATCGTCACCGGAAACCGCCTCGACGCGCCGCGGGCGGCGCAGCAGCGCCGCTACGGCGGCACGACGCTCTACACGTTCCAGCGCGGCGGCCAGCGCATCGTCACCTGGGAGCGCCGCGGCCACACCTGCGTGATGAGCGCGCCCGTGAGCGTGCCCGAGGAGCGGCTCCTGGCCCTGGCGTCCTGGAAGGGCGGCCAGGGGCACGTGGCCTTCTAGGCCCTCGGGCCTTCAGCGCAGGCGCACGGGATCGCCCGCCGCGATCCGCCCGCGGCCGTGGGCGCGCGCGTTGATGCCGAACAGGCAGCCGCGCTCGCGGGTCAGCCAGCGCAGGAGCTCGGCGTGCTTGACCTGGGTGTCGGGGTCGCGCGTCGGGATCACGCAGCGCTCGCACGGATGCAGCAGCTCCAGCTCGACGTCGCCGACGAGCAGCGTCCGCCCCTCCCATCGCTCCTCGCTGAACGCGGCGACGTCGAGGGCGACGTGGACGTTGGGGCGAAAGCGCCGCAGGTCGAGCGGCGCGTCCAGCGCCGCGCCGACCGCGTCCAGCGTCGCCTGCACGGTGACCAGCAGCGAGTCGCCGAGGTCCTGCATGAGCGCGGGATCGCTGTGCAGGGCGACGGGGCGGCCGAGGTCGGCCTCCAGCGCGCTGGGCAGCTCGGGGTCGTCCCAGGCGTAGGCGGCGCCGCCCGGGGCGGTCAGCACCGGCCGCGGGATCTCGTCGGGGTCTGGCTCGGGGTGGTCGTAGCGCGCGGCCCAGGCGAGCATCCGCGGCGCCTCGCGCGCGGTAAGGCGGCGCGGAGCGCCCTTGAAGTGGTCGTAGAGCGCGTGGGCGCGGTCGCCGGCGGCGCCGCGGCGATCGAGGCTCAGCACGTCGACCGGCTCGCCGGCGAGCGACTTCACCGGCCAGCGGTGCAGGGAGAGGACCGTGCCGGACGCCACGCCGCGAGGATACGGTCCCGCCGTGGCACGCCTGTTCGTCACCGGCCTGGGGGGCTTCCTGGGGAGCGAGCTCGGGCGGCGGGCGCTCGCCGCGGGCTGGACCGTGTCGGGCATCGCCGGCGCGCGCGAGCTCGACGTGCGCGACGTCGCTGCCGTGCGCGCCGCGGTCGCCCGCGCGGCGCCCGACGTGGTGATCCACACGGCCTACCGGATGGACGACCGCAGCGTGACGGTGCAGGGCACGCGCGCGGTGGTCGCGGCGGCGGCCGCGGCGGGCGCGCGGCTCGTGCACCTCTCGACCGACGTCGTGTTCTCCGGCGCGCAGGGCCGGGCGCTGACCGAGGACGACGTCCCCGACCCCGTCACCGCCTACGGGCGCGACAAGCTCGATGCCGAGCGGCTGTGCCCGGACGGCGCGCTGGTCGTGCGCACGTCGCTGCTCTACGGCGGCGCGGCGCCCTCGCGTCAGGAGCGGGAGATCCTGGAGGCGGCCGACGGCCGGCGCGACATGGCCTTCTTCTCCGACGAGGTGCGCTGCCCGATCGCGGTCGGCGACCTCGCCGCGGCGCTGCTCGAGCTCGCCGCCGGCGAGCCGACCGGCGTGCTCCACGTCGCGGGGCCGGACGCGCTCACGCGCCACGAGCTGGCGCGGCTGGTGGCCGCGCGCCACGGCCGCGATCCCGACGCGCTGCGTGCGGCTCCCGGACCGCCCGATCGGCCCAAGCGGATCGTGCTGGACTGCTCGCGGGCGTCGCGGGTCCTGCGCACGCGCGTGCGCCGCGCGCGCGACGTGCTGGCGTGAAAGGGGTGCGGTTGCCGGGCGCTCGCGGTCTCCCCCGGCGCCCGCGTCTGCCATGCGCTCGCGGTCTCCGCCGCCGGCGGCCGTCCGCCGTCGCTCGCAGAGCTGCGCGGCGAGGGCACCGAGGGGAAGCGGAGTCGGGGGCGTTCGTGACGGATCGGGTGTCCGCCGTTGCAGTGGGCGCCCGGGCCGTCGGGGGTGGGCTCTCTTCAACTCGACTATCGAGTTCAAACGAGCCCACCCCCTGGCCGGCCGGCCGCGGACCCTGGCTGGGCCGCCACAACGACCGAGGGCCCGGCTGACGCCGGGCCCTCGTGAGGCGATTTCGCCCTTCGGTCGTCGGAACCGACGACCTCCGGGCGACGTCACCCGAATGGCTACATCATCCCGCCCATGTCAGGCATGCCACCGCCGTGGCCGCCGTCCTTGTCGGGGATCTCGGCCACGATCGCCTCCGTGGTGAGGATGTTCTTGGCGATCGAGGCGGCGTTCTGCAGCGCCGAGCGCGTGACCATGGCCGGGTCGATGACGCCGGCGGCCACGAGGTCGACGATCTCGCCGGTCGCGGCGTTCAGGCCGAAGCCCTTCTTGGCCTTGCGGACGTCGGCCACCACGACCGACCCCTCGAGCCCCGCGTTCTCGGCGATCTGACGCAGCGGCTCCTCGAGCGAGCGCAGGACGATCCGTCCGCCGGTGCGCTCGTCGTCCTCGCTGAAGGCGTCGAAGTTGATGGCGGCCGCGGCCTGCAGCAGCGCGACGCCACCGCCGGGCACGATGCCCTCTTCGAGCGCTGCGCGGGTCGCCTGGAGGGCGTCCTCGACGCGGTGCTTCTTCTCCTTCATCTCCGTCTCGGTGGCCGCGCCGACCTTGACGACGGCGACGCCGCCCGACAGCTTCGCGAGGCGCTCCTGGAGCTTCTCGCGGTCGAAGTCGGAGTCGGTGTTCTCGATCTCCGTCTTGATCTGGTTGATGCGGCCCTTGATGGCATCGCCGTCACCGGCGCCGTCGATGATCGTCGTCGTGTCCTTGCTGACGACGACGCGGCGGGCGCGCCCCAGCTGCGAGAGCTGCGTGTTCTCGAGCTTGAGGCCCATCTCCTCGGTGATGACCTCGCCGCCGGTGAGGACAGCGATGTCCTCGAGCATGCGCTTGCGGCGATCGCCGAAGCCCGGAGCCTTCACGGCAACGCCGGTGAAGGTGCCGCGGAGCTTGTTCACGACCAGGGTCGCGAGGGACTCGCCCTCGACGTCCTCGGCGATGATCAGCAGCGGCTTGCCGGACTGAATGACCTGCTCGAGGACCGGGAGGATGTCCCGGACGGAGCCGATCTTCTGGTTGGCGATGAGGATGTAGGGATCCTCGAGGGTCGCCTCCATCCGGTCCTGGTCGGTGACCATGTAGGGCGAGATGTAGCCCTTGTCGAACTGCATGCCCTCGGTGAACTCGAGGTCCATGCCGAAC
>JAXDHQ010000286.1:0-5638 GCA_034664395.1 Solirubrobacteraceae bacterium | reverse complement strand
CGTCGCCGCAGAACTCACCGCGACGCGATACGCAGATCGCCTCGCGATCTCTGGGGCCTTCGTCGGAACCGTCCTTGCGATCGGCTTCCTCGGCGGAGCACCCGCGTTCGTGCTGATCACGATCACGTATCTCGTGACGTGGCTGATCGAGCGGTATCGCTGGCAGGCGCTGTTGCTCAACATCGCAGGGACGGCGCCGTTCGCGCTGGCGGCGGGCTCGTTCATGAGGTCGCTCGCCGTCGACCAGCAGTCCTTCGAGTTCGTGCTGCTCCTCGCCGGAGTGTCGGTCGTCTACATGGGCCTGAACCTCCTGGTCACGCCGACGCTCTTCGCCATGCTCGACGGTGCGTCCGTCCGGCGCACGCTGCGCGAGGCCATGGCCACCTTCCCCGCGGTGCTGCTGAACATCGGGCTCGCCTCGAGCGCCGCGGGCATCTATGCCGCGCTCGGGCCCACGGCGTTGGCCTTCGTCCTGCTCAACGTCATCGCGTTCACCTACATGACGCGCCTCGTGATCACCGCCCGCCAGCGCACCAAGGAGTACGCCAACCTCTCCTGGGGCGTCCTCTCCGGCCTGATCCGCTCGCTCGACGAGCGCGACTCGCGCGCGGCGCGGCACTGCGCGGCGGTGGCGGCGTTCTCGCGCGACATCGCCAAGCAGGCGGGGATGTCCAAGCGCGACCAGGAGCTCGCGCACACGTCGGGCCTGCTGCACGACATCGGGAAGTTCGTCCTCTCCGATCGGGTCATGGAGCGCGGCGGGCGACTCGCGGACTCCGACTGGCGCGGCGTGCGCCGGCATCCGGACATCGGCGCCGAGCTGCTGCGCGACATCGGGGTCTACGGGCCCGTGGCGGAGATCGTCCGCGCGCACCACGAGCGCGTGGACGGGCGCGGCTACCCGCGCCAGCTTCACGGCGACGAGATCCCGCCGATCGCGCGCATCGTCGCGGTCGCCGAGGTCTACGACACGCTGACCGCGCCCGACACGTACCGCACGCCCATGACCTCGTTCGAGGCGCTCAACGAGCTGCGGCGCGTCTCCGGCGCGCAACTCGACGCGGTCTACGTCGAGGCGCTCGCCCAGCTCCTGGCCGGGCGCGGCACCGAGTACCGCCACGCCGACGAGGCCGACTTCGACCGTGAGCTCGACATCGAGCGGCGGATGAACGAGGCCATCGCGCCGACGACCTGATCGGTCGGCTCAACGGGGGCGCAGCGACTGCAGGAAGGCGTCGAGCTGCTCGACGCTGAAGCGGCGCTGGCCCCCCGGGGTGCGGTAGCCCTGCAGGTGGCCGGCGTCCGACCACCGGCGCACCGTCGAGATCGAGACGCCGAGATGGCGCGCTGCCTCGGAGGCCGTGAGGCTCAGGCTCGGGCTCGGGCGGAGTGGATGGGTGGGTCCCATGGCACGCGCATCTACGGCAGGAACGACGGCGCGTCGGAGCCAGGCGGCAGCTTTGCGCAGGTTTGGCTCCCCGAGGCTGCGGCTGCGAGGATCGCCTTCATGGGGCGCCTCGACGAGCTGGACCTCTCGCCCACGCTGTCGCGCAAGGAGCAGGAGCGGCTCCTGGCCCATCACGGCGCCCGGCTGGCCCAACTGCGGCTCACGCTCGGCGGCCAGCTCGGCTCGGAGGCGCTCGGCCCCGCGCTCTGCGTGCTGTTCGAGGGCTGGGACGCCGGCGGCAAGGGCGGCGCCATCAAGCGCCTGGTCGCGCCGCTCGACGCGCGCCACGTCCGCGTCAAGCAGTTCGCCGCGCCCACGCCCGACGAGAAGCGCCACCACTACCTGCATCGCTTCGTCCCCGCGCTGCCCGGCCGCGGCGGCATGGCCGTCCTGGACCGCACGTGGTACGGGCGCGTCCTGGTCGAGCGGGTCGAGGGCTTCGCCTCCGAGCACGAGTGGCGCCGCGCGTATCGCGAGATCGACGAGTTCGAGCGGATGCTCGCCGACGACGGGATGATCATCGTCAAGCTCTGGCTGCACATCTCCGAGCAGGAGCAGCTCGAGCGCTTCGAGCGCCGCCGGGAGGACCCGCTCAAGGCGTGGAAGCTCACCGACGAGGACTGGCGCAACCGCGACAAGCGTGGCGCGTACGAGGCGGCGGCCGAGGAGATGTTCCAGCGCACGGACACCGACCGCGCGCCGTGGCGGCTCATCCCCGCGGACTCCAAGCGCTACGCGCGCGTGCAGGTCATGAGCGAGGTCATCGAGGCCGTCGAGCACGGATGCGCCGCGCAGGGCTTCCCGCTCCCCGAGCCGCTCGAGCCCTAGGACGTCGCGCCCACCAGCGCCCACCGCCGCCGGGCGAAGCGCGCCCCCACGGCGGCGAGCCGCAGCAGCATGAGCACGTTGAGCGCGGCCCACACCGTGGCGATGGTGTCCGCCGCCAGCGCGAGCGGCGCGAAGACGACGAACGCGACGACCATCGCGACGGCGAGATAGCGGGTGTCCCCGGCGCCGATCAGGATGCCGTCCAACGCGAAGACCACCGCCGCAGCGGGCCACATGAGGCAGAACCACGGCCACATCGCGTGCGCGCGCTCGGTCACGGCGGGGTCGGACGTGAACGCGCGCGGGACCACGCCCCGCAGCGCGAACAGGACCGCGCCGATGAGCAGCCCGACCGCGAGCGCCCACTCGAGCATCCGCCGCGCGGCGGCGTACGCGGCCTCGGCGTCGCCGGCGCCCAGGGCGCGCCCCACGATGACCTGCCCGGCGATCGCGATCGCATCCAGGACGAGCGCGAAGAGGCCGAAGAGCTGGTAGCCGATCAGGTGGGCGCCGAGCGCCGCCGTGCCCAGCCGCGCGCACGCGGCGGTCGCGAGCACGAAGCACCCGTGGAGCGCGGCGGTGCGCAGCAGGAGCTGGGCGCCGATGCTCGTCAGCGAGCGGATGCGGACCGGGTCGGGGGCGCGCGAGGCGGTGCTGGGACGCAGGAGCATCGCCACGAAGGCCAGGCCCATCCCGACCTGGGCGATGACCGTGCCCCACGCCGAGCCGTCCAGCCCCCAGCCCAGCCCGTAGACGAAGACGAGCTCGAGCACGACGTTCGCCGCGTTGGCCACGACCACGACCACGAGCGGCGAGCGCAGGTCGCCGACGCCGCGCAGCCACCCCTGCGCGGCGAGCGCGATGAGCGCCATCGGCACGCCGAGCGCCGCGATGCGCAGGTAGCGCGTGGCGAGGTCGGCCACATGGCCGCGGCCGCCGAGGGCGTCGACCAGGCTCGGCGCGGCGACCTCCACGGCCGCGGTCACGACGACGCCGACCGCGACCGCCAGCCACAGGGCCTGGGCCGCGAGCGCGTTGGCCTCGCCGAGCTCGCCGGCGCCGTGCAGGCGCGACACGCGGGCGGTCGTCCCGTAGGTGAGGAAGATGCACAGCGAGAACAGGCTCGTCAGGATGGTTGCGGCCAGGGCGAGCGCTCCGAGCTGCGGCGTGCCGAGGTGGCCGACGATCGCGGTGTCGACGAGCAGGTACGCCGGCTCGGCGGTCAGCGCCCCGAGGGCCGGCAGCGCGAGGCGCAGGATCTCCCCGTCGTAGGCGGAGCGGCGCACGCGCCCACTCTACGATCCGCGCCATGGCCCTGGTCCTCGCATGAAGCTGCGCCTGTACCACCACCCCGACGGAGCGCGCGTGGCCTACCGCGAGGCGGGATCGGGGCCCGGCCTCGTGCTCCTGCACTCGGCGCTGCTCAGCCACCGCGAGTTCGAGCCCGTGGTCGAGGACCTCGCCGCCCGCTACCGGCTCGTCCTCCCAGACCTGCCGCTGCACGGCGACTCCGAGGACCGGCCGCGCCACCCCTACACGCTCGACTGGCTGGCCGAGGTGATCGCCGCGTTCTGCACGGAGACCGCCGGGCCGCGCCCGCTCGTGGGCGGCCACGGGCTGGGGGCGCAGATCCTGCTGCGAGCGCTCGAGCTGCACGCCCTGACGCCCGGGCGGCTCGTGCTGATGCCCAACCCGCTGCACCGCCCCGCACCACGCGAGCGCTGGCGCGCGGCGGCGCGTCTCGGCGCCGTGCCCGGGATCGACCGCGCGCTGACCCACGTCGCGCGCGTCGCCTTCCGGCCCGAGCACGGCGTCAAGCTGACGGCCAGCGCCGACCCCGCCGCGCGCGACCTCGTGCGCCACGCCTTCGCCGACGTGGGCGGCAACGTCAACCTCGCGCGCTCGTGGGCGCGCCTGGCCAAGCGCTGGCCCGACAGCCCGCGCCGCGAGCTGCTCGACCTCTACCCGCAGCTCGACCTCCCCGTCCTGCTCCTGTGGGCCGACGCCGACCACCGCCACCCGCTGCAGGCGGCCGAGGAGGCGCTCGACCTCCTCCCGGACGGGCAGCTCCGCGTGCTCAGCGGCACGGGCTTCCTCATGGCCTACGACGACCCGGTCGGCGTGGCGCGCGAGATCGCGGCGTTCTGCGGATAGGCGCCGCAGGGCGCGCAACGCAGGTCGTCCAATAGCTTTCGGCCCCATGGCTCCGCGAAAGACGCTGTACGGCGGCGAGACGAAGAAGGCCGTCGCGAACTTCCCGATCTCCGGCGAGACCGTGCCGGTCTCGGTCGTCCACTGGCTCGGGCGCATCAAGGGCGCCGCGGCGCGCGTGAACGCCGAGCTGGGCAAGCTCGACCCCAAGCTCGCCGAGGCGATCGCCGGAGCCGCCGACCAGGTGGCCGCCGGCGAGCACGACGCCCAGTTCCCGATCGACGTCTTCCAGACCGGCTCGGGCACCTCGACGAACATGAACGCCAACGAGGTCATCGCCGCCCTGGCCGGCGACGGGGCGCACGCCAACGACCACGTCAACATGGGCCAGTCGTCCAACGACGTGTTCCCCAGCGCCGTGCACCTCGCGGCGCTCGACCGCGCGACCAACCAGCTCCTGCCCGCGCTCAGGCAGCTCGAGCGCTCGCTGGCGCGCAAGGCCAAGCGCTTCGACAACGTGGTCAAGTCCGGGCGCACGCACCTCATGGACGCCGTCCCGGTCACGCTCGGCCAGGAGTTCGCCGGCTACGCGGCGCAGGTCCGCCTCGGCCAGGAGCGGGTCGCCGCCGCGCTGGAGCACGTGCGTCAGATCCCGCTGGGCGGGACCGCGACCGGCACCGGCCTGAACACGCACCCGAAGTTCGCCGAGAAGGTCCGCCGCGAGCTCCAGCGCCAGACGAAGCTCAAGGTCGCCGCGCCCGAGGACCCGTTCGAGGCCCAGAGCAGCCGCGACGCGCTGGTCGAGCTGTCGGGGGCGCTGAAGGTCGTCGCCGTCTCGCTGACCAAGATCGCGCAGGACATCGCGCTCATGGGCTCGGGCCCGCGCGCCGGCATCGGCGAGATCTACCTGCCCGAGCTGCAGAAGGGCTCGTCGATCATGCCCGGCAAGGTCAACCCGGTGATGCCCGAGGTCGTGCTCCAGGTCGCCGCGCAGGTGATCGGCAACGACACCGCGATCACGATCGGCGGCCTGCAGGGGCAGTTCGAGCTCAACGTGCGCATCCCCCTGATGGCGCGCAACCTGTTGCAGTCGATCCACCTGCTCTCGACCGCGTCGGTGGCGTTCGCCGAGAAGTGCGTCGACGGCATCGAGGTCAACCGCGAGGGCACCAAGCGCTCGGCCGAGTCGACGCTGGCGGTCGCGACCGCGCT
>JAXDHQ010000285.1:0-6608 GCA_034664395.1 Solirubrobacteraceae bacterium | reverse complement strand
GTGACCCAGGTACCGGTGACGAGCTTGAAGTCCTCGGCCAGGCGGCCGTCGAACATCAGGCCGAGGTTCGGGTCGTCGTCGTCGACGAACGTCACCGCGTCGCCGGTGCGGTAGTAGCCCTCGTCGTCGAACGCCGCCGCGGTCGCCCGCGGGTCGGCGTGGTAGCCGGGCGTGACGTTCTGCCCGCGCAGGCGGATCTCCCGCTTGGCTCCCGTGGGGACGAGCTTGAGCGTCACGCCGGGCAGCGGCACGCCGATGCAGCCGCAGGGCGCGGAGGCGAAGTGCGCCGTGGTCGCGCCCGGGGCGGTCTCGGTCGTCCCCCACGCGGCGGTGAGCGGCACCTCGTGGTCGGCGACCTCGCGCGCCACGGCGCGCAGGCGATGCCACAGGGCCTCGGGGAGCGCGGCGGCGGCGTAGAACATGAACCGCAGCCGCGAGAAGAACGCCTCGGCGAAGTCGCGGTCCTCCTCCAGGCGCGGCGCGAGCAGCGCGTAGCCGGCGGGCACGTTGTAGTAGACGGTCGGCCGAATCTCGCGGAGCGCGGCGATCGACCGCTCGAACAGCTCCGGCGTCGGCTTGCCGTCGTCGATGTGCAGCGTGCCGCCGAATGCGAGGACCTGGTTGGCGTTGTGGTTGCCGCCGAACGTGTGGCTCCAGGGCAGCCAGTCGACGAGCACGGGCGGCTCGCTGCGCAGGAACGGCCAGACCTGACCCAGCGCCCGCTGGTTGGAGCACAGCATGCGATGCGTGTTGACGACGCCCTTCGGGGCGCCGGTGGAGCCCGAGGTGAAGAGGATCTTGGCCACCGTCTCCGGGCCCAGCGCGTCGTAGGCGCGCTCGACCGCGGCAGTCGCCGGCGTAGCGATCAGATCGTCGAGGCGCATGGCGGCAGGACGCTCGCCGGACGCCACGACCTCGAGCTCGACCGTGGCCGACAGCGCGTCGAGCGCGCGCCCGTACGCGGCGGCGTCGTCGGCGAAGACCATGCGCGGCGCGCACAGCTCGGCGATCGCGCGGATGCGCTCGTGGTCGGTGCTCAGCAGCGAGTACGCGGTGCTGAGGGGCAGGATCGGGACGCCGGCGGTGAAGGCCCCGAGCATCATCAGCAGGTGCTCGATCGAGTTGCCGGAGAGCACCATCAGCGGCCGCGCCGGTCCGAGCCCGTGGTCGAGCAGCGCCTGGGCGATGGCGTCGGCGCGCAGCCGGGCCTCGCCCCACGTCAGCGCCCGCCAGCCCTCGCCGTCGCGTCGAGCGGCGAGCACGCGATCGGGGTGCGCGTCGGCGTTGGCGCGAAACGCGTGCGCCATGCTCGGCGGGTACGGGCCGAGCGCCTCCTCGGAGCGCAGCAGCACGGCGCCGTCGTCGCGCCGCTCCGCGACGATGCGCGGCGGCGCGAAGAGATCGAGGAGCGTGTCGGGCATGGCGTGCGTCAGGGGATGAGCTCGCGCAGCGCGGCGACCGCGCCGTGCAGCTCACGGGCCGCCCGCCGCCCGGCCAGCTCGCCGTCGTGGACGAGCAGCCGGCAGCGCGGGTCCTTCGCCAGCGCGATCGTGGCGCTCCCCGCGCCGTCGAGTCCGACGATCAGGCCGAACGGCCGCGTCCCGCCCCCGAGCTCGGCCGCCAGCGCCGGCGAGGCGTCCGCGTCGAAGCACGGGACGGCCTGGCGCAGCGCCCGCACCGCCTCGAGCCAGCCGTCGGCCGCGCCCCGGAGGTGCAGCGCCGCCGTGGCCCGATAGAAGCGCGCCGTCCCGAACACCGACGCGCACGCACGCGCGAGCAGCTCGGCGTCCGCCGGCGGCCGCTCGCCGTCCTCGACCACCCAGACCAGCCCGGTGCCGGCGTCGCACAGCGCACGCACCGCCGCGAGCGCGAGCCTCGCGGCGCCCGCGACGTCCAGGGCGGGCAGGGCGTCCGTGGCCGCGACCGGGCCGGTCACGCTGGCCGCCACCACCGCCTCGTCGCCGAGCAGCGCGACCTCGCGGCCGACCGCGTCGAGCAGCGCGGGGCCGCGGCCCGAGCTCGTCAGCGCCGCCGGGTCGCCGACCGCGCCGCCGACCACGCGCGGCGGGAAGCCGCCCGACCAGTCCAGGACGGCGCCGGCGGCCTCCAGGTCCCACGCGCTGGCGAACTCGACGGTGGCCACCTCGGCGCGCAGCGAGCGCGTCAGGTCGCGCACGAGCACGGACAGCTTGGTCGCGTTGGCGAGGACCTCGGCCGGCGAGAGCCCCTCGACCTCCCCGGCGAGCGCGGCGATCAGCGGCGCCACGAGGGGCGCATCGCTGGTGCCTCCCGGCTGCTGCAGCCGCTGCGCGGGACTGGGCGCCGGCATCGCTACATCCGCATGACGGGCTGCTGGACCACGCCGTCCGGCCACGAGCCGAACGCGAACAGGATCTCCTCCGGCGGCCGCAGCTCCTGCCAGTCGGCCTGGAACTCCTCCCAGGAGGCTCCGCGCTGCGCCCGCGCGCTGCGCTCGGCCGCGCGAAGCCGCTCGGTCTCCGCGGGCAGGTGCTCGCCGATCGGCGAGTCGGGATCGATGGCCACGCGATAGACGCGCTCGACGGTCCAGGCCGAGACGATGCCGTCGAACAGGTCGCGCGCGACCGCCGCCGGGTCGGCCTCCAGCGGATCGCCGTAGCCGGCGCCGCCGGCGGAGAACCCGAAGGTGGCCACGTCGCCCTCGTTGTACGGACGCACCGAGCGCCCCATGAACTCGAGCTCCCACTGCCCCTCGATGCCGCCCTCGATCAGGGCGTTGAAGTCGAGGTCGGCGGGTCCGGTCCCGTTGCGCAGGCGGTTGACCAGATCGGCGCCCCGCACGCCGATCCCCGGGCACGTGGCCGGCGCGTACCCGCCCCACAGCGGCTGGGCGGACTGCATCTTCGAGTTGTCGGCGATCGCCAGGAAGAACATCTGAGGCGTCTGGTGGGTCACCCAGAGCTGCACCGTGCCGGCGCCCCCGCGGTGCTTGCCGGCCCCGGCGCTGTCGCTCCAGTGCTGTGAGATCGGGACCAGCAGCGGGAACTCGTTCTCCATGAGCTCGACGTCGGGCGCCCGGCCGAACGGGCACCACGGGAAGCCGAACGCGTTCATCCCGTTGCTCCCGGGCCGCCCGCCCATGCCCTCGGTGTTGATCGAGTAGGCGATCATGTCCGCGAACGGCAGCCCCCACTGCGACAGGCCCGCGATGACCATGGCGTTGCCCGCGTTGCTCGCCGACGCCGCCAGCCGGTCCCAGTCCTGGCCCGCGGAGAAGATGAGCTTCGCGAACGCGTTCGCGCACGCGCTCATCACCACCGCCCCGACCATGACCGAGCAGCTCGTGGCCGCCTTGGGATCGGGGTTGAGCACGGTGCCGGCCGGGATCTCGAAGCGCAGCGGCGCGAACGTCGCGCTGGAGATCGGCAGGTCGAAGAAGATGTACGAGTAGACGTAGTTGGCGACGTGCCCGACCACGGCCTGGACGTGCGCGTGGTAGGAGGACATGTTCTCCGGCGAGGTGCCGGAGAAGTCCAGGACGATCTCGTCGCCGTCCTTGATGAGGGTCAGCTCGACGCGCACGAGCCCCGGCACCGACCCCACGAGGTCGCTGAAGTTCACGCTTCGGTAGCGGCCGTCCAGCCAGGAGGCGATGCGCTTGCGCGCGCCATCCTCGGCCACCTCGAGCATGCGGCGCATCGTGCCGACGAGGAAGTCCCGGCCCTCCTTCTCGACGACCTCGAGGATGCGGGTGCGCACGCGGTCGGCGGCGGTCGAGCGGGCCTTGAGGTCGGTCACGATCATCTGCGGGGCGCGGATGCCGAACGCGTTGAAGACCTCGACCCAGTCGTTGCGCAGCTCGTGGTTCTCGCCGATCTTGACCGGCGGAATGTTCATGCCCTCGTGGAAGCGCGAGGTCGCCGAGACCGGCATGCCGCCCGGCTCGATGGCGCCGGTCTCCGTGGTGTGGTTGGCCGCGCCCGCCCACGCGACGAGCTCGTCCCCGTCGAAGATCGGCAGCACGACGACCTGGTCGGGGTTGTGGATGCCGCCGTACAGCGCGTCGTTGGCGTAGAAGATGTCGCCGTCGCGGATGCCCGGGTTCTCGGCGTAGTGCTCGAGGATGTACTTGATGAGGATCGGCTGGATGATCGCGTGCAGGTACGTCCCCGCCGCGGCGTTGACGAGGTCGCCGTCGGCGGTGAACAGGGCGATCATCACGTCCCCGGCGACGCCCATGGAGCTGCGCGACGAGCGCTGGAAGACCTCGAGCGCCTCGTCGAGGATGTCGTTGGTGCGCTGGAAGCCGACCTCGTAGTCGCCGGGCTTCAGGGCCCTGGCGGCCGCGACGTCCTCCGGGCGCGCCGGCGCCAGGCGGATCATGTCCAGCTTGTCCTGTGGCGTGGGAATCGGCATGGCTCAGTCCCCGCTCTCGATGATGCCCAGGCCGTGCTCCTCGATGGTGAGCCTGCGGCCGGGAGGGATGACGGCGGTCGTGTACTCCGACTCGACGACCGCGGGGCCGCCGATGCGGTTGCCGGGCGCCAGCCGGTCCAGCGCGAACACGGGCGTCTGGCGCCAGTCGCCGGTCTCGGGCCAGTAGGCGTCGCGAGTCCCGGTCTGCGCGCCGGAGGGGTCCGGGCCCTGCAGCGGGTGGGTCGCGAGCTCGGCCGGCTTGCCGGGCACGGTCACGCGCAGCACGAACGTGTCGATGTAGACGCCGCCGTCGAGGTTGACGATCAGCGGGCTGAACGCGGTGCTGAACTCCTCCTCGAACTGGCGGTAGAACCGCCACACATCGTCCTCGCTCTCCAGGCGCAGCCCGGGGGTGGAGGTCCGCTTGGAGTGGATCTGGCCGCCGTAGAGCATGTCGAGCTCGAGCGACAGCACCGCCGACTCCCACGGCAGGCCCTCGGCGGCCAGGTCCTTGCGCGCCTGCTCGACCAGGGTCTCGACGACCGCGTTGAACGCGGCGAAGTCGACCGCCGGCTGACGCGTGAACGGCGCGACGAGCGTCATGCGCTGGGACTGCTCGTAGAGGTGGACGACGTCCATGATCGAGCTGCCGTACGCGCAGAACACCGGCGAGAACGGGAAGATCACCGCGCGCGGGATCTCCCCCATGTAGCCGGCGACGTGCGTCGGGCCGGCGCCGCCGATGGCGAAGATCACGAACTCCGTCGGGCGGTAGCCGCGCAACGTGACCTCCTTGCGGATGGCCGACGACATCTTCTCGTCGATGAGCCGGCGGATCAGCGCCGCGGCGTCGATCGTCTGGATGCCGAGCGGCTCGGCGATGCGCTCGGAGATCGCCTGCTCGGCGGCGTCCTTGTTGAGCTGCATCCGTCCGCCGAAGAAGTTCTCCGGGTCCAGGTAGCCGAGCACGAGGTCGGCGTCGGTGACCGTCGGCTCGGTCCCGCCGAGGTCGTAGGCCACCGGGCCGGGGTACGAGCCGGCGCTCTGCGGGCCGACCTCCAGCCGCGTGCCGAGCTCGCGGTTGATCCAGGCGATCGAGCCGCCCCCGGCGCCGATCGACAGCGACTGCAGCATGGTCGTCGCGACCATCCAACGGTCGACCACCGGGTTGAACTCGTAGTTGCGCACCGACTCGCCGACCACGAGGCCGATGTCGAAGCTGGTGCCGCCCACGTCGGCGGTCACCACGTTGGGCGCGTCGAGATGGCGGGCGATGTCGCGCGCCCCGACGAGCCCGGCGATCGGTCCGCCGTTGTAGGTGCGGCTCGCCGTCGTCTTGAACAGGTCCGCGCAGCCGCCGGTGTTGTGGATCATGAAGAACGGCCCGCGGTACCCGGCGTCGCGCAGCTTGTCCCACGTGCCGCTGAGCTCGATCTGCATCGAGCGCTGCAGGTAGGCGTCGAGGATCGCCGACATGGTGCGCCCGTACTCGCCCAGCCGCGAGACGACCTGCGAGCCGAGGATCACCGGCAGGTAGCCGACGTGGTACTCGCGGTACTCCTCGCGCACGATGTCGCGCACGCGTCGTTCGTGGTCGCCGTTGACGAACGACCACAGCAGCGAGACGACCAGCGCGCGGGCGCCGCGGTCGACGAGCAGGCGCACCTTGCGGCGCACGTCGTCCTCGTCGAGCTCGCGGATGACCTCGCCGCGCCCGTCGATGCGCTCGCGCACGCCGACGATCAGCTCGCGCGGCACGAGCGGCTGGGGCTTGTGCTGGTAGGGCAGCGAGCGGCGCTCGTCCAGGCGCGTGCCGTCGATCCACTGGGCGCCCTTGCCGATGAGGACGGCGTCCTCGTGGCCCTGCGTGGTGATGAGGCCGATGCGCGGCCCGCTGCGCTCGAGCAGCCTGTTCATCGCCACGGTGGTCGAGTAGCGGACGGTGTCGATGCTCGCCAGGCGCTCCTGCAGCGTGCCGCCGAAGGCCTGCGCCGCCTCCTCGACGACCTGCATGAAGCCGACCGACAGGTCGTACGGCGTGGTCGGCACCTTGCGGTAGATCGTCTGCCCGTCGACGGTCATGACGAGGTCGGTGAACGTGCCGCCGACGTCGACGTCGACGGTGTCGCGCGCCGACTGCAGCGCGGTCGCGTGGTGCTCGCCGTTGGCGCTCATGCGGGCACGCTCCCGGCGTCGGGCGCCGCCCGCTCGGT
>JAXDHQ010000284.1:0-9689 GCA_034664395.1 Solirubrobacteraceae bacterium | reverse complement strand
TGGCGCTCGGCGTGGAGCTGCGCGTGGTCGTGCAGCGAGCTCGCGATCGCGGTGCGCGCGGCGAGCGGCGAGCTCGCGGCCACGTCGGTCACCCCGCCGCCGGACGCGGCGAGCGCCACGGTGGCAGGGGCTCCCGCCGTGGCGCACGCCCCGCAGATCGCCAGCAGCTTCTTGGACTTCATGGTCGTCATCACGTCCTCGGGGCGCGGCGCGCGAACGCATCGATGCGCACGCGGCAGCGCCTTGGGTTGTGCTTCCAGGCGCGGGGACGTGCCGTGGCGGCTCCTGCGTGGCCGGTGATGCCGGCCGTTCGCCACGGCGCGGAGGGGCACCGAGGTGCCCACGATCCCGCGCGGCGGCGCACGGTAGCAGAGCCGCTCGAACGCGCGTTCGCTTCGCCGGCGAACCGTCGCCGGTCGCGGCGGCTCGCGTAGCATCGGGCACGATGAAGGTCACGCTCCCCGACGGCACCGCGCTCGAGCTCCCCGACGGCGCGACGGGCGCCGACGCCGCCGCCGCCATCGGCCCGGGCCTGGCCCGCGCGGCGCTGGCGGTCCGCCAGAACGGCGAGGTGCGCGACCTCGCGCGCCCGCTGGTGCCCGACCAGCCGCTGGAGGTCGTCACCGACCGCAGCGGCCGGGACGCGCTGGACCTCATCCGCCACGACGCCGCGCACGTCCTCGCCGCGGCGGTGACCGAGCTCTATCCGGGCGTGAAGATCTCGATCGGGCCGCCGATCGAGAACGGCTTCTACTACGACTTCGACTTCCCCGACGGCGTCTCGCTCTCCGACGCCGACTTCGAGGGGATCGAGGCGCGGATGCGCGAGCACATCGCGGCCGACGAGCCGTTCGTCCGCGAGGACGTCCCCGTCGCCCAGGCGCTCGAGCGCTTCCGCGCCGCGGGCGAGGACTACAAGGTCGAGCTCATCGAGGACCTGGTGCGCGACCAGGGCGTCGACACCGTCTCCCTCTACACCAACGGCCCGTTCACCGACCTCTGCCGCGGCCCGCACGCGCCGACGACCAAGCGCATCGGCGCGGTCAAGCTGCAGTCGGTCGCCGGCGCCTACTGGCGCGGCGACGCCGAGCGCCAGATGCTCACGCGCGTGTACGGGACCGCGTTCTTCAAGCAGTCCGAGCTCGACGAGTTCCTCGAGCGCCTCGAGCAGGCGCGGGCGCGCGACCACCGCAAGCTCGGCCGCGAGCTCGAGCTGTTCGCCTTCTCGCCCGTCTCACCGGGCTCGGCCTTCTGGCTGCCGCGGGGCACCGCGCTGTTCAACCAGCTCGTCGCGCTCAACCGGCGCATGCAGGAGGAGCGCGGCTACGTCGAGGTCCAGACCCCGCTGCTCTACGAGTCCCACCTGTGGGAGACCTCGGGCCACTGGGGCAAGTACAAGGACAACATCTTCGTCGCCGAGTACGAGGACCGGGAGTTCGGCCTCAAGCCGATGAACTGCCCGGGCCACTGCCACCTCTTCGGCCTGCAGCACTGGTCCTATCGCGACCTGCCCGTCCGCTACGCCGAGCCCGGCCACCTGCACCGCCGCGAGCCGAGCGGCACCCTGCACGGCCTGCTGCGCGTGCGCCACTTCATCCAGGACGACGCCCACATCTTCTGCACCGAGGACCAGATCCAGGACGAGGTGGCGCGCTGCCTGGAGTTCGGCTTTGAGGTCTACCGGCGCTTCGACTTCCCCGTGCACGTCGAGCTCTCCACGCGCCCGGAGAACCGCCTGGGCGACGACGCGCTCTGGGACCAGGCCGAGGGCGCGCTCGCCCAGGCGCTCGAGCAGCAGGGCCTGGCGTACACGGTCAACGAGGGCGACGGCGCCTTCTACGGACCGAAGATCGACCTCCACATGACCGACTCGCTCGGCCGCTCGTGGCAGCTCGGCACCGTCCAGCTCGACTACAACCTGCCCGAGCGCTTCGACCTCACCTACACCGGCGCCGACAACGCCGAGCACCGGCCGGTGATGATCCACCGGGCGCTGTTCGGCTCGTTCGAGCGCTTCATCGGGATCCTGCTCGAGCACACCGGCGGCGAGCTGCCGCTGTGGCTGACGCCGGTGCAGGCCATCGCCCTGCCGATCGCCGACCGCCACAACCAGGCGGCCGAGCGCGTCGTGACGCGGCTGCGCGAGCGCGGCCTGCGCGCCGAGCTCGACGACCGCACCGAGTCGGTGGGGCGCAAGATCCGCGACGCCGAGCTGCGCAAGGTGCCCTACATGCTCGTGGTCGGCGACCGCGAGGCGCAGGAGGGCACCGTCGCCGTCCGCCGCCACGGCGAGGGCGACGAGGGCAGCGTCGAGCTCGACGCGTTCGCCGACCGACTCGCAGCCGAGGCCACGGCCTGACGGCATGGGAGGAGCGGCTCGCCGGCCTGGCCACCGAGCCGGTGGCCGGCGGCACGCTCACCCTCCACGTGGCGCGCGCGTTCGGCGAGCGCCGGCGCGGGCTGGCGCGGATGGCGCCGATGCCGCCCGACCACGCGCTGCGGATCGTGCGGTGCAGGTCGGTGCACACCTTCGGCATGCGCTTCGCGCTGGATCTCGTGTGGCTGGGACGCGGTGGTCGGGTGCTGCGCGTCGACCGCGATGTCCGTCCGCAGCGGGTGAGGATGTGCCTCCGGGCGCGCTCTGTGGTCGAGACGATCGCCGGCCACGGCGAGCGCTTCGCGGCGATTCTGCGATGAGCGGTCGCGTTCCGGGGAGTGTGGTGGCTATACTGGCCCCCGTTGATCGATTCGTTCGCAATATCGGCTCGCCCTTCTTGACCCGCGGCCGCCACAGCTAGTGCCGGTCCCCCGACGGTTCGACCGGCGTCCCCCCGAGCGGGACCTGACGAGGATCAACGAGCGCATCCGCGTTCCCGAGGTTCGCGTCATCGGCGAGGACGGCAACCAGATCGGTGTCATGCGCACCGACGAGGCCCTCCGCCAGGCCCAGCAGCTCGACCTCGACCTCGTCGAGGTCGCGCCCGAGGCGCGCCCGCCCGTGGTGCGGATCCTGGACTACTCGAAGTACAAGTACGAGCAGGCCCAGAAGCAGAAGGCCGCGCGCAAGCACCAGACGCAGATCACGATCCGCGAGATCAAGTTCCGGCCCAAGATCGCCGTGCAGGACTACGAGACCAAGAAGCGCCACGTCGAGCGCTTCCTGCGCCACAAGGACAAGGTGAAGATCACCATCATGTTCCGCGGGCGCGAGGTCACCCACCCCGAGCGCGGCCAGATGATCCTCGACCGCCTCGCCGGCGAGCTCACCGAGCTGGCGATCGTGGAGCAGCGGCCGAACCTCGACGGGCGCAACATGACGATGCTGCTCGGCCCGTCCAAGGCGGTGCTGGCGGGCACGCTGGGCGCGGAGGACGGCGAGGACGCCGCCGACGTCGAGGCCGTCGCCGAGAACGGCGTTCCCGCCGAGGCCGTCGTCGAGGATGGCGCTGCCCCCGAGGTCGAGGCCGTCGAGGACGACGCCGTCGAGGACGACGCCGTCGCCGAGGAGCCCGTCGCCGAGGAGCCCGCGGCCGAGGAGCCCGCCGCCGCCCCGGACGCCGAGCCCGAGCCCGAGCCGCAGGACGAAGCCGACGTCGAGGCCCCCGCCGCCGAGGCGGCGGACGAGCCCGACTCGCGCTCCGCGTAGCGCCGCTACAGCAGCCCCGCCACCGTCACGACGACGAGGACGATCGACAGCGTCGACGTCACCGCCACCGTGACCGCGGCCAGCGCATCCGGCATCCCGCGGTTGCGGTGCTCGCCCATGATCCGCCGGCTGCGCGACAGCCGCCAGATGAAGAACAGGTTGATCGGCAGCAGCACGCCGTTGACCACCTGCACGCCGACGAGCAGGCCGATCACGGGGATGCCGGGGATCACGGCGACGATCGTGGCGACGAGGATCATCGCGGTGATGACGCCGACGAACACCGGCGCCTCGCCCGGCCGGTGGCCGAGCCCCTTCTCGAAGCCCAGCGACTCCGCCACCACGTAGCTGGTCGCGATCGGCAGGATCGCGCAGGCCAGCAGGCTGGCGCCCAGCAGCCCGACCCCGAACAGCGCCTCGGCGTAGCGCCCGGCGAACGGCTCGAGCGCCTTGGCCGCGTCCGACGCGCCGGAGATCGAGTGGATCCCGTGGCGGAACAGCGTCGCGCCGGTGGCGACGATGATGAACGCCGCCACCAGGTCGGCGAAGATCGCCCCGGAGATCGCCTGGCGCTGCTCGTTGGGCAGCTCCTCGATCCGCACGCCGCGCTCGACCGTCGCCGACTGCAGGTAGAGCTGCATGTAGGGCGTGATCGTCGTCCCCGCGGTGGCGACGAACAGCAGCAGGTACGCCGAATTCGTCTGGATGTGCGGCGGCGCCAGCGCCCGGCCGACCTCCATCCAGTGCGGGTGGGCGAGGATCGCGGCGATCGGATAGGCGAAGAACGGGATCGTCAGCCAGATGAAGATCTTCTCCGCCGACCGGTAGGAGCCGCGGACGATGATCAGCCAGATGACGACCGCGGCGATCGGCACCGACACCTGGGGCGGGATCCCGGCCAGGCCGAGCGCGGCCCCGACGCCGACGAAGTCCGAGATGCAGATGCCGAGGTTGGCGATCAGCACGGCCATCGTCGCGAACGCCGACCAGCGGATGCCGTAGCTCTCGCGCACGAGCTCGGCCAGCCCCTTGCCGGTCACCACGCCCATCCGCGCCGCGAGCATCTGCACGAGCGCCAGCGAGAACGTGATGAGGACCATCATCCACAGCAGGTCGTAGCCGTACTTCGCCCCGACCTGCGAGTAGGTGGCGATGCCGCCGGCGTCGTTGCCGGCGTTGGCGGCGATCAGGCCGGGCCCGAGGAGCGCGAGGAAGGCGGCGAGCCGGCCGCCGCGGCCCCTAAGCCGTCGCGGCAGGCGCGGGCGGCCGCGCGCCAGGAGGCGGGCAGGCACGAGCGGTCGGCCGCGCACGGCCGACTGGGCGCGTCGCAGGGCGGCCGGTACTCGGGCCGCCATCCACTCGATCGCTCCACGTCACGGTGCGATCGAGTCTAGGACGCGAGCCGCGGCGCGGCGCCGCCGGGGCTAATCCTCGCCAAGCAGCCCGAAGCGCCGCCGCCAGCCCTTGGGCAGCAGGACCTCGAGCACGTCGTCGACCGTGATGACGCCGATCATGCGCTCCTGCTCGTCGACGACGGCCGCCGCGGTGAGGTTGAAGTCGGCCATCACCCGGGCGACCTCGTCGACCTCGGCGTCGGCGGTCAGACGCGGCGCGCCCTGGCGGACGAGCGCCACCAGGTCGCCCTGCGGCTCGGCGCGCACGAGCGCGCCGAGCGGGATGCCGCCCTCCAGGCGCTTGTGGGAGTCCATGACGAACACCGTCGTGAGCAGGTCGGCGGGGACCGTGCTCGAGCGGACGCGGTCCCACGCCTCCTGCACGGTGGCGTGGCGGTACAGGCACAGGAACTCGGGGCTCATCAGGCCGCCGGCCGGGGCCGGGTCGTAGCCGAGCAGCGCGCGGACCTTCGTGCGCTGGGAGGCGGGCAGCAGCGCGAGCACCGCCTCGCGCCGGGGCTCGGCGAGCTCGGCGACGAGGTCGGCGGCGTCATCGGGCGCCATGCGGGCGACCACGGCCGCCACCTGCTCGTCGGGACGCTGCTCTATGAGCTCGAGCTGGTGGCGCTCGTCGAGCTCCTCGAAGACGTCGGCCTCGAGCTCGCGGTCGTCGGCGCCGACCGCCTCGATGATCTCCTCGCCCTCGCGGTGCGAGGCGGCCTCGACCAGGTCGGCGATCTGGGCGGGGTGGAGCTTGGCGAGCTTGGGGTGGGGGACGCGCAGGCGCAGCGTCGGGACATGGCCGACGAACGGCTCGACGCTCGCCCAGTCCAGGAAGTCGCCCATCCGCACGCGCGGCGCGATGGCGCGGGGCAGCAGGCGACGCACGCCGCCGCGCGGCCCGACGTCGACGCCGACGACCCGCCACCACCCCTCCAGGCGGGCGAGCTCGATCTCGTTGGCGCGGACGAGGCGGGCGCCGTCGACGTTGATGAGCTGGTGGTCGAGGACGTCCTCCTTGAGCAGGACCTCCTCGGGCCGGCGCTCGAAGCGGCGGAGGTCGAGCTTGGCCTCGCGCAGCGTCACCGAGCCGTGGTCGACGTCGGCGACGCGCTCGGCCGGCACGTAGGACCGGCGGCCGGCGACGGTGACGAGGAAGCCCGTGATCGGCGGGTAGCCCGGGTCGCCGAGCCGGACGATGAGGTCGTCGACGCGGCCCAAGCGCTCGCCCTCTGCGTCGCGCAGAGCGCCGCCGACGACGAGCGAGAGGTGCAGGGTCCGGGGCGCGGCGATCGCGGCCATGCCACAGCGTAGGACGGCCCGCGGACCTGGCGCGCCGGCACAAGTTGCGTGCGCAACCACCCGCTATCGTGAGGGGAGTTCGCGGCCTGAACCTGCGAGCGCGCCGCGTGAAACCCCGCGGCGACGGCGCTCGCGACCAGGTCCCGCGGCCTGTATCTCGTTCCACTGGCGTTCCGGTCGCGCGTGCGCGGCGGGCGCAGGAAGGTCCTCGTGCTCACCGCCGTGCTCCCACGGCGCGCCCCGGCGCGCCCACACTCGATCCGTGCCGCCGTACGCCGGCTCGCCGTGTCCCGCTTCATCTCGATGGCGGGCACCGACGCCTCGGGCGTCGCGATCGGCTTCGCGCTCTACGCGCAGACGCGCTCCGCGGCGTGGCTCTCGCTGTCGCTCATGCTGACGGTCGGCGGCGGCGCGCTGCTCGCGCCGCTCGGGGGCCGGGCGGGCGACCTCGTCGACCGACGACGGCTGATGATCGCCGCCGAGCTGGCGGCCGCAGCGGTCTTCGTGACGCTCGCGCTGGTCCACACGCCGGTCGCGCTGCTGGCGCTCGGGCTGCTCGCCACGGCCATCGGGACCGTGTTCGGGCCGGCCTCCGGCGCGGCGATCGCGCACGTCGCCGGCGAGCGGGACCTGAGCTGGGCCAGCGCCGTGATCGCCACGGGCACCAACGTGGGCAAGACGGCCGGGCGCCTCGGGGCCGGCGCGCTGATCGCCGTGCTCGGCGTCGGCAGCGTCTTCCTGGTCGACGCGGTGACCTTCCTCGTCTCCGCCTGGCTGATCGCGTCGGTGCGCCGCGCGTTCCGCGCCGGCGGGGAGGCGCGGGCGGCCGCGGACGCGCCCGCCGCGCGGGGCGGCCTGCGCCTCGTGCTCGGCGAGCCCAGGCTGCGGCTCGTCGTCGCCTCGGCGTGCATCTCGACCTTCGCGACCGCGTTCAGCATGACCGCCGAGGTGCCGCTCGTCTTCGAGCTCGGCGCCGGCGCGCTGGGCCTGGGCGCGCTGACCGCGTGCTGGGGCGGGGGCATGATCGCCGGCTCGTGGTACGCCGGACGCGCGCTGCATCGCGGCAACGAGGCGACCGGCGTGCTCGCCGGCCGGGTGGCCATGGCGGTGGGCGTCGGCCTGGTGTCCGTCGCGCCGTCGCTGCCTCCGATGCTCGCGTGCTACGCGCTCGGCGGCCTCGGCGGGGGCTTCATGGGCGTGGCCGCCCAGTCGCTGACCCTCCGCAACGCCCCCGACCACCTGCGCGCGCGGATGCTCGGCGCCATCGACGCCTGCCGCAACCTCACGTTCGGCCTCGGGGTCCTCGGCGCCGGCGCGCTCGTCGGACTGCTCGGGGCGCGCCCGGTCTACGCCGCGGTGGGTCTGACCATGGCACTGGGGACGCTGCCGGTGGCGGCGCTGGTCGCGCGCCTCGGCGGCCCGCGGGCGCTGCGGCCTCAGTCCGCGGGGGGTGGGCTCTCTTGACCTCGCTATGCGGGGGTCAAACGAGCCCACCCTCCGCGAGCGGGCGCGCTCACGGTCAGAGACGACCCAGCGCCCCCAGCGACTCCTTCGCTATCCTCGACCGTCCGCCATGCCGAAGATGAAGACCCATTCCGGCGCGAAGAAGCGCTTCAAGGTGACCGCCAAGGGCAAGGTCATCGGCCGTCACGCCTTCACGAGCCACATCCTCGAGAAGAAGTCGCCCAAGCGCAAGCGCCACCTCGGCCGTCCGGCGGCGCTGTGCGACTCCGACGCCAAGCGCGTCAAGAAGCTGCTGGGAGTGGGCAAGTGACCCGCGTCAAGCGGTCGGTCGCCGCGCGCAAGAAGCGCCGGGCGGTGCTCGAGCGCACCAAGGGCTTCCGCGGCGAGGCGAACTCGAACTACAAGCGCGCCAAGGAAGCGCTGATGAAGGCGGACGCGTACGCGTACCGCGATCGGCGCAACCGCAAGCGCGACTTCCGTCGCCTGTGGATCACCCGCATCAACGCCGCCGCGCGCCAGAACGGCATGAACTACGGCACCTTCATCCACGGCATGAAGCTGGCCGGCATCGAGCTCGACCGCAAGGTGCTGGCCGACATCGCCGTCCGCGACCCCGAGACCTTCCGGCGATTCGCCGACGCCGCCCGCGAGGCGTCGGCCGCCTGATCCGCAGCCGACCGCAGACAGCCTCCCGGGCGCCGCTTCCTTCGAGGATCGGCGCCCTTTCTCGTTTAAAGACCCGCACCCGTGATCACCAGCCCACACAACGACAAGCTCAAGGAGGTCCGCCGGCTCCGCCGCCGCCACGAGGCGCGGTTCGTCGCCGAGGGCGAGGACCTGCTCGCCGCCGCGCACGCCGCCGGCTGGCCGGCGGTCTACGAGCTGCGCGCCGGAGTCGACGTCGAGCCGGAGCTGCTGGACGCCGTCTCGGGCCTGGGCTCGGGCACGCGCGCGCTCGGCGTCTTCGAGTGCCGCTGGAGCGCCAGCGACAAGCTCGGGCCGCTGTGCCTGGCGCTGTGGGGCGTCGGCGATCCCGGCAACGTCGGCACCGCGCTGCGGGCGGCGCTCGCCTTCGGCGCCCACGCGGTCGCGCTCGGCCCCGGCTGCGCCGATCCGTTCGGCCCCAAGGCGGTGCGCGCGTCGATGGGAGCGATCTTCGCGATGCCGGTGGTGCGCGTGTCGCGCGTGGACGAGCTGCCCGCGCCGCGGACGGCGCTCGTGGCCGGAAGCGGCGAGGCCCTGAGCGGACCGGGCCAGGGCACGCTCGTCGTCGGCGCCGAGCGCGAGGGCCTGCCCGCGGACGTGGTCGGCGCCTGCGAGGACGTGGCCCACATCCCGATCGCCGGCGACTCGCTCAACGCCGCTATGGCGGCCACCGTGGCCCTCTACGAGTGGACTAGGGTGCCGCCGCGATGATCGAGCGCATCGACAGCCTGCGCGCCGACGCCGAGGCGGCGATCGCCGGGGCGGCGTCGACCGCCGCGCTCGAGGACCTGCGCGTCCGCTTCCTGGGGCGCAAGGCCGAGCTGCCCAACCTCCTGCGCGGCGTCTCGCAGCTCCCGGCGGAGGAGCGCGGGAGCGTCGGCAAGGCCGCCAACGAGGCTCGCCAGGCGCTCGAAGCCATGATCGCCCAGCGCGCGCAGGAGCTGGAGACCGCCGAGCTCGACGTCCGCCTGGCCGCCGACCGCCTCGACGTCACGCTCCCCGGCGAGCCGCCCCAGCCGATCGGGCGCCTGCACCTGCTCACGGCCACGATGCGCGAGCTCGAGGACGTCTTCGTCGGCCTCGGCTTCACCGTCGTCGAGGGCCCCGAGATCGAGACCGTCCACTACAACTTCGACGCGCTCAACCACAGCCCGACGCACCCGTCGCGCGACCGCACC
>JAXDHQ010000283.1:0-7655 GCA_034664395.1 Solirubrobacteraceae bacterium | reverse complement strand
CGGCGAGCACGTCGGCCTCCTCGAGGTACTGCGTGGTGAGGAAGACCGTGACGCCGTCGTCGGCAGCCAGGCGCCCCACCTCCTCCCACAGGGCGCTGCGGCTCTGCGGATCCAGGCCGGTGGTGGGCTCGTCGAGGAAGAGGATCGAGGGGCCGTGGACGAGCGCCATGGCGAGGTCCAGGCGGCGCTTCATGCCGCCGGAGTAGCCGCCGACCTTGCGGTCGGCCGCCTCGGAGAGCCCGACGCGCTCCAGCAGCGCGCTCCCGCGGCGGGCGCGGTCGGCCCGGGACAGCCCGTTGAGCCCGCCGGCCAGGTCCATGTGCTCGCGAGCGGTCAGGAACGCGTCGAGCGCGGCCTCCTGCAGCGCGGCGCCGATGCTGCGGCGCACGTCGGGGCCCTGCGAGACGACGTCGAAGCCCGCCACCCGCGCGCTGCCCGCCGTCGGCGGCAGGAGCGTCGTGAGCACGTGGACCGTGGTCGACTTGCCCGCGCCGTTGGGCCCGAGGAAGCCGTAGATCTCGCCGGGTCGCACCTCGAGATCGATGCCGGCGACCGCGGTGATGTTCCCCTTGAAGCGCCGGACGAGGCCCTGGACGACGATGCCGTGCTCCGTGTTCATCACCCCAGGGTTTCAGATATGCTTGAAGTGGTCAACGATCTAATTCTGTAAGTAGTATTTCCTGCGATGAGCACCGAGACCAAGCGTCGTCTCTCCCCCGCCGCCGAGGCGTGGTCGCTCATGTTCGGCATGCTCCAGAAGTCCCGGCGGCGCTTCTGCGCCGTCGCCTCGGAGTTCGAGCTGTCGCCGCCGCAGGTCATGGCGCTGCGCATGCTCGATCCCGACCAGCCCAAGCCGATGAGCGAGCTGGCCGAGGCGCTGCACTGCGACAACTCGAACGTCACCGGCATCGTCGACCGCCTGGAGGACCGCGGCCTGGTCGAGCGCCGGCCGTCCGAGCACGACCGGCGGGTCAAGATGCTGGCGGTGACGAGCGCCGGCGCCGACGTCCGCACCCGGCTCGCCGAGCGCCTCGACGAGCCGCCCGAGCCCCTCGCGCGCCTCGACGTCGAGGACCAGCGCGCGCTGCGCGACATCATGCGCCGCGCGCTCGCCGACGACTGACCGCGCTACCGCGCGACCGACCAGATGTCCAGGACGCCGTCGCCGGCGTGGTCGTTGGCGTTGCCCTCGGGCAGCACGATGCGACCGCCGGCGATCACCGGGCTGTTCCAGTGCCCCGCCCCGGCCGCGAGCACCTTCAGCGGGCGCCCGGTCCCCGGCGCGTAGACGCGCAGGCCGCCGGCCGGGTCGTAGACGTACAGCAGCCCGCCGGCCACGACCGGGCTCGTGCCGCCGTGGTCGTCGAACCACGTCCGGCGCAGCCGGCGCCCGACCAGGCGATAGGCGGCCGTGCCGCCGCCGGTGGTGACGAACACCGTCGTGCGCCCGCCGTGGTGCCACACCGCCGGCGCGCTGAAGACGCCCTGGCCGCCGGGAGCGGGGAGCTCCTGGACCTCGCCGCCGAGTCGCGGCCCGGCCCCCGGCGTGCCGTTGAGCCGCGACAGGTCGAGCACGTCGAGCACCGCCGCCTTGCCGCCCTGCAGGGCGAGCCCGTGACCGAGCAGGGCGGGGGCGGTCGATCCCAGGTCGCCGTCGGTGGCGTTGAGCTGCGCCTGGTCGCGCGGGGTCCAGCTCTGGCGCAGGCGCCCCGCGTCGGAGGACAGCCGTAGCACGCTGTCGCCCCAGTCCGTCCGGCCGTCGAACGGCGCGTTGCCGGTGGCGACCAGCAGGTCGCGCGAGCCCGGCACCACCACGGCGCCCGACCGCGCCCAGATCGCCGAGTCGCTGGCCGCGCACGAGCTGGGCACGATGATCGCCCGGCGGTCCGAGCACAGCGAGTTGAAGACGGCGACGATGCGCCCGGTCGCGCGCTCGATGGTGACGACGTGGCCCTGGTAGGGCGGGGCGTCGCCGATGTAGCCGCCGGTGGTCACGACGAGCAGCGGGCCGCTGACGTTGAACGACGACGTGATCTTCTCGCGCGTGGGGTCGCGCGTGATGCTCACGGGCCAGCCGCCGCCCACCTCCCGCCCGTCGCCGACGCGGAGCTTGTGCACGAGCCCGTCCGGCGACGCGGTGAAGACGAAGCTCCGCGACGGGTCGGCGGCCGGGCTCGCGTTGGTGATCCGGTAGGTGCCGACGAGCGCGTCGTAGCCGCTCGGGGTGAAGGTCCAGCGCAGGTGCCCGGTGGCGAGGTCAACGGCGACCGTGCGCCCGTAGGTCGTGGTCGCGTAGGCCGTGTCGCCGAGGACGATCGGCGACGAGTCGACCGTCCCCGGGAGCCGGACCTGGTGGCGCCGAAGGCGCCCGAGGTCGGCGGCGGTGACGCCGGTGGCGGCATCGGTGGCGTTCTCGCGCGACGCGCGCAGCCCGAAGAGCGGCCAGTCGCGCAGCACGGTCGCGGCGGCCCGCGGCGCGGGCTTCGCCGAGGTGGAGGACGTCGCCGCCGGGGCGGGGCTCGACGCCGCGGTCGAGCGGGTTCCGTGGCCGGACCCGCAGCCGGCCGCCAGCAGCGCCACGAGCGCGAGCGGCGCGGCGCGCGCGCGCCGAAGGTGGCTCATGCGCTCAGCATGACGCAGCGCGGGCGCGGGCGGGACGGTCGCCACCGCCCGCCCGCGCCGCGCGCCGCTCATGCTCCGATCAGCACGGCGGCTGCCAGGTCGCGGTCACGCCCTGCGCCTGCCACGCGTTGCCGGCGGCGGTCGAGCTCAGCCCGAGGTCGCCCGCGGACTGCTGCTCGGCCGCGCGCGCGTCGGCGAACGTGGCCGTGGGCCCCAGGTACACCGTCTGCGCGCGGTAGCGGATCTGCTCGGCGGCCGATCGCCCCATCGTGTCCACGAGGTTGGCGTAGACCTTGTTGGGGATGCCGCTGTTGGTGTGCACGCCGCCGTTGTCCGACGTCGTGCAGACGTACTGCGACGCGGTCGCCGGCTGGCCGAACGCGCCCGGGTTCTCCATGTCGCGGATCGCCCCGATCGGCAGGTCCTCGCCCATCGTCGTGTCGCCCGGGTCGACGTCCCAGCCCGCCTGGTCGGAGATCGACTCGTTCAGGGCGCCGGACTGCTTGGAGTACTGCAGCGCGGCCGTGCGCTCGGTCACCGCGTGGGTGAGCTCGTGGGCGGTGACGTCGTTGACCGCGAAGCCGTCGCCGTAGACCATCTCGGCCCCGTCCCAGAAGGCGTTCTGGTAGTTCGTGCCGTAGTGGACGAAGCTGACGAGCTCGGCGCCCGCGTTGTCGTAGGAGTCGCGGCCGAACACCGAGCGGTAGTAATCGTACGTCGCCCCGGTGAAGTCATAGGCGCTGTCGACGTCGCGGTCGCCGGTGGCCGCGCCGCCCTCGCCGCGCGCGAAGGTGCCGGTCGTCGTCGAGTGGTTGGCGTTGTAGACCGTGCGGTTCTTGGCGAACTCCGTGCGGTCGAGCGTGTCGGTCACGCGCCCGGAGGCGGCGTCGACGAACACCAGCTCGCGGTCGGCCTGCGAGGTCGAGGTGACGTCGACCGCCCAGGCGAGCGTGGCCGGGTGGCTGCCGAACGGCACGCCGGCGTAGACGACGAGGGCCGGCTCCTCGATGACCTTGGCGTCGGGTACCTGGGCGAGGGCGATCGCCCGCGCGTCGCTCGCGGCCACGCTCGGCGCGGTCGCGGCGCCGGCCGTCGAGCGCGCCACGCCGGCGGTCATCGCGGTCAGCGCGTTGGCGTCGTCGAGGTGCACCGTGACGCGGCTGGCGTAGACCGGGACGGCGCCGACCACCTGCTCGAACTGCACGTGGCTGCGGCCGAGGCTGTCGGTCGAGGCGCTCGCGTAGCGGAGCTGGGTGCGTGCGTCGGTCAGGCCGAGCAGCGCCTGATAGCGGTTCACGGCGGCGCGCGCGACCGCGCCCGGGCCCGCCGTCGACGTGAGCCCCAGTCGCTGGGCGCTCACCGTGCCCACGACCGTCGAGGCGCCCGCGGTCATGGGGCTGGACACGAACCGCTCGCCCTGTGCGTCGGCCGCGAAGCGGTCCTTCGCGGCCTGCTGGGATACGGCCGCGGACGCGGCCGGCGACGTGGCAAGAAGCGCGAACAGAGCGGTGGGCACGGCAAGACGACGTCTGCGCATGCGCGCGTACCTCCTGTGAGGGTGCGGTGGTCGATGACCCCTGCCGAAGGACCTCCCAACCGCGGCCCTCCGTACCCCTGTCGGACCGACTGAAACTTGGTGTGTTCAGGCGCGCGCGAGCGACGCCAGCGCTCGTGCCGCTGGTCCGACGTAGGCCGCCGTTGGGCGGATCAGGCGCCCCTCGCGCTTCTGCTCGAGGATGTGCGCCGACCACCCGGCCACGCGCGCGCCCGTGAACATCGCGGTGAAGAGGTTGGCCGGGACGTCGGCGAGGTCGAGGACGACGGCCGACCAGAACTCCACGTTGGTGGCGAGCACGCGATCGGGCTTGCGGGCGTGCAGCTCGGCGAGCGCCGCGCGCTCGAGCGCCTCGGCGACCTCGAAGCGCGGCGAGCCCAGCTCGCGCGCGGTGCGCCGCAGCACGCGGGCGCGCGGGTCCTCGGCGCGGTAGACGCGGTGGCCGAAGCCCATCAGCCGCTCGCCGCGATCCAGCGCGTCGCGTACCCAGCGCTCGGCGTCGCCGAGCTGCTCCACCTCGTCGAGCATGCGCAGCACCCGGGAAGGAGCGCCGCCGTGGAGCGGGCCGCTCAGCGCGCCGACGGCGCTCGACAGCGCCGCGGCGCTGTCGGCCCCGGTCGAGGCGACCACGCGCGCCGTGAACGTCGAGGCGTTCATGCCGTGCTCGGCGGCCGAGACCCAGTAGGCGTCCACCGCCCTGACGTGGTCGGGGTCGGCCGCGCCGCGCCAGCGGATGAGGAAGCGCTCGGCCAGCGTCGCGCCGCGGTCGATGTCCGACTGCGCCACCGCCGGCCGGTCGGCGCCGCGCGCCGACTGGGCGACGAAGCTCAGCGCCAGCGACGACGCGCGCGCCAGGTCGGCGCGCGCCTGCTCGTCGGAGATGTCGATGAGCGCCCGGAAGCCGCCCTCGCCCGCGCCGAGCGTCGCCAGCGCGGCCTGGACGTCCACGCGCGCGTTGCCCGAGCGCAGCGGCAGCGGGCGCGGCTCGGCGGGCGGCAGGCCGGGCTCGACCTCGCCGTCGACCAGCAGCCCCCAGACCTTCTCGTACGGGACGGCGCCGACCAGGTCCTCGATGTCGACGCCGCGGTAGCGCAGCGCGCCGCCGTCGCGATCGGGCTCGGCGATCTCGGTGGCGAAGGCGACGACGCCTTCGAGGCCGGACTGGACTTCGCTGCTCACGTGGCCTCCAGGGCTGGGTGGGTGGTCTCGCGCCGGCGGGCGCGATGGCGGCGGGCCTTGGCCTCGTTGCCGCAGGCCGCCATCGAGCACCAGCGCCGCCGCGCGGCGGGCGACCGATCGTAGAACCGCGCCGAGCACGTCTCCGACGCGCAGATGCGCACGCGGGCGGCTTCGTCGGTGGTGCCGAGCATCCGTGCCGCGTCGAGCGCGATGACGCCCAGGGCCCGACGCGGCGCGTCCGGGTCGCTCGCCGATCCGTCGCCGACGACGAGCGGGGCGCGTCCCAGCATGGGCCGGCCGGCGGGGCCGATGGCCAGCCGCGGCCGGGTGCCGGCGTGGATGAGCCACCGGTCGATGAGCGCCACCGCGTCGGGCGGGACGGGCTCGTGCGCGACCACCGCCCGGACGCCGACGTCGATCGCCTCGCGCAGCTCGCGCGCCTCGTGCAGCAGCGCGTCCGCCACCGTGCGCGGCTCGGCCAGCAGATCGGCGCGGACGAGCCAGAGCGCGAGATCGTCGGGGCTCACGAGCGTCTCGACCCGCCGCCGCCAGCGCTCGCGCAGCGTGTTGACGAGGTCCAGCGCGGGGCGTCCGCCGAGCCAGTACCACCACGTCTCGCCGGTGCCGAGCGGAAGCTCGAGGCGCTCTGGGAGATCGTGTCCGGCGGCCGACATAACCGCATCATATTGGGCAACGGGTTACGGACGGTGGAAATGCGGGTGGGAGCGGCCGAGTAGCCTCCGGCGCCATGTCCGACCTCCTCTTCCGCCCCGTCGGCGAGCTGGCGGAGCTCGTGCGCTCGGGCGAGCTGGGCGCCCGCGAGCTCGTCCAGGCCTCGATCGACCGCATCGACGCGCTCGACCCCGAGCTCAACGCGTTCGTCGACGTCTTCGCCGACGAGGCGCTCGCCGCGGCCGGCTCCGTGCTCCCCGGCGACCAGCGGCCGTTCGCCGGCGTCCCGATCGCGATCAAGAACAACGTCGCGCTCGCCGGGCACCGCCTGACCTACGGCTCGGACTTCATGGGCGACTGGACCCCGGGGTACGACCACAACGTCGTGCGCCGGCTGAAGGCCGCGGGCTTCATCGTGGTCGGGACGACCACCCTGCCCGAGTGGGGCATCCTGCCGTGGACGAACACCAAGCGCTTCGGCCCCACGCGCAACCCGTGGGACCCGTCGCGCGTCAGCGGCGGCTCGTCGGGCGGCTCGGCCACGGCGGTGGCGGCGGGCATGGTGCCGATCGCGCACGCCAACGACGGCGGCGGCTCGACGCGCATCCCGGCCGCGTGCTGCGGCCTGGTCGGCCTCAAGCCCCAGCGCGGGCGCATCTCGCTCGCTCCCGAGGTCGGCGAGAGCTTCCTCGCCGTCCAGGGGGTCCTCACCCGCGACGTGCGCGACACCGCGGCCGTCCTCGACGTGCTCGCCGGGCCCGAGGTGGGAGACGCGTCGTGGGCGCCGCCGCCGTCGGAGCCGTTCGCGACCGAGGCGGAGCGCGCGCCGTCGGGACTGCGGGTCGCCGTCGTCACCAACCCGCCGCTCGACATCCCCGTCGACCCGGTGCGCGCGCGGGCGGCGCGCGAGGCGGGCGCGCTGCTGGCGTCGCTGGGCCACCACGTCGAGGAGACCGAGGCGCCGTGGACCGACGCCTCGCTGCTGGAGACCTTCACCGCCCTGTTCGCTCCGCTGGTGATGCTCCAGGTCGCGTTCGGCCGCATCGTCGGCGGCCGCGAGCCGACCGCGGAGGACATGGAGCCGCTGAGCTGGGCGCTGTGGCAGCTCGTGGGCGACATGTCCGCGCTCGACGCCCACCTGGCCAGCGCGAAGCTGCAGATCTTCGCCCGCGGGCTGCTCGGCTGGATGGACCGCTACGACCTCGTCGTCGCGCCCGCTCTGGCCGAGGCCCCGGTGCTCCTGGACGAGGTCGACTGGCGCACCGACGACCCGATGGGCCTCTTCCGCCGGTCGGGCGCGTTCACGCCGTTCACCGCGGTGGCCAACGTCACCGGGCAGCCGGCGATCGCCGTCCCGCTGGCCGAGCACGAGGGGCTGCCGGTCGGCGTGCAGCTCTTCGGACGGCCCGCCGGCGAGGGGCAGCTCCTCGCGGCCGCCGCGCAGCTCGAGGCGGCGCGACCGTGGGCGCAGCGGCGTCCCGCCCTGGCCAGCGGGTAGGCTCACGCCCGAACGGCCAGAGGCCGAGTGCTTTCGCACCCGGCCTCCATGCCGCTGAACGACTGCGGCCACCCATCCACGGGCGGCCGCAGTCGGGGGTGATCAGATCAGCCCGTGAACTTGGGCTTG
>JAXDHQ010000282.1:0-36457 GCA_034664395.1 Solirubrobacteraceae bacterium | reverse complement strand
TCAGCTTGTTCTCGCGCGCCCTGGCGATCAGGTCGTTGAACGCGTCGAGGAAGCCCTTGAAGCTCAGGCGCCCGGCGTCGCGGATGACCGGCACCATCAGCGTGCGACTGCCGTCCTTCTTCTCGACGTCGACGGCGATGCCGAGGTTCACCTGGCCGTCGTCGACGCGCTCGGGGCGGCCGTCCGCGGTATCGAAGTGGTGGGCCATGACCGGCATGTCCTGCTGGGCGGTCAGGGCGATCGCGTACGCGATGAGGTGCGTGAAGGAGACGCGCTGGCCGGCGTCCTTGAGCTGCTTGCGCCGGCCGTCCATCGCCGTGACGGTGATGGTGCGGAACGAGGTCGCCGTCGGGATCGAGCGGCTCTCGTCCATGTAGCGGGCGAGCATCGCGGCGCCGCCGCGGATGGCGGTGCGGGTGCCCGTGTCGGCGGCGGGAGCGACGGCACCGTGGCCGTTCTTGGCGTCGAGGACGTCGGACTTGATGATGCGCCCGCCCGGGCCGGTGCCGGTGACGCCGGCGAGGTCGACGCCCTCGGCCGCCGCGACGCGGGCGGCGACGGGGGAGACCTTGGCGTCGTCGGGAACCGCCGCGGGCGCGGCGGCCGCCGCTGGGGCGGGGGCGGGGGCGCCGTTCCCCGAGGTGGCGGCGGGCGCTGCGGCGCCGGCGCCCAGGGCCATGCGGGCGATGACCTGCCCGACGGTGACCGTCTCGCCCTCGGCGGCGAGGAGCTCGGTGATCGTGCCCGCCGCTGGTGCGGGCAGCTCCATGTCGACCTTGTCGGTGGAGATCTCGACGATGGTCTGGCCGTCGGTCACGGACTCGCCGACCTTCACCGTCCACTCGAGGATCGTGCCCTCGGTGACCGACTCGCCGCTGCCCGGCGTGATGATGTCGACGATCTCGCCCGCGGCCGGCGGGGCCTCGGCGGTCTCGGCGACCGGCTCGGCCTCGGCCGGCCCGGCGCCGTTGTCGGTCGCGATCTCGGCGAGCACGGAGCCGACCGAGACGGTGTCGCCCTCGGCGACGTGGATCTTCGCGATGGTCCCGCTGGCGGGCGCGGGCACCTCGGCGTCGACCTTGTCGGTGGAGATCTCGACGAGCACCTCGTCGGCCTCGACGTGGTCTCCTTCGCCCTTGTGCCACTCCAGGACCGTACCCTCCGTCACCGACTCTCCCATCTGGGGGAGGGTGACCTGCACTGTGGTATTCACCGCCATCGCTCTGGGTAGGGACTCTAGCGTTTGACCTCGTCTGCAAAGGTCCCCCTTCATGAGCTTTAATCGGCGGGCCGTCCTGATGCCCCTCCTTGCGGTGCTCGCCGCGGCCTGCGGCGGCCAGGGCGCGGCCGGCGACGCCAGCGCCGCCACCGATGCGCGCACGATCGTCACCGGCCTGCAGGTCCCGTGGGGGATCGCGTTCCTGCCCGACCGCTCCGCGCTCATCGCCGAGCGCACGACGGGGCGCATCGTGAAGGTGGGGCCCAACGGCGGGCGGCCGCATCTCGTCATGCGCGTCCCCGGCGTGGTGCCCGACGGGGAGGGCGGCCTGCTCGGCCTGGCCGTCTCGCCGAGCTACGCCAGCGACCACCTCGTCTACGCCTACTTCACGTCGGCGAGCGACAACCGCATCGTCCGCTTCCGCCTCGGCGGCGCGCTGCAGCCGATCCTCACCGGCCTGGAGAAGGCGTCGATCCACGACGGCGGTCGCATCGCCTTCGGCCCCGACGGGATGCTCTACGCCGGCGTGGGCGACGCGGGCAACACCGCCAACGCCCAGGACCTCAGCAAGGCCAACGGCAAGATCCTGCGCATCCGCCCCGACGGCTCGATCCCGGCCGACAACCCGTTCCAGGGCTCGCGGGTCTGGTCCTACGGGCACCGCAACGTGCAGGGGCTGGCGTGGGACGCCGCCGGGCGCCTGTGGGCGACGGAGTTCGGCCAGAACCGCTTCGACGAGGTCAACCTCATCCGCAAGGGCCGCGACTACGGCTGGCCGACCGTCGAGGGCCGCGGCAGCACCCACGGCGGGCGCTTCGTCAACCCGAAGGTCACGTGGTCGACGAGCGACTCGTCGCCCAGCGGCGCGGCGATCGTCGGCTCGACGCTCTACGCGGGCGCCCTGGCCGGCCAGCGCCTGTGGCGGATCCCGCTGCGCGGGACGGCGACCGGGCGCCCGGCGGCGCTGCTGAACGGGCGCTACGGCCGCCTGCGCACGGTCGTGCGCGCACCCGACGGCTCGCTGTGGATCTCGACCTCCAACCGTGACGGGCGCGGTCAGCCGCGCTCGGGCGACGACCGCATCATCCGCCTGCGGCCGTAGGCGTCGCGGCGCGCCGGCGCTCCTCGCGGACGAACTCGTACGAGCCCACGAACGGCCCGACGGCGCCGATGATCGCCACCGCGACGCCGAGGCGCAGCGGGATCACGCGCGCGCGCACGGCGGCCAGGACCAGGCAGCACATCGCGATCCACCCCAGGCCGTGGGCCATGCCGAAGACGAACTCGAGCGCGTGCAGGCCGGGGACGATCCAGACCACCAGCAGGGTCAGGTAGATCGCGGAGTGCGTGAACGACAGCCACTTGAGCGTGGTGAAGGAGAGGCTCATGCCAGCAGGCCGGCCATGCGGCGCAGCGGCTCGTCGGCCTCGGCGGGCCAGCGGTCGATCGCGGCCGGCCACCACGCGTGCGCGTCGTGCTCGTGGTCGGGCGTCACGTCGGCGCCGGCGGGCAGCCATGCCTGGCCGACGAACATCACGAGCCGGTGGGGTAGGCGGATGAGCGCCTCGCCGCGGACGCGCTCGGGGGTGACCGACCACTCCTCGTGCAGCTCGCGCGTGAGCGTCTGCACGGGGCTCTCGCCCACGTCGACCGCGCCGCCGGCGCCGAGCGCCCAGCGCCCCGGCCACGACGACAGCCACGGCGCGCGGCGGCCGGCGAGCCACCGGCCCTCGGCGTCGCGCGTGACGCACAGCGCCGCCACCGACTGCGACGCGTCGCCCTCGACCAGGCGCAGCGCCCAGCGCACCGGCTGCAGGTGCAGGCGCAGGCGGCCGCCGTCCTGCTCGTGGGCGAGGAGCCGGGCGGCGACGCCGTCGTGGCTGGGCGAGCCGCGTTCGCGCAGCGCCGCGATGGCGGCGTCGGCGGCCTGGGTCCGCTCGGGCGGGGCGTCGTAGGGCTCGTCGCTCCAGCGGACGTCGACGTCGTCGGGCGTCCACGGGCCGCGCGCGAGCAGGGCGGGGGAGTCGTGCATGCGGTCACACGGAGGGTACGCGGCGGCGCTCGTCGATCCGGCGCCGGTACGGTTCGTGACCATGAGCGCGGAGGGCAAGAACTTCGAGGCGATCACCAAGGCGAAGGCCGACCACAACGCCCGCTGCCCGTTCCCGCCGCACACCGTGCGCATGAACCCGTTCGAGATCGAGCGGATGCAGTGGGAGGAGGGCGACATCATCGCCGGCCTGGTCCTCGAGGGCGACCCCAAGGTCGGCACCGGCGCCTTCCGCCTGATCTGCGACGGCATGGAGCCGCCCGAGCTCGAGATCGAGGAGGTCGAGGCCATCGGCGCGCCGACCGAGCCGCTCGTGGTGCCCGTGGGGCCGGGGCGGCCCGGCGAGCCGACCGCCTGAGGGCAGGCGGCCGGCGCGTCGTCGGGATCGTCGAATCCCCCCCGGGAGCGATCACCCCTGGGCGCACGAGGGCGCCGTGAGCTGCAACGGGGACCTCGGCCCGAACTTGCGGCAGGTCAGATGGCGAGGCGACGGTCGAACGCGCTGGCGAAGAGCTCGACCTCGCGGCCGGCGGCCCAGCGCGAGACGCGCGTGTCGCCGTCGGACACGAGCTCGAGGCGGACCTGACCGTCCTCGACGGCGACGTGGGCCTCGCGCACAAGCTGATCGCGCGAGCGCTCGAGGTCCTCGGCGAGGCGAAGGAGGGTCGCCATCCGCGCCAGGCGCTGGTCGTCGCCCCGGGCCGCGAGCGTCGCGAACGGGCCGAGCGAGGGGCTGCCCTTGCGGTGGTAGCGCACCGCCTGGCCGATGAGCGCCGCCTCGCGCTGCTCGAAGCCGGGCAGCCCGGCGTTGAGGACGAGGTAGCGCGAGTGCTTGTGGTGGTCGTCGTAGTCGACGGTCATCCCGATGTCGTGCAGCAGGCACGCCGCCCACAGCAGCTCGCGCTCGACGGCGTCGCCCGGGTGCAGGCCGGCGGCGGCGAGCTCGTCGAAGAGGCCGAGCGCCAGGTGCGCGACGTGCGCCGTGTGGGGGCTCGAGCCGGGATCCATCCCGTACTGGGCGGCGAGGTTGATCACGCTGGCGCGACGGACGTCCTCGAAGAGCGGCGGATCGCCGTCGAGGTGGCGCTCGAAGAAGACGCCCTCGCGCAGGCCGGCCTCGGTGACCTCCATGCCCTCGAACCCGCCGGCCTCCATCACGCCCGCGACGACGACGGCCCCGGCGAGGATCAGGTCGGCGCGCGAGGGCTTGATGCCCGGGAGCTTGGCGCGCTCGGCCGGCGAGCGGGCGGCCAGCTCCTCGACGAGCCGGTCGAGCTCGGCGCGCGTGAGCACGTAGCCCTGGACGCCGAACTCGGCGACCTCGAGGTCGCGCTGGGCGGCGGCGGCCAGGTTGCGGACGGTGCCGCCGATGCCCACGAGGCGCGGCCCGCAGCTCGACAGCCACGGCGCGCGCTCGAGCTTGCGCGCCACGTGGGCGCGCAGCTCCTTGAGCTGCCGCGGCTTGGCCGGCCCGTCGCCGGGCAGGAAGCGCTCGCTCATGCGCACGGCGCCCATGCGCCACGAGTCGAGCTCGCTGGCCCGGCGTCCGACGACGTGGACGAGCTGCATCGAGCCGCCGCCGAGGTCGAGCATCACGCCGTCGGAGAGCGTGGTGGAGTTGACCGCGGCCAGGTAGCCGTAGCGGGCCTCCTCCTCGAGCGAGAGCGTGCGGACCTTCAGCCCGCTCGCCGCGGTGGCCCGGCGCAGGAACTCCTCGGAGTTGGTGGCGTCGCGGATGGCCGACGTCGCGACCGCGTCGACCTCGTCGCTGCTCAGCCCGCTGGCCTGGCAGAAGTGCGCGAACACCTCCATCGTCGCCTGCGCTCGCGCCATCCCGCGCTCGCCCAGCTCGCCGGTGGCGGCCAGGCCCTCGCCGATGCGGACCGCCTCGTAGATCTCGTCGGTCCGCTTCCACCAGCCGTCGCGCGCGGTGAAGACGACGAGCCGGAACGAGTTCGATCCCAGGTCGACGACGGCGAGGCGGCGCTCCGGCATGGGCGGCGCCCGGCGCTACTCGCCGCGCTCGATCAGCTCGATCCGGTAGCCGTCCGGATCGCGCACGAAGCAGATGCGCGAGCCGCCCTCGCGCACGGAGTAGGGCGGCTTCTCGGGCTCGATGCCCTGCTCGCCGAGCCGCGCGAGCGTCTCGTCGAGGTCGGCCGCCGTGATGGCGATGTGGTTGTAGCCCGTGCCCAGCTCGTAGGAGTCGACGCCGTGGTTGTAGGTCAGCTCCAGGCGCGGCCCGTCGCCGGGGAGGCCCATGAAGACGTTGATCGCCTCGTCGCGGATGGGCATGCGACGCAGCTCCTCGAAGCCGAGCGCCTCGTAGAAGGCGACCGAGCGGTCGATGTCGCCGATTCGGTAGCAGGTATGTATGAGCTCGGGCATGGGCGGAGGGTAGCTGCCGCCGCGCGCGTACTCCTGGCGCTCAGCGCCGGAACGTCGCCCCGGGCCCCAGGGCCGACGGCGTCCCGGGCACGCGGAAGCGGACGCGATAGGTGCCGTGGCCGTGGTTGGGGAACGACCGGCTCCACCGAACGGCGAACGCGTAGACGTCGTGGCGGTTGCGCCGCAGGGCGAACCGGTGGCAGGCGCGACCCCTGCGGTGGCTGACGCACACCTCGACGTCGCCGCTGAAGCTGAACGTCGACAGGCGCAGGCGGACCACCCCGCGCTCGGCCCGCGCCGAGTAGCAGTAGTCGCCCGTCGGCGAGCAGTAGCCCGAGGCCGCGGAAGCCGGCGCGGCGGTCGCGCCGAGGCCGGTCCCGGTCGCCAGGACGACGAGGAGCGATCGGACCCGGGCGCGCATGGTCTGGCAATGTACGCGCCCGATGGTCATCGAGCGATCCATGCACCCCCAGTACCTGTCGAACACCTACCTCGTCGGGCAGGAGGGCGGCGCGGGCTTCTTCGTCGACGCCGGCGGGCCGGTGGCGCCGCTCATCGCGGCGGCCGAGCGCCACGGGATGACGCCCACGCACGTGCTGCTGACCCACCACCACCACGACCACGTCGACGAGCTCTCCGAGCTCACGTCGCGCTGGCCCGGCATGGAGGTCCTCTCGCACCCCGACGAGCGCGTCGACGGCGTCACCGGCGACCTGCGGCCGGGCGACACGGTGCGCGTCGGCGGCCTCGAGGTCCAGGCGCTGCACACGCCCGGTCACACGAAGGGGATGCTCTCGCTGCTCGTCGAGGGCAACGTCTTCACCGGCGACACGCTGTTCAAGAACTCGGTGGGCGGCGTGCGCGCGCCCGGGCACACGACCTACGAGGACCTGCGCTGCTCGATCATGGACGTGCTGCTCGAGCTCCCGCCCCAGACGATCATCCGCCCGGGCCACACCGAGCCGACGACCGTGGCCGACGAGCGCGAGCACAACGCCTTCGTCCGGGTGTGGCGCGGGCTCGACCCCGAGGGCTCCGACCCGTGCACGGCGATGGGCGAGCCGGCCACGCTGGTCCTCCTCGGCGACGACTACGACGGCGGCCACAAGGCATGGGTCCGCTGGCCCGACGGCTCGGACGACATCGTCCCGGGCTCGAAGGTCCAGCGCGCGTAGGGCTCCCGAGCGCGCCCCGTAGGATGGCGGGGGATGGCCAAGGACCCGATCCCGACCTCCCGCCTGCGGCGCTCGGCCGCGGTCGGGCGCCTGGCCGCCGGTCAGGCCGTGCGCCAGGCCGGCACCCGGGCGGCCAACCTGACGCGCAACGACGAGGACGCCCAGCGCGCGCTGGCCAGGCGCCAGCTCGAGACGGCCGAGCAGATCGTCGCCGCCCTGGGGACGATGAAGGGCGCGGCCATGAAGCTCGGCCAGGTCATGTCGTTCCTCGACGTCGGCCTGGTCCCCGAGGAGTTCCGCGAGCAGTTCCAGGCCAAGCTCGCCGAGCTGCGCGACGCGGCGCCGAAGGTCTCGTTCAAGGACATGAAGAAGGTCCTCGAGCAGGAGTACGACGAGCCGCTGGACGAGGTCTTCGAGACCTTCGACCCGGTGCCGGTGGCGGCCGCCTCGATCGGGCAGGTCTACCGCGCGCGGCTGAGCGATGCGCGGGACGTGGCGGTCAAGGTCCAGTACCCCGGCGTCAACGTCGCGGTCCGCTCGGACATGCAGAACCTGGGGATGATCCTGCGGCTCATGCGCTCGGTCGCCCCCGGACTCGACGCCAAGGCGCTGGGCACCGAGATCCGCTCGCGCATCGAGGAGGAGCTCGACTACGAGCTCGAGGCCCAGAACCAGCGCCGGCTGGCGCGCATCTTCCGCGACCACCCGTTCATCGTCATCCCCGACGTGGTCACGAGCCTCAGCCACGAGCGCGTCATCGTCAGCGAGTTCGTCGCCGGCCGCGGCTTCGAGGAGATGAAGCAGCTCCCGCAGGATGAGCGCGACCGCATCGGCGAGATCATCTTCCGCTTCTACTTCGGATGCATGTACCGCCACCACCAGTTCAGCGGCGACCCGCACCCGGGCAACTGCCTGCTGCTCGACGACGGGCGGATGGCCTTCCTGGACTTCGGGCTGTTCAAGCGGATCTCCGCGTCGGCGGCCGAGTTCGAGCTGCGCAGCCAGCGGCTGGGGATCGAGCGCCGCGGCGCCGAGCTCATCGAGCATCTCCACGGCGGGGGTTGGATGGGCGACCCCAGCTACTACGACGAGGACGGGATCCTCGAGCAGTTCGACGACCTGACGTGGTGGTACACGCGCGACGAGGAGGTCGAGCTGACCCCCGAGATCGCCACCGAGGTGATGATCCAGATGAGCGATCCGCGCTCGCGCTACTTCGGCAAGATGCGCCACGAGACGCTCCCGCCCGACCATCTCTTCGGCCGGCGCCTGGAGATGCTCACGCTCGCCGTCCTGGGCCAGCTCCGCGCGACCGGCAACTGGCATCGCATCGCGCGCGAGTGGATCTACGGCGACGAGCCGGTCACCGAGCTCGGGCGCGACGAGGCCGCCTTCTACGCGCGCCGCCCGCCCGTCAGCACGTGAGGCCTCGCCTGCGCCTGGCGACGCTCGCGCTCGCCGTCGGCGGCGCCTTCGCGCTCGTCGCCCTGAGCGGCTCGCTCTCCCCCGATCGCGTGCGCGACTGGGTCGACGGGCTCGGGCCGCTGGGCCCGGCGCTGTTCGTCCCGATCAGCGCGGCCCTCACCGTCGCGCTCTTCCCCGGCCCGCTGCTGGCGGCGGCCAGCGGACTGCTCTTCGGCACCGCGCTCGGCACGGCCGTGTCGATCGTCGCCGCCACGCTCGGCGCGACGCTCGCCTTCTGCCTGGCGCGCTGGTGGGCCTCCGACGCGGTCGAGTCGCTCGCCGGCCCGCGGCTGAGCGCGCTGCGTGCGTTGGTGGGCCGGCGCGGCTTCGCCAGCGTCCTCTACGCGCGCATCGCGCCCGGCGTGCCCTACAGCGTCGTCAACTACGCCGCCGGCCTGACGCCCGTCCTGCTGCGCTCGTTCGTCGCGGCCACGGCGATCGGGGTCGCCCCGCGCGCCTTCGCCTACACCGCCCTCGGCGGCACGCTCGGCGACCTGCGCTCGCCGCAGGCGATCGTCGCCGTCGCGGTGCTCGTGGTCATGGCGCTGGTCGGGCTGGCCTTCGCCGCCCGCGACGCGCGCCGCGCGCGGGCGTAGACCTAGAGCTGCTGGACCTGGAAGAGGCTGGTCGTGCCGGGCTTGCCGCTGGGCAGGCCGGCCGTGACGCCGACGCGGTCGCCCGGCTTGCACCAGCCGAGCTCGACCACGCGCCGGCAGGCGTCGGCGATGAGCGCCTCGGTCACCTCGTGGCGGCGCATCGACGCGGCCTGCACGCCCCACATCAGCCCGCAGCGGCGCACGGTCTCGCGCCCGGGCGAGAGCGCGTAGATCGGCACGTTGGGACGGTGGGCGCTGACCAGCCGCGCGGAGCGTCCGCTCAGCGTGGGGACGACGATCGCGTCGAGGTGCAGCTCGTTGGCCGCCACGCAGGCCGAGTGCGCGACCGTGTAGGCGGGGTCGCGCGCGTCGCGGCGCACGCGCAGCTCGTTCCAGCGCTCGTAGGGCGCCTCGCGCTCGGCGCTGCGCGCGACGGCGGCCATGATCTCGATGGCGAGGACCGGATGGGCGCCGACCGCCGTCTCCTGGGAGAGCATGACCGCGTCGGTGCCGTCGAGGATCGCGTTGGCGACGTCGGCCACCTCGGCCCGCGTCGGGCGTGACGAGGTGACCATCGAGTCGAGCATCTGCGTCGCGGTGATCGACGGGCGCGCCATCGATCCGGCCAGCGCGAGCAGGCGCTTCTGGATCATCGGCACCTCCTCGATCGGCAGCTCGACGCCGAGGTCGCCGCGGGCCACCATGACGCAGTCGGAGACCTTGATGATCTCCGCGGCGCGCTCGACGCCCTGCGGCTTCTCGATCTTGGCGATCAGCGGCGTCCGCGTGTGCTCGCGCACGAACAGGACGTCCTCGGGGCGTCGCACGAAGCTCAGCGCGACCAGATCGACGCCGATCTGCTGGCCGGCGCGCAGGTGGTGGAGGTCCTCCTCGGGGACGGCGGGAAGGATGTCCAGCGGCCCGGGGATGTTGAGCCCCTGGCGCGAGGCGACCGTGCCGCCGATCTCGACCTCGGCGTCGATCTCGCCGTCGCCCGCGCGCACGGCGACCGCGCGCAGGCGGACCGAGCCGTCGGCCAGGTAGAGGACCTCGCCGGGCTCGACGGCGTTGGCGAGGCCGTCCCAGGTGATCGACATCCGGCGCGCGTCGCCCTCGGGGCTGCCGTTGCCGCACACGAAGGTCACGTGGTCGCCCGCCTTGAGCTCGGCGGTGTCGTCGCGCAGCGGCCCGATGCGCAGCTTGGGCCCGGGGAGGTCCTGGAGGATGGCGACCGGGCGTCCGGCCCGGCCGGCCGCCTCGCGCACCCACTGCGCGGTCTCGGCGTGCTCCTCGGCCGTGCCGTGGGAGAAGTTCAGCCGCGCGACGTCCATGCCGGCCTCGACCATCCGTACGAGCACCTCGCGATCGCGCGAGGCGGGGCCGATCGTGGCCACGATCTTGGTGCGGCGCTCCATGGCCTGGACAGTAGTCCATGGATCCTGGGTCCCCGCCGCTGCTCGACGCGTGTGCTCCGGGTGTCGAGCCGGCGCTGTGCTCAGGGCGCGGCGGCCGCCGCCAGCGCCGCCTCGGCGCGGGGGCCCTGGGGGCGGGCCCGGCCCCCGAGCGTCAGCGCGAGGACGGCTCCGACGGCCGCCCAGACGAGCAGCACCGCCAGCACCCCGCCGAGCGGCGCGGCCGGGAAGTGGGCCAGGCGCGGCGGCCCGGTCACCGCGACGGGCGCGGCGTGCGCGGCGTGGCGGCGGGCGTCGCGGTGCAACGCCCGCCGCCGACACGTGACTACTGGCGCAGCGCGACCGCGCGGGGCAGGGTGAAGGTGGGGAACAGCTTGCGGTTGCTCGCGTTCTTTCGCACCTTCGTGGCCAGCCGGTACACGGCGGCCTGCTGGTTGGGAGGTCCGTCGATGGTGACCGCGAAGCGGCCGTGGCTGTCGGGCCGCAGCGACTGGACGACCACGTTCTTCGTGCACGACACGCGCCGCTTGATCGTGATCGTCTGCACCGGCGTGCCCAGCGGCAGGACGACCTGGCCCTTGATCGTGACCTTGCCGTTCGCGCTGGAGAGCTGGGTCACGATCATGCGCCGGAAGAGCTTCAGGCGCAGCGAGCGCTCGGTACCGATCTGGGCCTGGTAGCGCGCGCGGTTGGTCTTGCGCAGCGTGCGCGGCGGCAGCGCGCCCTTGGCCAGGAACGTGCCGTCGGGTCGCACGGTGGGGGTGGCCACGGTCCTGCCGTTCCAGCTCGACACGATCCGCACGCGCTTGCCGATGAACGTGCGGTCGGCGGCGCCGTAGAGCCGCGCGTAGCCGTTGCGCTGGAGGACGTCGATCAGGTTGAGCTTGCGCGTCGTGCACTGCAGCGAGGCCTGCGCGACCGCCTGCTCGGCGCTCGTGCGGGCGCAGACGTCGGCCTGCGTGACCGACGCGCGGCCGATGGTGGCATCGAGGACCGGGTTGCCGGCGACCGCGATCGAGACGCCGAGGGCGGTCCGGGTCAGCGTCCCGTTGGCCCGCGTCTCCGTGCCCGGCGTGAGCCTGACCTGCAGCGGCGTGGCCGGGAGCGGGATCGCGCCGAGCGCGGCGAGCAGCGGCTGGACGACCGCGCTGCCGAGCGCGTTCAGCGGCGCCGGGAGCGCCGACGGGCTGAGCTGCGTGGGGTCGACCGCGCCGTTGGCGAGGTTGACGACCTGGTCGACGGCGTGGTCGGTCGGCAGGTCCTGGCCGGCGACGGCGACGCCGAGCGCGCGCGACGAGCTCGTCAGCGACGCCACCCCGCCGGCGCACTGGCCGGTCGCGGTCGCGCCGGCGCCCTGGACGGCGAGCAGCGCGACGTTGGGCGGCTGGACGAGCGTCTGCAGCGCCGAGGTGATGTCGACGGTGGGACCGCCTGGGACCGTGACCGTCGTCGGGGGGACCTGCGGCGCCGGCAGCGCGACCGGCAGGCTCGGGAAGGGCCCGACGGACAGGCTCGCCAGCTCCGCGGTGGCGCTCGCCGTCTGCTGGCCCGGCTGCCCGGCGGGGCCGGCCAGCGTCGTGCGCGCCGAGAGGAGGTTGGCGGTCAGCGGCAGCGGCGTGGACGGGAAGCTCCCGCCGGCGCTCGCGGCCTTGCAGTCGGCGGCGCCGCCGTTGGCGACGATCGGCGAGACCGCCGGCTGGCCGCCGAGGCTCATGTCGAGCACGCTGGCCGAGCAGTTCCAGGTGGTGGCCGCCGACGCGACCGACGGCATGACGAGTGCACCACCTGCGGCGACCGCGACGAGCGCGGCCGACGAGACGAGCTTGCGCATCGAGTTGGACCTCCCAGTCCCCGACGAGTTCCCCCTGCGAGGGCCGATCAGATCACAGCCATTCCCACGGCGCGCCAGCACTGAACGCGACCGGACGTTCGGCGGAGGGCCGGACGCGCCAAGACGCCGCGCGCCCCCGGGCACGGGCGTAGCCTGCGCCCATGACAATCAAGCTGCACACCTGCGGCGCCACGTTCATCCACGGTCCGCATCCCTGCTGGCAGGTGATGCACGCGCTCGACGAGGCCGGCATCCCGTACGAGCAGGTCAAGCACCCGAGCGTCCCCCGCGGGCGCCGCTCGGAGCTGCAACGGCTGAGTGGTCAGCGCCTGCTTCCGGTCGTCGAGTTCGAGGACGGCACCATCCTGCGCGAGGAGTCCAAGGACCTGATCGCCCGCATCCGCGACAAGCGCCTCGACGAGGCGCGCGGGGCGCAGATCCCGGGCTGACCGCGGGGCGCCGCTAGACGAACCGCCCGTCCTCCTGCACGACCTCCCCGTCCGCGCTGAGCCGCCCGCCCGCGCGCAGGTCGCAGATGAGGTCCCAGTGCAGCGCCGAGCGGTTGCGTCCGCCGGTCTCGGGATAGGAGCGGCCGAGGGCGACGTGGACGGTGCCGCCGATCTTCTCGTCGAAGAGCGTCGTGCCGGTGGGGCGGGTGATGCCGAAGTTCGTGCCGATGCCGACCTCGCCGAGGAGGCGGGCGCCGTCGTCGGTGCGCAGGGCGTGCTGGAGGTACTCGTCGCCGACCTCGGCACGGGCGGCGACGACCTCGCCGTCGCGCAGCTCGAGCTCGACGCCGGAGACGTCGATGCCCGCCGGCGACGACGGCACGGTGAAGCGCACGTGCCCGTTCGCGCTGCGCTCGTGCGGGCCGGTGAAGACCTCGCCCGAGGGCATGTTGCGCTTGCCGTCGGAGTTGACCCACGTGCGCCTCTCGACGCGCAGCGTGAGGTCGGTGCCCTCGGCCTCGATGCGCAGCTCGCGCGCGCCGCGCAGGCGCTCGATGAGCCGTTCCTGGAAGGCGCGCAGGCCGCCCCACGCGCGCGCGGGATCCGGCTGGTCGAGGAACAGCGCGCCGCGCACGAAGGCGGCGAACTCGTCGGACGCCATGCCCGCCTGGTCGGCGAGCGCGTCGGTCGGCCACAGCGTCGAGCACCAGCGCTTGCGCATCGTCGCCTCGCGGACGGGCCGGCGGGCGCGGGCATAGCGGGCGATCCGCTCGGGATCGACCGCGGCCAGCTCGCGGACGTCGGCCGGCGCCTGCACGCCGAGGAGCGCGTCGGCCTTGCGCGCCTCGGTCAGCGCGAGGTCGGGGAAGTCGTCGAGATGGCGGTCGCCGGCGTGCTCGTAGAAGGCGCGCGTCTGGCCGGGCAGCTCGACGCGCAGCAGCGGCCACGCGTCGCGGGCGAGGATCGCGCGCTGGAGCTCGAGCAGCAGCGGCTCGGCCAGCGTCGTCGAGCGCACGAGCACGCTCTGCCCGGGCTGGACGTCGAGGCAGTAGCCGGCGAGGAGCTCGGCGAGGCGGACCGGGTCGAGCTCGCTCATGGCGCCTCGACGTCGGGGAAGTGCTCGGCCACGTGCGCGCGCAGCGTCTCGCGCACGAAGCGGCGCTCGTCCTGCGTGGCCACCCGCAGGCGCATGAGCAGCTCGCGCTGGCCCTCGGTCGGCACGTCGCTGACCGTCCACCGGACCGCGAGCCGCTCGAACAGGAGCTCGACCGCGCGCTGCCACGCGTCCTCCTGCGAGAGCGTGTTGCCGTGCAGCACCTCGTGGTACTGCCGGCGCGTCCCGGCCGTCAGCGCCCCGCGCAGGACGAGCACGTCGCCCTCCGGCGAGCGGTATTCGCTCTCGGGTGCGGCGAGCCTGTCGGCCTTGCCGCGCGCGCGTGCCCTCTTGCCCATCGACTATGTGGTAGCAGCCGCGTCGCGGAGCTGCCGTGCGACGTCGCCCGTGACCGGCTCGGCGTGGCCGGCCCAGGCGGCGGCCGGCTCCAGGTCCGCGAGCTTGCGAATGGACGCCCGCGCCTGCTCGGTGTCGCGGTTGAACGCGGGGTGCGGGACGCGCGGCGGCCCGTGGACGCCGGTCTGCGGATCGAGCGTGTAGAAGCAGTCGCTGACGAGCGCCAGGCGGTCGGACTCGCGCCACAGGCCGATCAGCCCGGGCGCGTGGCCGGGGAGGTCGACGACCTCGAAGCCGGCGACGCGATCGCCCTCGGCGACGGTGTCGGCGATCGTCACCGGGCCGCCGTCCCACTGGTCGAGGAGGTAGGGGAACACCGGCCGCGCGTAGGGCCGCAGCTTGGCGTAGTCGAAGGAATGCCGGCCGCCGTCGCCCTCGGCGTCGGCGCGGTTGTCGGCGTGGCACAGGACGGGGGCGCCGAGTCCCGGCGCGGTACCGCGGTGGTCGGGGTGGCCGTGACCGAGCAGCACGCGGGTGATGCCGCCCAGCGCGGCACCGGCGGCGGCGACGGCGTCGGTCATCGTCCTCACGCCGGCGTCGAAGAGCATCACCCCGTCGCCGTCGCGCACGAGATAGACGTTCATCGACTTGCCGGGGAAGCCGCCGCGGACGACCCAGACGCCGTCGGCGACCGGCTCGGCGTCGCCCCCGAGCAGCCGCCGGCGCAGGCGCGTGCGCAGGTTGAACGCACGCGCCATCCGCTCCTCGGTGGCCGAGCCCTGCGGCGGCAGCGCCCCGAGCTGGCGCGCGAGCTCGGCACCGTTCATGTAGGCCTCGACACGGGTCAGGCGCCCGTCGCGCACCCAGACCATGTCGGCGCCCTGGAGGTCCACGCGTGCCCCGTTGGGCTCGAAGCCCATGAACGTGCCCGGCCCGGCGAAGGTCCCGCGGGCGCGCCAGCGCACCGAAGCGCGGTCGCCCTCCGCGACCACGTCGAGGATCTCGAAGCGCCAGTCGGGGAAGGCGCCGAACATCTCCTGGAAGAAGACGGCGAGCTCGTCGGGGCCGCTCGGCCCCACGACCCCGTGGATGTGCCCGCGGCCCTCGGGAGCGTAGAAGCGCCGCGGCGCGTCGCCGTCGGCCCGGCCGAGCGCCTCGAAGTACTCGCGCGCGACGCGCGCGGTCTCCTGCCCCTCGTCGACGTCGCTGGCCATCCGGTGCTCCTCGGTCTCGACTGCGGGCGCCGGACTCTATGGCCTTGGAGTCCGGCGCCGATGACGGGACCGGCCCGCAAGGGCGCTGATCGCCTGCCGGCGGCCGGCACCCGTACCATGGTCGGCGATGCGGATCGACGAGATCCTGGCCTCGCGGGACGAGCCGACGTTCTCCTTCGAGTTCTTCCCGCCCCGGACGCCCGAGGGCGAGGCGAACCTCTACCTCGCGCTGGCGGCCCTGCGCCCGCTCGCGCCCGACTTCGTCAGCGTCACCTACGGCGCCGGCGGGGCCACGCGGGGCAAGACGCTGGAGATCGTCTCGCGCATCCGCGACCAGATCGGGCTGGAGGCGATGGCGCACTTCACGTGCGTCGGCGCCACGGTCGACGAGCTGCGCTCGACGCTGGACGAGATGACCGCGCTGGGCTTCGAGAACGTCCTGGCGCTGCGAGGCGATCCGCCCGCCGGCCAGGAGGAGTGGACCAAGACCGAGGGCGGCCTGGAGTTCTCGCGCGAGCTCGTCGAGCTCATCGCGCGCGACTACCCGTTCGCGATCGGGGCGGCGTGCTTCCCCGAGACGCACATCCACGCCACCTCGCCCGAGGACGACCTGCGCTACCTCAAGGAGAAGGTCGACGCCGGCGTCGGGTACCTCATCACCCAGCTCTTCTTCGACAACGCGCTGTACTACGACTTCGTCGCGCGGGCGCGCGCGATCGGCATCGAGGTCCCGATCGTCCCGGGCATCATGCCGATTACCAGCTACAAGCAGATCGCCCGCATCACGTCGATGTGCGGGTCGAGCATGCCCGAGTACGTCCTGGGCGAGCTCGAGGAGCGGCGCGGCAGCAGCGAGGCCATCACCGAGTTCGGGGTCGCCTACGCGACGATGCAGTGCGCCGAGCTGCTGGCGCAGGGCGCGCCCGGCATCCACTTCTACACGCTCAACCGCTCGCCGGCGACGCGCGCGATCCTCAGCGCGCTGCGGCTCTGGCGCCCGTGGGACCCCGAGCGCACCGGCCTGGGCGAGCCGCGCCGCCCGCCGACGACCGCCTAGCGCAGCTCGATGTCGAGCTTCTCGGCGACGGCGGGGCTGCCGTCGCGGCGCTCGTAGCGGACGTCGATGCTGTCGTCCTGGCGGTAGGTCCCGACGCCCCACGCGCCGAGGAACCAGCGCCAGCCGCTGATGCGGTCCTTGCGCAGCTCGCGCTCGAAGACGAGCGCGCCGTCGCGGACGACGTAGTCCTCGCCCGGCCGCTGGCGCACGCCGTTGATGTAGACCTCGAAGGGGGAGCGCACGTCGGAGGGCAGTCGCACGACGGATCTCGCCACCGGCTGATTATCTCCGCAAATGGTGGACCCGACCGCTTCGCCTTCGCCCTCGCCCAGCCCGATCGTCCGGGTGCTCAACGAGCACGTCGCGCGCTATCACCGGTGGTGCACGCCGTCGATCCTCGCCGACCAGGAGCGGGTGGAGGACTTCTACGCGTCGGACGTGTCGATCTCGGCCGGCTTCTTCGGCACGCTGGTCGACCACACCGGCGTGTTCGCCGAGGCCGAGGCGTTCGCGGCGGACGCCCAGGGCGCCGACCGGACCATGTTCTCCGTGCACGGCTCGAGCGGCTCGAACTGGATCGTGCTGCGCGCGCTGGCGCTCGAGCGCTCCGACGCGCTCGTGCTCGTGGCCCGCAACATCCACCACTCGGTCATCAACGCGATCAAGGCGTTCGGCCTGGACTTCCGGTTCCTGCCCACGCCGTACGAGCCGCGCTTCGAGGCGGTCCTGCCGCCGAGCGTCGACGACGTGCTCAACGGGCTGACGCGCTATCCCGAGGCGCTGGCCGTCCTCTACACGAGCCCCACCTACGAGGGCCTGGCGGCCAACACCCGCGCGATCGCCCAGGCCGTGCACGCCGCCTCCGACCAGGCGATGGTGATCGTCGACGAGGCGTGGGGCGGGCACCTGCACTTCCATCCCGACCTGCCCGCGAGCGCGATGGCCAGCGGCGCCGACGTGTGCGTGCAGTCCACGCACAAGCTCGCCGGCGGGCTGCAGCAGACGGGGCTCATCCATTGGCGCACGGGCCGCGTCGACTCCGAGCTGCTCGAGGAGGCCTATCGCGAGTACGTCACCACGTCGCCGAGCTACCACCTGCTCGCCAGCGCCGACGCCTCGGTGCGCGCCCTCGCCGTGCGCGGGGAGGAGGAGCTCGGCCGGGCGATCCGGCGCACGGCGGAGCTGAAGGCGGCGCTGCGCGAGCGCCTGCCCGACCTCGATCACCTCGACGACCCGACCTGGCTGGCGGGGTGCTCGGACCGCGTCGCCGGCTGCGACCTGGTGAAGACGACGGTCGGCCTCAGCCGCTACGCGCTCAGCGGCTACGACGTCGCCGAGCGGCTGGTGGAGCGCAACGTCGTCATCGAGAAGGCCGGCGTGCACACGATCACGCTCATCACCACCTTCCAGCTCGGGCCCGATGCCGTCGCCGACACCATCGAGGCACTGCACGAGGTGCTCGCCGGCTGCGTGCTGCCGGGCGGCGCGCGCGAGCCGATGCCCGCCAACCCGTTCGCCGCGATCGCCGATCGCCCGGTCATGCACCCCTACCTCGCGCGCCGCTACGCGAAGTCGATCGGCCACGAGGTCCCGCTGGTCGAGGCGGTCGGCAAGGTCGCAGCCGAGGAGGTCGAGGTCTACCCGCCGGGCATCCCGGTGATCCTCGAGGGCTTCCGCGTGAGCGCCGACGCCGTCCAGTACCTCGTCGAGGTCCGCGACAAGGGCGGCTCGATCGTCGCCCGCGACACGAGCCTGGCCACGCTGCGCGTCCTCTAGGGCGACTACCCTGGACCGCCGGCATGGCGATCGAGTACACCGTGCGCCGCTCGACCCGCGCGCGGCGCGTGCGGGTCTCGGTCGACCCCCAGGTCGGGGTCCAGGTGACGCTGCCCGCGCGCGCCCGCGAGCGCGAGGCGGCCGTGGCGGTCGCCGAGCTGCGCCCGTGGATCGAGCGGCGGCTGGCCGAGCTGACCGCGGCCCGCGAGCGGCTGGCGCTGCCGGCCGGGCACGTGCCGTACCTGGGCGCGCCGCTGCGGCTGGCGCCCGAGGCCGGTCGCGTCCGCGCGCATCGGCGCGGGGAGGTCCTGCACGTGCCGGAGGCCGCGTCCGAGCGCCGCGCGGCGCTCGAGCGCTGGTACCGCCGCGCGGCGCGCGCCGAGATCGAGCCGCGCCTGCGCGTGGCTGCGGGCGCGCTCGGCCGCGACTACACGCGCCTGACGATCCGCGAGCAGCGCACGCGCTGGGGGTCGTGCTCGACGACGGGGGCGATGAGCTTCAACTGGCGGCTGCTGCTCGGTCCCGAGGCGGTCCTCGACTACGTCGTCTGGCACGAGGCGTGCCACCTCGTCGTCATGGACCACTCGCGCCGGTTCTGGGCCCTGCTCGAGCGCCACGTCCCCGGCTACCGCTCGCCGCAGCGCTGGCTGCGCGCCAACGGGGCCGCGCTGGTCCTGCCGTGAGCGGCGTTGCGACGGGCGCCCGCGTCGCGGTGGTCGGCCACGTCGAGTGGGTGGAGCTGGCGGTCATCGACCACTTCCCGGAGGTGGGCGAGATCGTCGACGCGTCGGAGTGGTTCACGGAGGCGGCGGGGAGCGCGGCGGTCGCCGCCGTGCAGATGCGCCGGCTCGGCGGCGCGGCGACGTTCTTCACCGCCCTGGGCGACGACGAGCCGGGGCGGCGGGCCGCCGCGGAGCTGTCGGGGCGCCACGGGCTCGAGCTGTTCGCGATGCGCCGCGAGCGCCCGCAGCGCCGCGGCTTCGTCCAGCTCGACGACTTCGGCGAGCGGACGATCACGATCCTGGGCGAGCGGCTGGTGCCGCGCGGCGACGACGACCTGCCGTGGGAGCGTCTGGCCGGCCTCGACGCGGTGTACCTGTCGGGCGGCGACGCGGCGGCGGTGCGCCTGGCGCGGGCGGCCCGCGCGCTCGTCGCCACGCCGCGCGCGTACGACGCGCTGGTCGAGTCGGGGGTGCAGATAGACGTCCTCATCGCCAGCGCGACCGACCCGGGCGAGCAGGTCGACCTCGACCGCCTGGCGAGTCCGCCGCGCTACGTGGTGCGCACCGAGGGATCGGCCGGAGGGACGTGGACCGCCGCCGACGGGACCTCCGGCCGCTGGGAGTCCGTCCCGCCCCCGGGCGCGCCGGTCGACGCCTACGGCTGCGGCGACTCGTTCGCGGGCGGCGTGACCTACGGGCTGGCGGCGGGCCTGCCACTGCCCTCGGCGCTCGACCTGGGCGCGCGCTGCGGGGCGTGGTGCGTGGCAGGGCGCGGGCCTTATGGGCATCAGTTGGGGGCCGTCTGAGGCACTCGTTTCGCTCGTCCGCGTCGTCCGCGTCGTCCGCGTCGTCCGCGGGCGCTGGCGGCGATGCGCGGCCAGGGCACCGAGGGGAGAGGAGCCGGCGGCGGCGCCGCCGCGGGCGGTGTGCCTGAGCGCCGGCGCGGTTTCGGCGCAATCCGTGCGCGTGCCGTGACATGTCGGCGTGCGGTCGGAGGGGGTGGGCTCTCTTTCGATCGGTATGCGAAACATAGAGAGCCCACCCCCCACGGCACGGGCGCCGCCTGCGACAGCGGAGCCGCGGATCGCTACGAGACGCCCCCGGTCCCCTTCCCCTCGATGCCCTGGCCGCGGACCGGCGCGGGCCAATGGCGGTCAGCCGCGGCCGGCGCCGCCGTGCGCCTCAGCGCTTGCGCGATTCCGGCGCAATCCGTGCGCGTGCTGTGACGTGTCGGCGTGCGGAGGGGGTGGGCTCTTTTCGACTCGATATGCGAGTTCAAAGGAGCCCACCCCCCCACGGCACGGGCGCCGCCTGCGACAGCGGAGCCGCGGATCGTCACGAGACGCCCCCGCTCAGCTTCCCTCGGTGCCCTGGCCGCGCGGAGACGCCGGCGCTGGGCGGCAGGCCGCGGGCCGGCGCAGGCCACGGCGGCCGGAAACCTCAGCCCGCCCCCAGCGCTCGCCCCAGCGCCTCGTACGCCGTCTCGCCGGCGCGTCGCTCCACCAGCACCCGCCGCCAGCGTCCGGTGAACGCCTCGGTCGAGCCGTCGCCGCGCAGGTCGACGCCGCCGCGGACTCTGCGGCCGGCGAGCTCGCCGCGGGCCGCGACCTGGGCGACGGGCGCGACGGTGCGGGCGAGCGCGCGCTCGGGTCCGCGGCGCTCGACGGGCGCGAGCGCGTCGAGGTGCGACTCCAGCGCGCGGAGCGCCTCGTCCAGGGTCGCGAAGCGCTCGCGCTCCGTGCCGCCGCGGCAGCGGACCGTCAGCTTGTAGGCGGCCACGAGGCCGCAGGGTAGAGGACCGCTCAGGCCGCGAGCTCGGCGGCGGTCAGGCGCGAGCGCGGCTACGCCCGCCCGTCACCCGGGTGGGTGACGGGCCTCACAGACGGCGAACGACGCGTCAGCGCCGCTCGATCGGCACGTACTCGCGCTGGCGGTTGCCCGTGTAGATCTGGCGCGGCCGCGCGATCTTCTGCTCGGAGTCCTGGACCATCTCGAGCCACTGGGCGATCCAGCCGCTCGTGCGGCCGATCGCGAACATGACCGGGAACATCTGGACCGGCAGCCCCATGGCCTCGTAGATCAGGCCCGAGTAGAAGTCGACGTTGGGGTAGAGCTTGCGGGAGACGAAGTAGTCGTCCTCGAGCGCGATCTTCTCGAGCTCGGTGGCGATGTGCAGCAGCGGGTTCTGCTTGCCCGTGACCTCGAAGACGTCCTCGGTCGCCTTCTTGATGATCTTCGCCCGCGGGTCGTAGTTCTTGTACACGCGGTGGCCGAAGCCCATCAGGCGCTCGTCGCCCTCCTTCACGCCCTTGATGAAGTCGGGGATGTTCTCCGTGGTCTCGATGCGCTTGAGCATCCGCAGCACGGCCTCGTTGGCGCCGCCGTGCAGCGGCCCGTAGAGCGCGGCGATGCCGGCGGCCACGGCCGAGTAGGGATCCACCTGCGAGGAGCCGACGCTGCGTACCGCGCTCGTCGAGCAGTTCTGCTCGTGATCAGCGTGGAGGATGAAGAGGATGTCCAGAGCTCGCTCGAGCCGCGGATCGGGCTCGTACTTCAGCTCGGTCATCTTGTACATCATGTTCAGGAAGTTGCCCGAGTACCGCAGGTCGTTGTCCGGATAGACGTAGGGCATGCCCATCGCGTGGCGGTAGGCGAAGGCGGCCAGCGTCGGCATCTTGGCGATGAGCCGGATCGTCTGGATGTGGCGGTTCTCAGGATCCTTGATGTCGTTGGCGTCCGGATAGAACGTCGACAGCGCCCCGACCGAGCCCAGCAGCATCCCCATGGGGTGGGCGTCGTGGCGGAAGCCGTACATGAAGCTCTTGATGTTCTCGTGGACGAAGGTGTGGATCGTGATCTCGCCCACCCAGTCCTCGAGCTGCCGCTTGTCGGGGAGCTCGCCGTGGATGAGCAGGTAGGCCACCTCGAGGTAGGTGGACTGCTCGGCGAGCTGCTCGATCGGGTAGCCGCGGTACTCGAGGATCCCGGCCTCGCCGTCGAGGTAGGTGATGTCCGAGCGGCACGACGCGGTGTTCATGAACGCCGGGTCGTAGGTCATCAGGCCGAAGTCGTCGTCGGCGACCTTGATCTTGCGGAAGTCCGTCGAGCGGACGGTGCCGTCGGTGATCTCCATCTCGTACGTCCGCCCGGTCCGGTTGTCCGTGACGGACAGCGTGTCCTTGCCCTCGCCCCGGCCTACGCCGGCGCTCCCGGCTTGCGTGTCGGTCTGGGTGCTCATGTGTCTCCCTGTGCTCTGCTCTCGCGTTTCGTTCGTTCTCAGGATGGTAGAGAGAAGCCGCCCACAGCCATCCCTTGTCCTCGGCCGCCGGGATCGCCTCGCCGCGGTTGCGGGCCCCGACCCTGCCGATGGCGGCCGAGAGGTGGTTGCGCACCGTGCCCTCGGCCGGGTGCAGGGCCGACGCGATGTCGGCGACCGTCGGGTGCTCGCGCGCCGCGGCCGGGACGTCGTGCTCGCGCGGCGTCAGCGGGCTCGGGCCCTCGCTGAGCGCGGCCATGACATCCGTCACGACGTGACGGGGGGTTTCCCCTACGCGGTGATGACGGCGGTGGCCATCGCGGCCAGCACGAGCACGGCGGTGAGCGCCATGACGCCGCGCGATGCGACGGCGCTGCCCGGGAAGTCGGGGTCGCGCAGGCCGACGAAGCTGAGGATGACCGCCCAGACGGCCAGCGCGCCGGCGCAGACGTAGTACGCGGTCTTGGAGTGCTCGACCGTCTCGGCGGCGATCACGAGCAGCGCGTGGCCCATGGCGCCGCAGCCTACCCGACGCGACCGGCGCCGTCCGGCCGGCCCGGCCCGCCCTCGTAGCGGCTCTCGGTCGCCTCGACCTGGCCGTGGTAGTGCGAGCCCAGATCGGGATGCCCGTAGGGGCGCTCGGCCGGCCGATCGAGCGTCATGAACGAGAGCTGGGCGATCGGCTTGCCCGGCCACAGGATGATCGGCACCCGCGTGAGATTGGTGATCTCGAGCGTCAGCGTGCCGGAGAAGCCGGGGTCGACGAAGCCGGCCGTGGCGTGGACGATGAGGCCGAGCCGGCCCAGGGAGCTCTTCCCCTCGATGCGCGCGACCAGGTCGTCGGGCAGCTCGACCTGCTCCTGCGTGCGCCCGAGCACGAACTCGCCGGGGTGGATGACGAAGGACTCGCCGTCGGCGACCTCGACGTGCTCGGTGAGGTTCTTGGGGGGCGCGGCGAGGTCGATCGCGCTGATGCGGTGGTTGTGGAAGACGCGGAACGAGCGGCCGAGGCGCAGGTCGATGCTCGCGGGCTGGACCATCGTCTCGTCCCACGGCTCGACGCGCACGCGCCCCTCCGCGACGAGTCGGCGGATCGTGCCGTCGGAGAGCACCGAGGTGGCGGCCATGGCCCAAGTCTGCCAGCGGGTGCGGCGCTAGGCGGGGTCGACCCGCTTGGCGCGGGCGAGGACCGAGCGCGTGCGGGGCGGCGAGGGCACGGCGGGGTCGCCGTGCGGGCCCCGGCGCGGGCGCCGCGGGAACGGCCGGCGCGGGTGGCGCGGCCGCTTGGTGCCGCCGTCGTCGCCGTCGGAGGGCTGCGTCTCCTCGGGCCGCGACCGCACTGCCCACCAGACGATCAGCAGCAGCGCCACGATCGGCACCTTGAGGATGAACATGAGCCAGATGAAGCCCCAGTCCACGGGTCGGACTCTACCCCCGACGCGCGCCGAGCGCGACACGGATGTCCGCTGGCTCTAGTGTCGTCCGATGGGCGGCGAGGACGGCCTCTTCGGACCCCGGACCGTGACCTGGCGCGTCAACCGCGAGGGCGCCCTGCTGGTCGCCGGCGGGCGCGCGCTGCTCATGCAGGTCGCCCACCCGCTCGTGGCCGCCGGCGTCGTGCAGCACTCGAGCTTCGAGAGCGACCCGTGGCGGCGCCTGCGGCGCACGCTGAGCCTCACGACGCGGATCGTCTTCGACGACGACGAGGGATCGGCGCGCGCGGCCGCCACCCTGCGCGCGGTGCACGCGCGCGTCAGCGGCACGGCGCCCGACGGGCGCCCGTTCCGCGCGCTCGATCCCGACCTGCTGCTGTGGGTGTGGGCGACGCTGGTCGACAGCGCCGTGCTCGCCTACGGGGAGTGCGTCGGCCCGCTGAGCCACGCCGAGCGCGAGCGCTACTACGCCGAGCAGGGCCGCTTCGCCGCCGCGTGCGGCGTTCCCGAGGGCCACTGGCCCGCGACGTGGCCCGCGTTCGGCGCCTACGTCGACGCCGTCGTGCGCGACGTCTGCGTGGTGGGCGACGACGCGCGCCGGATCGCCCGCGGCGTCGTGCGGCCGGGCCTGGGCCCGATCAACCTGCTGACCGTCGGCCTGCTGGGGCCGCGATTGCGCGCGGCCTACGGCTTCCCGTGGTCTACGCGGCGCGAGCAGGCGCTGCGCGCGACGCTGAGCGCGGTCCGAGCTGGGCGATCCGCGCTACCCGAACGCGCCCGCGAGTTCCCAGCCGCCTACGCTGCTTCGCGCCGCGTGCGGCCCGCCCGCGCATGAGGCTCGAGCGCCCGCCGCGGGCGCGCTCGGCGCTCACCTTCGAGCGCCAGCGGCTGGCCGGGACGACCCGCGCCAGGGCGGCGGCGACGTCGAGGCGCCCGGCGAGCACGGGCAGCGCGCTGGGGCGCGCCGAGCTCATCACGGCGTCGCGCAGCGACTGGCCGCCGAGGTCGGGCGCGGCGCTGGACAGCAGCACCAGCGCGCCGGAGACCTGCGCCGCGGCCATCGACGTGCCCGAGCGCAGCTCGTAGCCGCCGCTGACCGCGGTGGAGAGGATGCCCTCGCCCGGCGCGGCGAGGTCGACCGTCCCGCGCCCGAAGTTGGCCTCGGGCCCGAGGCCGCCGGCGCGGTCCGACGAGGTCACCGAGATCAGGTTCGAGGCGTCGAGGCCGGCCGGGTAGGTGGGGGTCGCGTCGTCGTCGGCGTGGTCGTTGCCGGCGGCGGCGACGACGATCACGCCGGCGGCCGCGGCCTCGGACACCGCGGCGGCCAGGTCGGGGCCGGGGCTCGGGCCGGTGAGCGAGAGGTTGACGATGCGCGCGCCGTGGGCGACGGCGTAGCGCACGCCGGCCGCGACGGTCCGCATGTCGCCGGACGCCTGCGAGTCGAGCACCTTGATGGCCATGATCTGCGCGCGCCAGGCGACGCCCGCCACGCCGATGCCGTTGCCGCCGCGCGCGGCGATGATGCCGGCGACGTGCGTGCCGTGGCCGTTGTCGTCGCTGGGGTCGCCGGTGCCGGTGATGAGGTTGGCGCCGTGGACGTCGTCGACGATCCCGTCGCCGTCGTCGTCGATCCCGTTGCCCGGGATCTCGCCCGGGTTCGTCCACAGGTTCGGCGCCAGGTCGGGGTGGGCGAGGTCGACCCCGGTGTCGATCACGGCCACCGTCACGTTGCCGCCGGTCGTCTGCGCCCATGCGCCGGCGGCGCCCATCGGGCCGTCGCCGCGCAGCGCCCACTGCTGGGTCAGGCCGGGATCGGGCGTGGCCGCGGCGATGGCCGCGGTGGCATGCAGGGTCATGGCCGCGACGGCGAGCGCCGCGACGCGCATGAGGCGATTGAGCATCCGTGCTGTGAGGGTCCGGGCGGCCCTCCGTGGGACGCCCTCCCTCCATCGTCGGCCGGCGCGCCATCCTTGGCCCGAAGGCCCAGCGCTGGCCGGTTGTCGTACGCGCCGGCCTGGACGCCTGTTGGATCGGGCCCCGGGCCGTCAGCGCCGAAGCGCGAGCGGCTCGAGCTCGAACCGCGTCATCCGCTGCAGCTCGGCCACGCGCTCGGCGACCTCGTCGGCGGTCAGGCGGGCGACGCGCTCGGTGCCGAACTCCTCGACGTTGAACGACGCCAGCGCGGTTCCATAGGCCATCGCCTGCGCGAACAGGTCGTGACCGAGCGGGACGTCGGGCTGGGCGGCGACGTAGCCGACGAACCCCCCCGCGAAGCTGTCGCCGGCGCCGGTCGGGTCGACCACGTCGTGCAGCGGGAAGGCGGGGAGGGCGAAGAAGCCCTCCTCGGTGAAGAGCACCGCGCCGTACTTGCCCTGCTTGGACACCACCGCCTTCAGGCCCCAGCCCAGCAGCTCGTGCGCGGCCGACACCGTGTTGGGCGCGCCGGTGAGCTGCTCGAGCTCCTCGTCGTTGAGGATCAGGCAGTCGACGGTGCGGATCGTGCGCTCCAGGGCGTCGCGCGCGATGTCGATCCACAGGTTCATCGAGTCCATCGCCACGAAGCGCGCCCGGGTGCACTGCTCGCGCACCTGGAGCTGGAGCTCGGGCTGGATGTTGGCCAGGAAGAGGACGTCGCACTCCTGGGCGGCGGGGGACAGCTTGGGCTGGAAGGACTCGAACACGTTGAGCTGGGTGTCGAGGGTCACGCGCGAGTTGAGGTTGTCCTCGTACTCGCCGGCCCAGAAGAAGGTCCTCCCGCCCGCGACGTGCTCGACGTCGTCGGTGATCGTGCCGCGGGTCCGCAGCACCTCCCAGTCCGCGGGCCCGAAGTCGTCGCCGACCGGGCCGACCGGGCGGACCTCGTCGAAGAACGACGCGGCCAGCGCGAAGTGCGTGGCGGCGCCCCCGAGCATGCGCTCGCGCGAGCCGGAGGGGGTCCGGACCGCGTCGAAGGCGATGGAACCGACGACCGTGACGCTCATGCGGCGCCAGAGGGTACGGACTCGCGTCGGCGCATAGGATCCCGGCGGCCATGCGCGCCATCCAGCAGCGCGAGTTCGGCGGCCCCGAGGTCCTCGAGCTCGTCGACCTCCCCGTGCCCGCGGCCGCCGAGGGCGAGGCGCTCATCCGCGTCACGCGCGCCGGCATGAACTTCGCCGACACCCACCAGCGGCGCAACGACTACCTCGCCGCCCAGGAGCTGCCGCTCGTGCCCGGCGGCGAGGTCGCCGGCGTGCGCGAGGACACCGGCCAGCGCGTCGTCGCCCTGTGCGGCACCGGCGGCTACGCCGAGTACGCCACCGCGCCCGAGTCGCTGACCTTCGCGATCCCCGACGGCGTCGACGACGGGACGGCGCTCGCGCTGCTCATCCAGGGGCTCACCGCGTGGCACCTGTACCGCACCTCGGCCCGGATCCAGCCCGGTGAGTCGGTCGTCGTGGTGGCCGGCGCGGGCGGCGTCGGCTCGCTCGCGGTCCAGCTCGGCCACCCGATGGGCGCCGGACGCGTCATCGCGACCGCCTCGACGCAGGCCAAGCGCGACCTGGCGCTCGAGCTGGGCGCCGACGCCGCGGTCGACGCCGACCCCGAGGGCCTGAAGGAGCGCCTCGTGGAGGCCAACCTCGGCCGGCCCGTCGACGTCGTCTTCGAGATGGCCGGCGGTCCGGTGTTCGACGCGTGCCTGGCCGCGCTGGCGCCGTTCGGGCGCCTGGTGACCTACGGCATCGCGTCGGGCGAGGGCAACCAGGTCCACAGCCGCAAGCTCATGGGGCGCTCGCGCGCGGTCGTCGGCTTCTGGCTCATGCACTGCCTCGGGCGCCCGGCGATGGTCGACGAGGCGCTCGCCGACCTCTACGACCGCGCCGCGCGCGGCGAGCTGCGCGCCGTCGTCGGCGAGACCTACCCGCTGGCCGACGCGGCCCGCGCGCAGGCCGACCTCGCCGAGCGGCGCACGACCGGCAAGCTCCTGCTCGATCCGCGCGCCTGAGTCGCGGCCGTCAGGCCGCGTCGCGGTGGCGGCGGCCGATCTCGCGCACGGCGCGGCGCACGGCGTCGAGGTCGGTGGTCTTGGGCACGTGCAGGTCGATCGACGCCGCCGCCGCGCCGGCGACCGAGACCGGGTCGTGGCCGGAGAACGTCACGATCGCCGCGTTGGGCGCCGCCGTGCACATCGCGGTCAGCAGCTCGCCCGGCGGCAGGTCGCGCAGCTCGAGGTCGAGGACCACGACCTCGGGCTGGAGCTCGGCGGCCAGGCGCAGCGTCATCGCGCCGTCGCTCGCCTCGCCGACCACGAGCATGTCGCCGTCGGCCTCCAGGCGCCGGCGCAGCAGCGTGCGCAGCTCGGCGACGTCGTCGCTGAGCAGGACCCGCAGGGGCGCCTCGCGAGCGGGTCCCGCGGGCCGGCGCTCGGCGACGACCGCGCCGTCGGCGGCGGGCAGGGTGCAGCGCAGCAGCGTGCGCCCGCTCGCCGCGCTGCAGTCGATGCCGCCGCCGTGGCGCTCGGCGATGCGCCGGCAGATCGTCAGGCTCACGCCCGCGCCGACGAGCGACCCGCGGCCGCGCGGCCGGGCGAAGGGCGCGAAGGCGTCGCCGTCGGGCGGCGTGCCGTCGTCGGCCACCTCGAGCTCCACCAGCTCGCCCTCGCGGCTGGCGCGGACCTCGATGCGGCGCGCCCCGGCCGCCAGCCCGGCGCGCACGGCGTGGACGAGCAGGCGCTCGACGAGGTCGGGGTCGGCGTCGACGGCGGGCAGCGCGCCGGCGCCGATCGTGGCGCGGTTGCTCTGCAGCTCGGAGCTGAGGCGCTCGCGCGCCGTGTCGAGCGCGTCGGCGAGCGCGACCGCGCGGCGCCGCGCCGGATCGAGCTCGTGGCCGGCGGCGACGAGGTCGAGCAGGTCGTCGTTGAAGCGCTGGGTGCGCTCGGCGCTCGCCCGCAGACCGCCGATGGCCTCCTGCAGCCCCGGGTCGTGGCGCTGCTCGAGCGCGACGAGATAGCCGCGCAGCAGGGCGATGGCCTCGCCGAGCTGGTGCGCCGCCCGGCCGGCGAAGGCGTCGAGCCGATCGTCGCCGTCGTCCTGGGGGCGGTCGGCCCAGCTCACCGCTCGTTCAGACCGTCCTGCACCAGCCCGGCCCGGAGCCGGTGGGCGACGGCGACCGCCTCGCGTCGGGAGCGCACGTCGAGCTTGCGCAGGACGCTCTTGACGTGCGAGCGGACGGTCTCGACCGACAGGACGAGGACCTCGGCGATCTGGTCGGTCGAGCGGTGCTGGCAGAGCAGGTCGAGGACCTCCCACTCGCGCGTCGTCAGCGGGCTGTGGATCGGACGCATCCCCGCGCCGTCCTCGCGCACGCGGCGCAGGCCCTCGACGAGGCGCATGGTGAGCTGGCGCGAGACGACGGCCTCGCCCGCGCGCGCCCGCCGCAGGGCGCGGGGCAGCGCCTCGAGCCCGACGTCCTTGCCGAGGAACCCCGAGGCCCCCGCCCGCAGCGTCGTGAGCCCGACCTCCTCGCTGTCGCTGGAGGTGAGCATCACCACGCGCACGTCGGGCGCCTGCTCGACGATCTGGCGCGTGGCCTCGAGTCCGTCGACCCCTGGCATGACGAGGTCCATGACCACGACGTCGGGCCGGTAGTAGCGGGCGAGCTCGACGGCCTCGCGACCGCCGCCGGCCTCGGCGATGACGACCACGCCGGCGTCCTGCAGCACGTCGCGCAGGGTGCGCCGGGTCAGCGGGTCGTCGTCGGCGATGATGACGCGCAAGGGGGGCTCGTCCTGCGCCTCCTCGGCGAGATCCTTCTTCGGCATGCCACCTCGGCGTTCTGCGTCGTCATCGTGGACCGCCCTGCCGACGGCCTTCCTCATGAAACTCTACGCGGAGCCCGAAGCCGGGGTGGTTTCCTCACCCACACAAGAATGGCGCGCGGGCGGTTCCCCGCGGGGGGAATGTACGGGGCGCCGCCCGGCGCTCACGGGAGAACCGTATTCGGGCGTCGAGGCCGCGTCGGGTGATCTGTGGGCCGCGCCCGGGTGAGCGGCAACGCGCCGTGGGGCACGAACTTCCCTACCCGCTGGGGGGAACGTCCCCTACATTCCGTTGGCAGAGCCAATCGTCGAACACACATACCGGGGGAACGGGAAATGGTCGGTCAGGATGCCGACGGGGGGACTTCCCGCGTTCAGGAAGCGTGCGGTCGGCGAGATACCGGCCGGTCCAGACGCCGTGATCTGGACGTGGGATCGCTCGGCGCATGGTCGCGCGCGCTCGACGAGCAGCGCCGCGAGCTGCTGGCCGGAGTCGGCCACGAGCTGAAGACGCCGCTGTCGATCGTGCTCGGCCTGGCCGCGCGGCTGCTGGGCGACGACCGGCTGGTCGCCGACCAGCGCGAGGACGTCGAGCGCGTCCGCGCGAACGCCTACGTGCTGCTCAAGCGCGTCGAGGACGTCCTCGCGGTCGCCCGCCTGGACAGCGGCGCGGTCGAGCTGGTCCTGCGCGACGTCGACGTCGCCGCGCTCGTGCGGGAGAGCTGCGAGGGCTTCGCCAGCATCGCCCAGCTCCGCGGCCAGCGGCTGGTGGTGGAGCTCCCCGAGCGCCTGAGCGCCCGCATCGACGAGGACCGGATCCTCTCGATCGTCTCCAACCTCCTGGCCAACGCCTTCAAGCACGCGCCGGCCGGCGGGGTCGTGCGCTGCACGGTCACGGCCGAGGGCGGGCGCCTGCAACTCGAGGTCGCCGACAGCGGGCCGGGGGTCGCGGAGGGCATGCGCGCCGAGATCTTCGAGCGATACCGCCAGGGCGCCGGCAGCGTCGGGCGGCCGGGGGGCAGCGGCCTCGGCCTGTCGATCGTGCGCGAGGTGGTGGCGCTGCACGGGGGCCAGGTGGTCCTGCGCGACGCGCCCGAGGGCGGGGCGGCGTTCCTCGTCGACCTGCCGCTCGTCGTCGGCCCCGATCCCGTCGACAGCCGCACGGTGATCGACGTCGCCGAGCGCCAGCGCACGACGGTCGAGCGCCTGCGGGCGCAGATCACCGCCGAGCGCCGCGGCGCGACCGACGCGCCGCCGGCGGAGCCGGTGGACGCGGCCGTGCTCGTGGTCAGCGGCGACCCCCAGCTCGGCGCCTACGTCCACGAGCTCGTCGGCCAGCGCTATCGCGTCCGCCACGCCGGCGATGCGCTGGAGGCGGCACGGCGCCTGTCGGCGTCGCGGCCGGACGCCGTCCTCTTCGACGCGGCCATCGGCGCGGTCGCGCTCGCCGCGCTGCGCCGCCGCCTGGGCGAGGTCCCGATCCTCGCCTTCGCCGCGACCCTGCACGACGTCTCGCCGCTGCTGGACGCCGGGGCGCAGGACTGCCTGGTCAAGCCGTTCGCGCCCGAGGACCTGCGCGCCCGTCTAGCGGCGCTGGTCGTCCGCGGGCGCGCGGCCGCCAGCCGGGCCTCGCTGCTCGGCGCGCTGGAGAAGGCCTTCCACGCCACCTCGGCGCCGGTGGCCATCGTCGACGCGGACGGTCGCTTCGTGCGCGTGAGCCGCGCGCTGGGCCTGCTGCTGGAGATGGACGCCGACGAGCTGCTCCAGCGGACCGTCGACGACCTCACGCACCCGGTCGACCTGGCCGACGTGGCCGCCAGCCGCCGGCGGGTGCTCGGCCGCGGCCCGGTCGTCGACCGCGGGCTCTGGCGGCTCATGCGCGGGGACGGCTCGTTCGTGCGGATGCAGGTGTCCGCCTCGCTGGCCGACGAGGGCGCGGGGCTGCTGCTGTGGGAGCTGACCGAGGCCGCCGGCGAGACGTCCGCCGCCGAGCGGATCGACGCGCTGTCGATCGCGCGGGGGCGGCGCTCGTTCGAGCGCGCGGTTCACGACCAGCTCCTGCGCTGCCGGCGCGACGGCGAGCAGGCGGCGCTCATCCGCTGCACGCTCGACGACCTGCCGCAGGTGCGCACGCGCCACGGCCACGAGGTGGCCGAGCGGCTCATGGAGCAGATCCTCGACGCCGCCCGCCGGCGGCTGCGCGACACCGACGAGCTCGCGCGCCTCGGCGCCAACGAGATCGCGGCGATCGTGGTCCACGCCGGTCCGGAGGTCCAGCGCGAGACGGCGCTGGCGATCCGCGCCGCCGCCGAGTCCCAGCGCGTGCAGGCCGCCGACGTGCTGGTCGGCACTGCGGCCGTGGCCGGCGTCGCGTCGCTGGAGGGGACCGAGACGGTTGGGCACGCGTTCCTGGCCGCCGGCTGCCGGCTGGGCGCGGCCCCGCGACGGCCGCTGCTGCGCCTCGAGGCGGTCGACCAGCGCGTGCGGTACGTGCCGGGGCGCATCGGCGAGCCCGCCGTCGATTAGGCCAACGGCCTGTCGGATCCTGGTCGAAGGACTGGGTTCGGGCGGTGGCGCCTTCCGGGGGCCGCCGCTCGGACCTAGGGTGGCCGCGGTCCTTCATGAGCAGCCAACGCCTCTTTCCCGCCGTCGGGCTGCGCCTCGTCACGGGCAGCGCGCCGCCCGCGCACGAGGACCGGCCGGCCACCGTCGTCCATGCGGTCGGCGGCCGCGCCGACGCCGTGCGCCTGGCGCCCGTGGCCGCCGCCCTGCGTCGCCGCGCGACGGTGCGCCAGCTCGTCGTCCTCATCGGCGACGAGGTCGATCGCCGGCTCGTCCGTGATGTCGCCGGCGACCTCGGTCTGCCCATCGCCGACCACGAGCTCGACGTCGGCCCCGAGGACGAGGCCGAGCGCATGGGCGCGACGCTCGCCGCCTTCCACCGGCTGCTCGGCGAGCTGACCCCCGACCTCGTCGTCCTCAGCGGGGACGCCGACGCGACGCTCGCCTGCGCCCTGGCCGCGGCGCGGCGCGAGATCGCCGTCGCCCACCTCGAGTCGGGGCTGCGCTCGTGGGACTGGACGGCGCCCGACGAGATCAACCGGGTCGTCATCGACCGGCTCGCCGACTCGCTGTTCACCCCCAGCGTGGAGGCGGCGCGCCACCTGCTGGGCGAGGGCGTGCCCGACGGCCGGGTCCACGCCGTCGGCGCCACGACGATCGACGCGCTGCGGCGCGCCGAGGCGCGGGGCCGGGCGCGGGCGGCGTGGACGCGCCACGGCGCGCGCGAACGCGAGTACGTGCTCGCCGTGCTGCACCGCCGCCACACGCTCGCGGACGACGACCGGCTGCGCGGGATCGTCGATGCGCTGAGCATGCTGGCGGCGCGGACGCCGGTGCTGTTCTGCCTGCACCCCCGGGTGAGCGCGCGCCTGCGCGCGCTGGGCGAGCTCGACCGGCTGTTCGCGGCGGGCGTGCGCTGCCTGGCGCCGATGGGCCACGTGGACTTCGTCTCGCTCGAGCTCGGCGCCGGCGCGATCGTCACCGACTCCGCCGCGGTGCAGGAGGAGGCCTCGGCCCTGGGCATCGCCTGCTACACGCTCGGCGCGGTGACCGAGCGGCCGGCGACGCTGAGCCACGGGACCAACGTGCTGCTCGGGGAGGAGCCCGAGGCCATCGCCGCGCTCGTCCCGTCGCATGCGGCGCCGACGCCGCTCCCCGTCCCGCTGTGGGACGGGCGCGCCGCCGATCGCGTCGCCGACGTCCTCGTCGCCACCTACGCGCTGGCGGGCGTGACGCTGGCGGCGAGCCCGTGATGCTGGACCTTCGGCCGGGGAAGCGCAGGCGGATTGCCGGTAGCTTCGAGGGTCGATGACCCGGCCCTCGATCCTGCGCGGCCTCGCCGACGACGCCGCCGCCGACTCGCTCTCCAATCGCCTGCGCGAGCGGCGCTTCAAGCTCTTCGCCGAGCTCGTCGAGGGCCTGCCGCGCCCGGTGCGCATCCTCGACGTCGGCGGGACGACCGACTTCTGGGAGCACCGCGGATGGGCCGGTCGCGACGACGTCGAGATCACGCTGGTCAACCTGCACGCCGAGCCCCCGCGGCACGACAACATCGCGTCGACGGTGGGCGACGCCACGCGCCTGGAGCATCCCGACGGCGCGTTCGACGTCGCGTTCTCCAACTCGGTCATCGAGCACCTGTTCACGCTGAGCGCCCAGGCGGCGATGGCGCGCGAGATGCGGCGCGTCGCCGGCGCCCTGTGGGTGCAGACGCCGAGCTTCTGGTTCCCGATGGAGCCGCACTTCCTCGTCCCCGGCTGGCACTGGATGCCCGAACGCGCGCGCGTGGAGATCATCCGCCGGCGCGCGTGCGGGTGGCGCGGGCCGTGCCCGGACCCCGAGCAGGCGCGCGCGCTGGTGCGCGAGATCCGCCTGCTGCGCCGCCGCGAGCTGGCGCGGCTGTTCCCGGGGGCGACGATCGTCGACGAGCGCGTCCTCGGCCTGACGAAGTCGTTCGTCGTGCACGCGGGCTTCCCCGCCGGCCGGCGCGGGCGCACGGTGGCGGTCGTGCCCGAGGCGGCGGTGGTCACGTGACGACCGTCGAGGTCGCGCGCACGGTCGAGGACGTGCGGGCGCTGAGCCACGCGTGGCCGGCCTTCGGCGGTCCCGACGCCGGGCTGGACCTCTTCCTGTGCCTCGCGCGGATCCGTGCCGAGATCGTGCGCCCGCACGTGATCGTCGCGCGCGACGAGGGCGGCGCCGTGGTCGGCGCGCTCGTGGCGCGCCTGGAGGACAAGCGGCTGCCGGCGCGCTTCGGCTACGCGACGATCCTGGCTCCGCGCGTGCGCTGCCTGACCGTCGTCTGCGGCGGGGTGGCCGGCGACGCGACCACCGAGGAGCGCCTGGTCGGGGAGCTGCTGGCGGCGCTGGCACGCCGCGAGGCGGACGTCGTCGTCTTCCATCGCGCCGTCGTCGGATCCACCGTGCACGCCCTGGCCACGAGCCGGCCGGGCGCGCTCGCCCGCGAGCGCTTCGCCTCGGCCGAGCCGCACTGGGTCTTCGACCTGCCCGAGCGCGTCGAGGACCTCCAGGCCGCGCTGCCGCGCAGCGTGCGCGAGAACCTCGGGCGCTACAGCCGGCGCCTCGCGCGCCAGCACGGCGACCGCATGGAGATCCGCCGCTACGACGCCGCGCAGGACGCCGGGGCCGCCGTGCGCGACCTCGAGGCGATCGCCGCCACGACCTACCAGCGCGGCCTCGGCGCCGGGTTCGACGCCGCCCGCGATCGCGAGGTCGTCGAGCTCGGCCTGCGCCAGGGCTGGTACCGCGCGTGGGTCCTCTACCTCGACGGCGCGCCGGTCGCGTTCGAGCTGGGGATGGTCCACGACGGGACGTTCGTGCTCGGCGCCAAGGGCTACGACCCCGCCCACTCGCGGCTGCATCCGGGCAAGGCGGTCCAGCTCCGCGTGCTCGAGGACCTGTGCGCCGACCCGGCGGTCCGCACCTACGACTTCGGCTTCGGCGACGCCGACTACAAGCGCCGCCTGGCCACCCGCGGCTGGGAGGACGCCGACGTGCTCGTCTACGGGCGCACGGCGCGGGCGCGACTCGCCCATGCCGGGCGCACCGCGGTGGTCGGCGCCGACCGGCTCGCGCGGCGCGCCGCGGGCCGCGAGCGGGTCGCGTGGGTCAAGCGCCGCTGGCGCACGCTGCGCACGCCCGGCGGCGCGGGATCGCCCGCCTGACCATGCTGAGCGTCGTCGTCCCCGCCCACGACGAGGAGGCCGTCATCGAGCGCTGCCTGCGCGCGCTGCTCGACGTGGAGCCGGGGGAACTCGACGTCGTCGTCGTCGCCAACGGCTGTCGCGACCGCACGGTCGAGCTCGCCTCGCGCTGGCAGGGCGTGCGCGTGATCGAGCTGCGCGAGGCGTCCAAGCACGCGGCGCTCAACGCGGGCGACGCCGCCGCGCGCCACTTCCCGCGCGCGTACGTCGACGCCGACGTCGAGGTCTCCGGCCGCGCCCTGTGCGCGGTGGCCGCGGCGATGGAGCGCGCGGACGCGCCGGCCGGCGCGCCCGCCCTGCGCCTGGACCTCGACGCCTGCCCGTGGCACGTGCGCGCGTTCTACCGCGTGTGGCTGGCGCTGGACTGGAGCACCGACGCGCCCATCGGGTCGGGCGTCTACGTGCTGTCGCAGGCCGGCCACGACCGCGTGGGGGCGATCCCGCCGATCATCAACGACGACGGCTACGTGCACGGCAGCTTCCGCTCCGCCGAGCGCCTGTGCGTCGGCTCGGAGGCGTTCGTCGTGCGCCCGCCGCGGACGCTGCGCGGCCTGGTGCTGCGCCGCACGCGCACGCTCGAGGGCCAGGCCGAGCTGCGCGCGCGCTGCGGCACGCTGCCGGGCGCCGCCGCGGGGCCGGGGCTCGTCGAGCTCGTGCGCCGCCGCCCGCGACTGGCGGCCGACCTGCCGGTCTTCGTCGCCATCACCCTGCTCGCGCGCCGGGCGCTGGCGCGCAAGCGCCGCCGCGGCGCGGCCGGCTGGGAGCGCGACGACACGAGCCGCGCCGTCGCGGAGGGCGCGTGAGCGCCGCGCGCGAGCGCCTGCTCCGGGCCCGGCGCTCGCTGGGCGACGTGCGCACGTACCTGCACGCGTTCCGGCTCCTGCACTTCTACGGCTACAGCCACGTGCAGGAGCGGCGCAGGATGGCGATCGGCCCCGGCACCGGCTTCGCGCCCAACGTGTCGATCGCCAACGGCGAGCGCATCGCGATCGGCCGCGACTGCCACATCGGCGAGCGCTGCTACCTGTGGGCCGGCGATTCGGTGGGCCGGATCCAGATCGGCGACCGGGTCTCGCTGGCGCCCGAGGTCTTCGTCACCGCCTCGGACTACGGGCTCGCGCGCGGGCTGCCGTTCCGCGACCAGCCGAAGGTCGAGCGCGACGTCGTCATCGGCGACGGCGCGTGGCTGGGCGTGCGCGTGGTCGTCACCGCCGGGGTGACGATCGGCGCCGGCGCCATCGTGGGGGCGGGCGCCGTCGTCACGCGCGACGTGCCGCCCGACGCGATCGCCGCCGGCGTCCCCGCCCGGGTCATCGGCGAGCGCCCGGCCGGCGCGGGCGCCGAGGAGGTCCTCGGGGGGCTCGCGCCGGGTGCGCGGTCGT